>JAVBXO010000350.1 GCA_030824535.1 Azonexus sp. | reverse complement strand
GCGAGGAGCGCAGCGCGGCAGCGGCGAATTGTTCCGGGGTTTTCAGCGTGGACCGCAGTTTTTCCAGCGTGCTCAGCGCCTTGGCCTTTTCACTGTTATTGCTGTAGGTGATCAGGATATGGCGCAGGCGGCGGGTGGGCGGCCGGTCGAAGGCTTCCGGATGCAGGCGGTAGTAGATTTCGGCATCGACCAGCGTCGCTGCGTCGACGCTGGCGGCGGCTTTTTCCAGCACGGCTTCGACGCGCAGCTCGCGCTCGACGAGGTCGCCGAGGCTGGCCGCCGTGAGTCCGAGGCGTTCGAGATCCTGGACGTAGTCGTCGTGGTCCTTGTAACGCTGGCGGATTTCCGCCAGGCGGGTCGCCAGCGTGGCGGCCGGGACGACGACCTGGGCGGTTTCCGGGCTGCTGAGGATGCGCTGTTCAATGGCGCTCTGCTTGCCGGCGATTTCTCCCAGGCGCTGTTTTTCCGGCTCGGACAGGGTGTCCGGTGCTTTCTGGAACAGTTCCCAGGAGAGTTTCAGTTCAAGATAGGCTTGCTGCATCGCTGTGTTCCCTGGGTTCGGCTGCCTCCAGTGTGCTTTCCGGAATTTGCAGCACACGTCCGGGCAGGCTGTCGAAGTGGATGTGATAGGCCACGCCGCCGGGGGCATCGCGAATGACCTTGATGACTTCGCCGATGGCGCCGAGCGCGACCAGGACTTCGCCACCAACGGCCAATTGCTTGGCAGCGCGGACTTTTTCGCGGAATTCGAATTTCGACGGCGTCCAGGCTTCTTCGGCACCGATCAATTCTTCTTCACGGCAGCCGACGATCTTGCCTTCGTCGAGGAAATTGACCGAGTAAATGATCTGATCCTGAAGGAAAGTGCCGACATCGACGACGTAGCCGATGCTGCCACGGCGGACCAGTGGCGCTCCGGGGTCGAGACCGGGATAAGTCCCGTCGTTGCGGACGTTGCGCGTCAGGCGCACCGCCTCGCCATATTCCCAGCGAGCGTCCATCATGAGCGGAAGACCTTGTCGAGGGAAACGAAGGAAGAGGAGCCGCCACCCGGTTTGTCGACGTGCTGGAACACGGCGAAGACTTTTTCGGTCAGCGAGTCGGAGGTCACGAAATCCTGGTAGGCGCGTTCCAGCCACAGCCGGTAGATGCCGCGTTGGGCGCTTTCATCCGGCGGCAGATTGGGTGCCTGCTTGCCCAGGTAGTCGTGAAAGCGCTGCAGGATGTGCAGGCGATTGACATGAACGACGGCCGGTTCATAGGGCACCTCGAAGTATTCGAGAAAATCTTCGGCGGAAACCAGGTCTTCCATGGCTTCGGCGAGTGTCAGGGTATCTTCCATGATGCCTCCTCAGGCTGCGGCTAGGGTTAATTGCGGTTCGGGAACAAGGGTTTCGCTGGATTGGAACTCATCGACGACTTCCAGCAATTTGGCGGCGCCGAGTTGGTCGCGGCTGTCGAGTTCGGCGAGCTTGCTCAGGCGGTCGCGCGAGGCGCCGATCTGGCCCAGGCGCAGCAGCACGATGCTGGCGGCTTTCAGTGCCAGCAGGTAAAAGCGCAGCAAGCCGAAGGAACATTCGGCAGCGTGGCCGAGGCGGCATTCGTCGAGCAGGCGCCAATCTTCGGGCAGGCCGAGGGGCCGGCCGGAGAGTTGCATGGCGCGTTCGGCCACCTGCAGCGCGTCTTCCAGACGGTGCTGGTAGAAGTAATAGCGATAGATGCCAACCAGTACGCTCAGGCTTTCCGGCGCCAGCAGGTGGGCGCGCAGCAGGGCCAGTTCTGCGCCGGGGTCGCCGTATTCACGGGCGGCCTGGGCGATCAGTTCTTCGGCGGCTGCCGGCAGAGGCTCTTCAAAGTAGAGCTTGCATTCGGAGAAGTCGAGCAGGTCCATGGTGTTCTCAGTGAATGACTTCTTGCTCGCAGCACAGATCGCCGGCCGAGCAGGTTTGACATTGGCCGGTGTGATCGGCGGGGGGGGCTTCCTGGCGCATGGCGGCAAGTTCCTTTTCGAGGGTCTCGATGCGTTCGATCAAGCAGGAAATTGATTTGGCGACCGGGTCGGGCAGCAGGTTGTGGTCGAGGCTGATGCCGTTTTCCGGCCGGCTGCTGCCGGCGCGGGTATCGACAATGCGCCCGGGAACGCCGACGACGGTGCGGTCGGCCGGGACATCCTTGACGACCACGGAATTGGCGCCGACGCGCACCCGTTCGCCGATGTTGATTGGGCCGAGGATCTTGGCGCCGGCGCCGACCACGACGCCATTGGCCAGGGTCGGGTGACGCTTGCCCTTGTTCCACGAGGTACCGCCCAGGGTCACGCCGTGATACAGCGTCACGTCATTGCCGACCTCGGCTGTTTCGCCGATGACGACGCAGGCGCCGTGGTCGATGAAGAAGCGTTGGCCAATGGTCGCGCCGGGGTGGATATCGACATTGGTCAGCATGCGGCCAACGAAGGACAGGAAGCGGGCGGGGTAGCGCCAGCCGGACTGCCACAGGCGGTGCGAAATGCGGTGGGTCAGAATGGCGTGCACGCCGGGGTAGGTGGTCAGCACCTCGAGGGTCGAGCGGGCGGCCGGGTCACGCTGGAAGACGCAGGCCAGGTCTTCCTTCAGGGTGGCCCAGAGTCCGGGAGGGGCGATATCGATGGCGGTCATGGTCAGCGTTTCAGACATGGAGGCGGCTCCTGAAGGCGGCGAGCAGATCGCGCCGGGCGGCTACTTCGGGCAGAGGCTGGAGGGGGCTGGAGAAAAGCGTCGTGGCCGCCAGCGCCTGGCCGCCGCAGGCCGGCTTGGCCTGGGGCAGGGGGGCGTTGCTGCTAATGTCGGGATGATGGCGCATGGAATTCTCCTTGCTCTCTTTGTAGCAAGGCTAATGCCATGTTGCAAGTCACTGAAAATTAAGGTTTGTTTAATTTGTTGTGCAAGCAATGTCGTCATGCTGTCGGTAATCCGACACGATCCGGCATGCGGTGTGCTGATTAGCGCTGGCCGTCCGGATCGATCAGCGCCAATTGTTGCGGAATGCACACGCCGTGCAGGTCGTAACGCTCAAGCACCGTGGCGCGGGCGCGCTGGCGCAGGGTCTGGTAATGCCCGGGATTGTTCAAGGCGGCGCAAACGCTATCGGCCAGGCCCTGGCGGTCAAAGAAGTCGAACAGCAAGCCGTTGTCGCCATGGCGGATGACTTCGGCCACCGGCGGGGTATTGGAGCCGATCACCAGGCAGGCGCAGGCCATGGCTTCGACCATCGACCACGACAGGATGTAGGGGTAGGTCAGGTAGACATGGGCACGGGATAGCTGCAGGGCCTGGATATAGCGGGCAAAGGGTAACTGGCCGACGAAATGGATGCGGCTGAGATCCAGTTGTCCGGCCAGTTCGCTGAGCAGCACCTGGCGCCAGCTCTGGCCATTGGCCGGACGATTGCCGTAACTGACATCCTGATCATCGCCAATGATCAGGGTCTGGGCCTGCGGGCGACGGCGCTGGATTTCCGGCAGGCTGCGCATGAAGACATGGAAGCCCCGGTAAGGCTCCATGTTGCGGTTGACCAGGGTGATGACTTCGTCGGCCTGGCTCAGACAGCGGCCATCGGGCAACTGGAAGCGGGCGGCGGGGTCGGGCCGGAGTTTTTGCGTGTCGACGCCTTCATGAATGACTGAAATTTTCTGCCGGTATTCGGCGGGATACAGGCTGGCCTGCCAACGGGTCGGGCTCCAGCCCTGGTCGCAGCCCTGCAGGGACAGCAGCTGCGTCATGTTCTTGGTATGGACTTCGCAGCGATTGTCGAGACTGACAGGGAATTCCGGATCGAAGCCGAGGTCGGCGCCATGCGTCAGGTAATACAGTTCGAAATAGCCGACGACCCGCGCCTTGGGGAAAATTTCGCGGATGTACAGGATATCGCCCCAACCGGTGTGGGCGCAGATGACATCAGGGATGAAACCGCGCTGGCGCATCTCCAGACATTTGCGCAGACAGGCTTGGGCGTGCAGCACGTTCTGTTCGATGAGCTTCAGGTAATGATGGGTCTGTGCTGCTGCCGGTCGCGGCAATTGATAGCCCCACAGGATGACGCCAGGCGTGCTGCCTTGCTGGCGCACAACCTGG
This sequence comes from Azonexus sp., assembly GCA_030824535.1. Classification (GTDB taxonomy): domain Bacteria; phylum Pseudomonadota; class Gammaproteobacteria; order Burkholderiales; family Rhodocyclaceae; genus Azonexus. The sequence continues at coordinate 6,639 of JAVBXO010000350.1, read as the reverse complement.
CTGTTTTCGCCGAGGCCGACAACCTGGTTGCCCGGTTTGCTCGCCAGATAAGTGGCGAGATGGCGGAATTGCCCGGGGAAGTTGGGGTGGATGAACAGAAAATTCATGGTCTCGGTCTTGGTCGGGAATTCGGTAAAGGAGGCCTGATCGGCACTTCTTCCTGTTGACTGCCGAATCTTCCCCGACCTTTGTCGTCCTGGTCAATGCCATTGACCCGGAGAGGGACCGTGGTCGCCAGGCAAGGCGCTGGCGACCGGTATTGCAAAATTACACCGCGTAAGGGCGATGCAGCCAGCTGCGGACGGTGTCGACGTCCTTTTGCGGCAGGTAGGCGAAGCCGCCCAGGGCATCTTCGACGGTGGCTTGGGCGACCCAGTGCGGCACGGCCTTGGTCGTCAGCATGTGGAAATACCAGGCCATGGGGTAGCCGACTTCGCGGTCGAAATGGCTCAGTGCTTCGTTGAGCTTGAGACCGCTGGTGCCCTGGGCCACTGCGAATTCCGGCGGTTCGCCAGCGAAGGTGGCAATCGGCTGGGCGCGGAAGACCGGCTGGTGGTAACGGTCAAGGTGTTCGCGCGTGGCGATCACCCAATGGTTGCAGAAAGCCGTGGCTTTGCCGGCGCTGCTCTTGGTCCAGTCCGCCAGCATGCGATGAATCGGTGCCGGATCGGGCTTTTGCGCCAGCATGCGCTGCAGGAAAGCGCCCATATGTTGCAGGCGACGGAAACTGTAGAAAGGCAGACCGAGCGGCTGTGACAATTCGCTGCTGCCCCGTGGATCGACGATTTCCTCGATGCTCGAGGGATCGTTGGCAAATAGCCGATGGACGCGAACCTCCTGCAGATCTTCAATTTCCAGCAGCAGGAAGTCGTCGTCGCCGTCGCCGGCGGAACTGGTCAGGTAATGCGTCTGGCCGATCAGGCGCGTGGCGTACAGGGTTTGTTCGGCGTAATCGTCGATCAGCGCCTGGACATCACCATCACGCTCATCGAGGGCATCTTCGACCCATTTTTCGAGATTGTCGCTGAGGCGTTCGCCGGCGGCATTGACGATGCCGCCCAGGCGATACCAGCCACCGCGCGCCAAGGCATGGCGGAACTTCCAGTCCGGCAGGGCGCCGCCCAAGGCCTTGAGCAGCGCCCCCGGGCCGGCGCTGACGGCCGTCTTGGTGCAGCTTTCGACAATTGCTGGCGAGAGCGTTTTACAGTATTCCGACCAGGCCTGGTTCTGTTTCATGGTTTTTCCTTGGGTTCAGGCGGGTTTCGATGCCGCCAGGCGAGCCAGCACCGCTTCCCTGACTTCGACTTCCGGGTCGTCGGTCAGCGGCGCAAGAAATTCGAGGGGAGCATTGCCAACCGCCGCCAGTCGTACCCACCATTCCTCGTCCTGCAGCAACGTGACGGCGAGGCCGGGCAGGGCGCGTTCGGCGACAACGGCGCGGACTTCCGGTTCGGGGTCGTCGGCCAGCATGTGCAGGGCGAAGGCCGGCAGCCGTGAGGCGACGACCTTGCGCACTTCGCGTTCCGGATCCTTGGCCAGTTTGGCCAGCTGACCATGCGGCAGGCGGCGGGCAACGGTGGCGCGAATCAGGTAGTCGGCGTCGTCGATCAGGCGGATCAGCAGAGGTTCGGGCAGGCGGGTGGCGACCGACAGACGGACTTCACGGTCGTGGTCGCCAATCATCGCCACGAGTTGTTCGACCGGCAGGCGGGTGGCGACGACACGGCGGACGACTTCGTCGGGGTCGGATTTGAGGGCAAAAATGGCGTCGACCGCAGCATAGCGGGTAGCGATGGCGCGCCGCTCCCAGAACAGGTCGGCGAGGTAGTTTTCCGCTTGCTCCGGGTTGTTGCGCAGGAAACGGTCGATCTGCCGGCCGCTATGGGCGCGGATGCAGGCATCGCCCGGCGTACAGCGGTGCTGGTTCAGGTAGTCCGGGAAAAAGCTGCAACCGGAACACAGTCCCAGACGGCCAAGGCCGGCGTCAGATTTTTTGGCGTCACTCGTCATCGACCTTGGCGGCAATCAGAATGCCGGTAGCGATTTCTGCATCGTTGGTCAATTCCAGGCAGTGCCCGGTGGCGCCGGTAATGTAGTAGAGCTCGTAGCCGGGAATGCTGAAGGCGATCTTGTAACGCGGCGAGACATCGTCTTCGCTGCATTCGCTGAAATGCAGTTCGGGGAAGCGCTGACGCAAGGCGGCGGCGCTGCCGTCGAGCAGGGCTGCTTCGCCGACCTGGGCGAGTTGGGTGGCGGAGATCATCACTGCTCCTCGTTTTCCAGTTCTTCTTCGAAGCGGGCCAGCGAGGCCGAGGGGACGCCCATGATCTGAGCCAGCCAGGGCGGCGGGCTGGCCAGCCGACCCTGCAGTTCAAGCAGGACTTCGCGGGCCGGGCCACCGCTCGGTTTCTTGATCGGATGGACATCGGCGCGAACGATCTTGGCCGCTGCCGGGCCGCCGATCGACTGGACATAAACGATCTGGCAGTCGCCGATCAGTGCCGAGCGTGCAGCGTTCTTGTCTTCGCTGGCATCGGCTTCAGCCGTGCTGCGCACGTCGATCAGCTTGATTGCCTGCTGGCCGACCTGGTAAACCAGGAAACGGTCACAGGAACCGAAGTGGCCATCGAGGTTTTCACCACGATTGGCGGCGACGGCAACGCGGATCGAGCCGGGCATTTCGCCATCAATATAGGCGTCGACCGCAGGAAAGTCGTTGTGCTCGATGCCCTGGCCCCAAAGCAGGCGAACGGCTTCCTTGAGCTGTTCGGCATCGACGCCGACATGGCAACTCTGTTCGGCAAAATCGCCGGCCAACAGGGTGCGCAGGTCTTCTACCGTCAGCTTGGACAACTTGCTTTCGGTCAGCGGTGATTCCAGTTTTTCGATCAAGGCGCCGACGAAGGCCTTGACGTCAAGACCGTTCAGGGCGCGGGCAGCCAGCGCAATGCGCAGCGCGGCTTCGCGTGAGGCGATGGGCGAATTTGACATGATGGGCTCCTTTTAGGATCGAGGATCGAGCTAATAGGATCGAGTGAGCAGGGCCTCCCGTTTCTCGATCCTAGGTAACTCGATCCTGAATCCTGCCTTTAGGCCGGGCTGATGCAACCGGACGGGCAGACGTCAACGCACAGCGGGGAATCGTTGTGGCCGTCGCATTCCGTGCAGGTAGCGGCATCGATCTTGTAGAAGACCTTGCCGGAACTGATCGACTTGGTCGGGCAGACCGGCTTGCAATCGCCGCAGGCGGTGCACATGTCGGAATCAATTTTCATTGCCATGATGTATTAGCTCCTAGTTGTTAGTTGCCTAGGATCGAGTTGTTAGTAGGCCGAGGTGGGTGAGGGTTTGCTCTTTCACTCGATCCTAATAACTGGATCCTCGATCCTAATCCTCAGCAGCGCCGAGGCGCTTGGCTCTCAGGGAGATGGGCAGGCGTGGCGGCTTGGCGATCGGGTCGATGTAGTACGTGCCGCCGTTGTCCAGCTTCAGCTCGCCACCCCATTTTTCGGCGGTGTCGAATTCGATGGACTCGATGGACGCTTCCAGGTCGCGCTTCGGAAGGTAAAAAACCAGCCCGCCGTTGGCGCCTTGCTGGATCATGATGTTAGCCATTTGCAACTCCTCTGGAGTTGCAGGATCAAGTTATCAGGATCGAGGATCGAGTAGGCGGAGCCTGAGGCTTGCTTACTCGATCCTGAGTCCTGGATCCTCGATCCTGCGTCTCTTAGCGAACCAAGTCGAAGTTGTAGTCGGTGGTGCCCATGCCGATCGTTTCCTTGTCGAGTTGCTCAAGGACGGCGTTCGTCAGTTGGGTGACCACGGACATCATGCCTTCGTAGCCCAGCGTGGTGGCGCGGTGCATGTGGTGACGGTCGAAGATCGGGAAACCGATACGGATCAGCGGCACTTCGAACTCTTCACCCTTGTAGCGGGTGTCGCGCTGGATGTACTTGCCGTAGGAGTTACCGATCAGGAAGTCCGGCTTGTCGGTGAAGCACAGGCTGCGCATGTGCCACAGATCGTTGCCGACATAAACCTTGCCATTGACGCCGAACGGGCTGGATGCCAGCACCTTCTCCATGGCCTTGCCCCAGCGCTTGTTGGCGTTGTTGGACAGGACGTGGGTCGGCTCGGCACCGACTTCGAGCAGCATCTTGACGACGCCCATGACGAAGTCCGGGTCACCATACACAGCGAACTTCTTGCCGTGCAACCAGGCGTGGCTGTCGGAGATCAAGTCCATGCAGCGGCCGCGTTCCAGTTCCAGGGAGGCCGGAATCGGCTTGCCAGTGACTTCGGAAACCTTCATCAGGAACTCGTCGGTCCACTCGACACCCATCGGGATGTTGAGCTTCGGAATGTCATGGTGCCAGGTGTTTTCGACGAACTTCTTCGTCTTTTCCAGCTGGGCCGGTTGCAGCAGCAGCGTGGTGATGGCGTTCGGCGCATCCTTGACTTCGTCCATCGTCGTGCCACCAGCGTACATGCGGAATTCGCCGTCAGCCGGGGTGTCGAAGACTTCGGAGGGGTCGGAAAGCATCTGGTAATCAACGCCCATTTCACCCAGCATGCGCTTGATGACACGGTAGTTACCCAGGTAGGTTTCGAAGCCCGGCACGATGTTGAGCTTGCCGTTGCTGCCAACAACCTTGCCTTCCATGTGGTTCAGCGTGAAGTAACGCAGGATGCCTTCTTCCATGTTGTCCCAGCCGGTCGTGTGTGAGCCGACGAAAGACGGGGTATGGGCGAAAGGCACCGGGTATTCCTGAGGAATATTGCCGGCCTTCTTGGTGTTGTTGATGAAGGCATTCAAGTCGTCACCAATAACTTCGGCCATACAGGTGGTCGAAACAGCAATCATGTCCGGCTTGTAAATCGCCTTGGCGTTTTCCAGACCGTCGATCATGTTCTTCTGACCACCGAACACAGCGGCATCTTCCGTCATCGAGTCGGAAACGCAGGAGCACGGTTCCTTGAAGTGACGGTTGAAGTAGGAGCGGAAGTAAGCGACGCAACCTTGCGAACCATGGACGTAGGGCAGGGTCTTGTGGAAGCCGGTGGCGCAGAGGACGGCGCCGAGCGGCTGGCAGGCCTTGGCCGGATCAACGGTCAGGGCTTCGCGCTTGAAGTTGAGGTCCTGATATTCCTTGGTCGTCGACCACATGAAGGTTTCGAAAACCTTGTCCGGACCATGACCTTCTTCGAATTGCTGACGCTTTTCGCTCAGGTTCTTCTTGTAGTCATCGTCGCGGAACAGCGGGTAACAGGGCTTGATATTGTCTGCGGTTTGCATTGCTATCTCCTTGCCCGCGCCGCTCATCTGCGGTCACGGGCTCAAGGTTAAGGATGTACTGAGGTAACTCAGGCGGCCTTCTTGACGTCTTCGGCTGCAACCTTCTTCCACGGGGGAGTCAGGTTCTTGAAGGTCGGGTTGGAGAGGGCAATGTCCATGTCGCGCGCAAAAATCGCGAAACCGTCATAGCCGTGGTACGGGCCGGAGTAATCCCAGGAGTGCATCTGGCGCAGAGGAATGCCCATCTTCTGGAAGATGTACTTTTCCTTGATACCGGAGCCAACCATATCGGGCTTCAGGCGCTTGACGAATTCTTCCAGTTCGAAACCGGTGACGTCGTCGTACAGCAGGGTAGCGTCGCCCATTTCTTTGATCGTACGGTCGTAGTCATCGTTGTGGCCGAATTCGTAGCCGGTGCCGATAACTTCCATGCCGAGATCTTCGTAGGCGCCGATCACGTGACGCGGGCGCAGGCCGCCGACGTAGAGCATGACCTTCTTGCCTTCGAGACGCGGCTTGTACTTGGCGATGATGGCATCCATCATCGGCTGGTAACGAGCGATCATGGCTTCGGTCTTGGCTTTGACGGTGTCGTCAAAGAAAGCGGCGATCTTGCGGCAGGATTCGACGATCTTGCTCGGGCCGAAGAAGTTGTATTCCAGGTAAGGAATGCCGTACTTCTCTTCCATGTGGCGCGAGATGTAGTTCATCGAACGGTAGCAGTGCAGCAGGTTCAGCTTGACCTTCGGCGTGTTCATCATTTCAGCAATGGTGCCGTCGCCGGACCATTGAGCGGTCACGCGCAGACCCATTTCTTCGAGAAGAATACGGGTAGCCCAGGCATCGCCGCCGATGTTGTAGTCACCAATGATGGCGACGTCGTACGGGGTCGATTCGAAGGGGGCGCCATCGCGCTTGTCGAGGACCCAGTCGCGGATCGCATCGTTGGCGATGTGGTGGCCGAGGGACTGGGAAACACCGCGGAAACCTTCGCAGCGAACCGGGACGATGGGCTTGCTGATGGCAATAGCCGACTTCTTGGCCACGCCTTCGATATCGTCGCCGATCAGGCCGATCGGGCATTCGGACTGGACCGAAATACCTTTGTGCAGCGGGAACAGCATTTCGATTTCTTCGATGACCTTGGCGAGCTTCTTGTCGCCGCCGAAGACGATGTCTTTTTCCTGGAAGTCGGAAGTGAAGTTCATCGTACCGAAGGTATCGACGCCGGTGGTGCCGACGTAGTAGTTGCGGCGACCAGCGCGGGAGTATTGACCGCAGCCGACCGGGCCGTGCGAGATGTGGATCATGTCCTTGATCGGACCCCAGACCACGCCCTTGGA
>JAVBXO010000358.1 GCA_030824535.1 Azonexus sp. | reverse complement strand
TCATGGCGCCGAGGCGCTGGCACTGCTGGCTTTTATTGGTGGCTTGTCGGCAGCCACCGGCATGGTGATCGTCGAGAGCATCGCTTTATCGACGATGATCTGCAATGATCTGGTGATGCCGCTGCTGCTGCGGTCGACCTGGTTTCAGGGGCAAAAACGCCAGGACTTGTCGGGCTTGTTGATTGGCATCCGGCGAGCGGCCATCGCCCTGATTCTCCTGCTGGGTTATATCTATTTTCGGGCGGCTGGTGAGGCTTACGCGCTGGTTGGCATCGGCCTGATTTCCTTTGCCGCTGTGGCGCAGTTTGCGCCGGCGATGTTTGGCGGCATGTACTGGAAGCAGGGGACGCGGGCCGGTGCGATGGCCGGCTTGCTGGCCGGTTTCACCGTCTGGTGTTACACCTTGCTGCTGCCGTCGTTTGCCCGTTCCGGCTGGATCGATAACGGCTTTGTCGTCGATGGTCTGTTCGGAATTTCCTGGCTGAAGGCGCATGCGCTGTTCGGCTTGACCGGGCTGGATGAAATTTCGCACTGCCTGTGGTGGAGCATGCTGACCAATATTGGCGCCTATGTGGCAGTTTCGCTGAATTCACGGCCGGATGCCGTGGAAGCCAGTCAGGCTGATCGCTTTGTCGATATTCTGCGCTCCGGGCACGATATGCAGCAGGCGCAACTGTGGCGTGGCAAGGCCTCAACCGGGGCACTGGTTTCCTTGCTTGAGCGTTTTCTCGGTAGCACCCGCGCCCGGCAGCAATTGGCTGCCTATGCCGCAGCGCGGGGGCTGAGCGATTGGCAGAAACTGCCCGGCGATGCCGCCTTTGTGCATTTTGCCGAAGCCGAACTGGCCGGGGCAATCGGTTCGGCGAGCGCTCGGGTCATGGTGGCCTCGGTCGTCCAGGAAGAAGATCTGGGCCTGGACGAGGTGCTGGATATTCTCGATGAAGCGACCCAGGTGCGCGCTTACAGCCGTGAACTTGAAGTCAAGCAGCAGGAACTGGAAGCGGCGACGGCTGATTTGCGTGAGGCTAATGAGCGCCTGCGCGAACTCGACCGGATGAAAGATGATTTCATCTCGACGGTGACCCACGAACTGCGCACGCCATTGACTTCGATTCGGGCCTTGTCGGAAATGCTGTTTGACGATCCGGAAATCGAACGAGTGGATCGTCAGCGTTTTCTCGGTATCGTGGTCAACGAGGCCGAGCGCCTGACCCGCCTGATCAACCAGATTCTCGATATGGCCAAACTGGAATCGGGTCGCGCCGAATGGACCACCAGTGTGGTTGATCTGGGCGAGATCATCAGGGAGACGACGGAGTCGCTGGGACAGTTGTTTCGCGACAAACGGGTTGGCCTGACGCTGGAAATTCCGGCCCAGGGGCCGGTCGTGCTGGCGGACCGGGATCGTCTGACGCAGGTGATGATCAACCTGTTGTCGAATGCGGTGAAATTTGTTCAGGGTGATACGGGCAAGGTTCGGGTTCGGCTGAATGTTGATGCGGGCGCGGTGCGCGTCGAGGTGCTGGACAATGGTCCGGGCTTGACCACCGAAGAGTGCTCGGTCATTTTCGAAAAATTCCGCCAGGGGGGTAATACCCTGACTGACAAGCCGCAAGGGACCGGTCTGGGTTTGCCGATCAGCCGGCAGATTGTCGAATATTTCGGTGGTAAGCTCTGGGTTGAAAGTCGGCCCGGCGCAGGTGCCGCTTTCATTTTCACAGTGCCTTTACCGGTGCTGGATGCATAACAAGGGAGACATAAGCGCATGAGCAAAAAAATTCTGATTGTTGACGACGAGCCGAATATCGTTATCTCGCTCGAATTCCTGATGAAAAAGGAAGGTTTTGAAATTGCCGTTGCCGGCGATGGCGAGGAAGCGCTGGCCAAGGTGGCGAGTTTTTCTCCGGATCTGGTGCTGCTCGATGTGATGATGCCGAAAAAATCCGGCTTCGAGGTCTGTGAGGCCTTGCGCGCCGATGCCGCCCAGTCTGCACTGAAGATCATCATGCTGACGGCCAAAGGGCGTGACACTGAAGTCGCCAAGGGCCTGGCCCTGGGGGCTGACGCTTATGTCACCAAGCCTTTTTCGACCAAGGATCTGGTTGCCCAGGTCAAAGCCATACTGGCGGCGGGCTGATTCCCACGCTGCTGCGGTCGACGGCCAAAAACGGCCGATTTTCCCCCTGAATTTGACGGAAAGCCTGCCATGAAGGCTAAACATCGTTTCATTATTGCCGTAATCGTGCTCGGTCTGCTGATGACCGGGCCATTCTTTGTCACTTCCCTGATGGTCTGGCTGGACATGAAGGATGCCGAGCGGGCCATGCTCAACGACTTGCTGCTTTCGCGCTTGCCGGTCGGGACGACGATGACCCTGTTCGGTTTCGCAATTGGCGTTATGGTCCTGCATCACCTGTTCAAGCAGTATGTCGAGGGCTTGTTGCGCATGGCCGAGACCTTGCGCCTGATGCTCGGTGCCAACCGCAATTTCCGGGTGTCGCTCGACGGGCCGCCGGAGGTGACACAACTGGCGCAGGCGGCCAACGATCTGGCGCAACAGCGTGACCTGCTGATGGACGATGTTGACTCCCAGATTGCCCGAGCCAAGGCTTCGGTCGAAGAAGAAAAAAACCGTCTGGCCGCGCTGATGTCCGAGCTGGCGCAGGCGGTGGTGGTGTGCAATCTCGACGGTCGCATCCTGTTATACAACAATCGCGCCCGCTTGCAGTTCAAGGCGCTGGCGCAGGGGCCGACGTCAGTGAGCGGCGGTGCGCTGATCGGCCTGGGGCGTTCGATTTTCTCGATTCTCGAAAAGAGTCAGGTCGAACATGCGCGCGAGGTCATCGATCAGCGACTGGCTGCCGGCAAGACGGCTATCGCCAATTTCATTACCACGACGCGCGGCGGTCAGTTGCTGCGCATCCAGATGGTGCCGGTGCTTTCCGGTGCTCGTGACGCGGTGCAGACGATGTCCGGCTACGTGCTGACGGTGGAGAACATCACCCGCAGCATCGAGGAAGAAGAGCGCCGCGACCAGGCCTTGCACACCCTGACCCAGGGTAGCCGTTCATCGATTGGCAATATTCGCGCTGCCGTGGCCAATTTGCTTGATTACCCGGACATGGAGCCGGAGTTGCGCGAACGTTTCCTGCGCGTGATCGACGATGAAGTCGCCCGGCGCAGTCAGGTTATCGATCAGACGATGAACCAGTTCTCCGATTCCTTGAAAACCCGCTGGCCACTCGAGGACATACTCGCTATCGACATCATTGCCGCCGCCCAGCGGCGTATTGAAGACAAGCTCAAGCTGCCGAGCAAGACCGAGGAAGTCGACGACGCCTTGTGGGTCAAGGCCGACAGTTTTTCGCTGGTCTTTGCGCTGGCCAGTCTGGCGTCAAAATTGCAGGACCACTACGAGCCGCGCGAAGTGCGCTTCCGCCTCACCGCCAATGGCAAGCTGGCTTATCTCGACCTGATCTGGGCGGGGCCGGCGATGTCTTCCGAGACCTTCTACACCTGGGAAATGGAAGCGATGCAGATCGGCAGCGACACCTCGCCGCTGACTTTGCGGGAAGTCATTGACCGGCACGGCGGCGAAATCTGGTACGAGCGAGAAAAAGCCGCCCATCGCGCTTTCTTCCGCTTCGTGTTGCCGGTGGCGACGCCGGAGGCTGAACAACTGGTCGAGGAGCGCGACGATTCCGGGCGGCCGGAATACTACGATTTCGACCTGTTCAAATTTGATGACCAGTCCATCGACCTTGATCGCAAGTTGTCCGACCTGGTCTATACGGTTTTCGATACCGAAACGACGGGGTTGGAGCCCTCGGCCGGGGACGAGATCATCCAGATTGGTGCCGCACGCATCGTCAACAACCGCCTGTTGCGCCAGGAAACCTTCAACCAACTGGTCGATCCTGAACGTCCGCTGCGTCCGGAAGGCATCCCCATCCACGGCATCACCGAAGACATGGTGCGCGGCCAGCCAAATATTGACGTGGTGCTGCCAGCCTTCCACGAGTTCTGCGAAGAGACCGTGCTGATTGCGCACAACGCCGCTTTCGACATGCGTTTCCTGCAGCTCAAGGAAGAGCGCACCAGTATCCGCTTCAGTCAGCCGGTGCTCGATACCCTGTTGTTATCGGCAGTGGTGCACCCTAACCAGGCATCGCACAAGCTGGACGTGATCCTTGAGCGACTCGGCGTGCAGATCAAGACGCGGCACAATGCACTGGAAGATGCCCTGGCGACCGGCGAGGTTTTCCTGAAACTGGTTCCCTTGCTGGAAGCGATGGGCATCACGACCGTACGTCAGGCCTTGGAGGCTGCCGAAAAAACCTATTTTGCCCGGGTGAAGTACTGAGCGCGCCGTGAATCCCAATCCGGAATCCGTGGGAAGACTTCGGGGCGAGTTGTTCGCTGCACTGGCCGGATTCTCTGCGCTCGCCGAGGTCTCGACGCTGGCTGCCGATATCCGCCGCTGTTTGCCGGATCTGTTGCCGGCGGATGGTCTGGATGCCGCCCGCCTGATTTCTGCCCTGAATGACCGGTTGACCGCAAAAGTCATCGAACTGGTCGTCGCGCGGCATCGCCTGCCGCCGACCGGCTGGTGCTGGCTGGCCTTTGGCTCGGAGGGGCGAGGGGAACAGACGCTGTTCACCGACCAGGATAATGGCCTGGTTTTCAATGCCAGCAGCGAGGAAGAGGGCGAGGCGCTACGCGAACTTTTCCTGCCCTTTGCCCAGTCTGTCAACGCGGCGCTGGCCGAGGCCGGCTTCAGTCTGTGTGCGGGCGGCATCATGGCCGGTAATCCGGCCTGTTGTCTTTCCTTGCAGGAATGGCGCGGGCGTTTCATTGACTGGGTACGCCGGCCGGATCCGGCGGCCTTGCTGAATGCGAGCATTTTTTTCGATCTGCGCCCGCTATATGGTGATTTCTCGCTGGGTGAGCGCCTGAGTCAGCAAATGTTGGTGCTGACCCAGGATACGCCGGCCTTTCTGCATTTAATGTCGGCCAATGCGCTGCAGGTTGATGTGCCGCTCAATTTTCGGGGAGAGGTTGCCGCGGGCGACGGCGATGTGCTGGATCTGAAAAAATACGGCACCCGCTTGTTCGTGGATGCTGCCCGGATTCTTGCCCTGGCCAGCGGCAGCGGGGCGGTTGATACGGTCGCGCGCTTGCGCCAGGCCGGACCGGTGACGGGGCTCTCGGCGCTGGAAGTCGCTGCGCTGGAAACTGCGTTCCGCCAGTTGTTAAGGCTGCGCATCGAACATCAATTGGCAATGCTTGAACGTGGTGCTGAGCTGCTTCAGCCATTGCGGCCCGCAGTACTGAATGACATGGACCGGGCCATCCTTCGCGAGGCGCTGAAACAGGCTCGCCGCCTGCAATATCGCCTCAAGTTAAACTACTCACTTTGAAAGAGGTTTGTCGTGAGCACACAAGAACAAACAGCGGCGCAGCAACCCGGGGGGGTCGAAGAGATCGGGATGGCTTTGCGTCAGGAGGGCAAGCAGCGGATGGCCAGTAATACCCTGGCTTTTCTGCGCCATCATGCGCCATTCAACAAGATGCAGCCGGGAGCCTTGCAGCGCTTTGCTGACAAGGCGCAAATCGCCTTCTATCCGGCCGGTAGTGAAATCGTCGGTCCGGATTCGGGTAGTGTCCGTTATTTCTACCTGATCCAGTCCGGCAAGGTTCAGGCGCGGCAGGCCGGCGAAGTCACGGTCACCGAGTATTCCATCCTCAGTCTCGGGGCCGGGGAAAGCTTTCCGATTGGCGCAGTGACGGCCGGGCGGCCATCGACCAATGTTTATCTCGCCGTGGAAGACAGTTTTTGCTACCTGCTGCCGGCTGATGACTTCATGGTGCTGATGGCCAGCAGCCCTGAGTTCAACCTGTTTTGTACCCGCTATATTGCCAGCCTGCTCGATCAGTCGCGGCGGCAGTTGCAGTTGCAGTTTGCGCAACGGGCCAGCGAGCAGCAAACCCTGAATTCGCCGCTGGCCGGCATCGGTTCGCGCTCGCCCATCAGCGTGCCGCCGGAGACGCCGCTGCGCGCGGCGCTGGAAAAAATGTCGCAGGCCGGCATCGGTTCGCTGGTCATCGCCGGAGAAGATGCCAAGGCCGTCGGTGTGTTTACCCGCAGCGACCTGCTGGATCGCGTCGTTCTCGCCGACCTGCCACTTTCCTCGCCGATCAGCGCGGCCATGTCCGCCGCGCCCTTCATGCTTGAGGAACATGCCACGGCCTATGATGCGATGCTGGCCATGGCTACCCACGGCATCCGCCATGTCCTGGTCACCGACGCCGAAGGCAAGCTGACCGGTGTGGTTTCGGAACGTGACCTGTTCTCGCTGCAGCGAGTGGGTCTGCGCCAGATCCGCCAGTCGATTGACGGCGCGCACAATGTCGAAGCCTTGCAGCAGTCGGCCAGCGACGTCCGGCAACTGGCGTTCAACATGCTGGCGCAAGGCATTGGCGCCGAGCAGCTGACGCAATTCATCTCGGCCTTGAACGATGCCCTGACGCGGCGGGTAATCCAGCTGAATCTTGAAAAACACCGCTTTGAAGGGATTGAATGGGCCTGGCTGGCTTTTGGTTCGGAAGGGCGCGATGAACAGACCTTCAGCACCGACCAGGATAACGGCATCGTTTTCGCCGTTCCCGACGGTGTTGCAGTCGACACCCTCCGGCAGCGTTTTCTCGATTTCGCCCTAGACACCAATCGCGATCTCGACCGCTGCGGCTTCCCGCTGTGCAAAGGCAACATCATGGCCAGCAATCCGCAATGGTGTCTGACACTGGCGGAGTGGAAGGATCAATTCTCCAAGTGGATCCGTCTGCCGCATCCTGAGGCACTGCTCAACGCGACGATTTTCTTCGACTTCCGGGCGCTGCTCGGCAAGGCCGAACTCGCCGAGCGCATGCGGCGTTATCTGCTGGCCGAAGCAGCGTCGAATCCGCTGTTCCTCCAGGCCATGGCGCGCAATGCGCTGGATGTTGCGCCGCCGCTGGGCAAGATTCGCGATTTCGTGACCGATCTGGAAGCTGATCATCCGGGCAAGATCGACCTGAAGAAATACGGCGCGCGCATTTTTGTCGACGTTGCCCGCATCTATGCGCTGGCAACCGGCACCCACAATACCAACTCGATCCAGCGTTTGCGTCTATCCTCGCAGCGCCTGGGCATCAAGGCCGATGAAATCAATGCCGTGCTCGAAGGCTTCAATTTCATCCAGCTCCTGCGCCTGCAGCATCAATACATGGATGGTGACACCGGGCAGCAGGGGAATAACCTGATTGATCCGGAAAGCTTGAACGAGCTCGATCGGCGCATTCTCAAGGAGTCTTTCCGTCAGGCGCGCAAGATCCAGTCGCGCCTGAAGCTTGACTATCAGGTGAATTGATCATGTTCGGCCTGAAAAAATTTCTCTTTCGTCAGGGTGCGCCGGATCATCTGCCGGACGATGTCAAGTCGACGCTCGAGCACTGGCAGCAGTTGGCGGCGCCGGACAGCGCCGAGCTGCATTTTCATACCCGTTACGTGGTCGTCGACATTGCCACGACCGGCGGTAATTCCGACGAGGATCAGGTGCTGGCAATTGCTGCCATCAGCGTGCAGCGGAATAAGCTCTGCACCGACGACGCCTTCTTTGTTGATTTGTCGGGCTCTGCTGATCCGCAGATGATTGCCCGGCAACTGGCGGCTTTTCTGCTGTTCATCGGCAAGGCGTCGCTGGTGACTTACCACGAACCCTACGTTGGCAACTTTCTGCAGCGTTTGTTGAAGAGTCAGTTGGGGCTGAATTTTCAGCCGCCCTGGATCGATCTGGCGTGGTTGCTGCCGTCAATGTTCGAGGAGCGCAGTCATTCGCCGATGCCGCTGGATTTCTGGATTGAGTCCTTTGCGCTGGACAGCGGCGAGGAACGGCGGGATGCGATGGTCAATACCCTGTTGCTGGCGCGTTTATTCCAGATGCTGCTGGTTCGGGTCATCGCCAGGGGAATCGATAACTCGGTGCGGCTGCTGGACGAGTCGCGCGCCAGCAGTTTCCTGCGGCGGACCCACTGAGCTGAAGATGGCAGGCAAGCTGACCAGGTTGCAGCGTTACTACCTGTATTACACAGGTACTTTCCTGGCGTTCATCGTCTTGCTTGCCTGGCTTGAGCATCTTGGGATGTCGCCGCGCTGGATCGGTTACGCCTTCCTGTTTTTTACCATCTCGATGTATGCGGTCATCGGCATTGCCAGCCGGACGACCGATGTGTCGGAGTACTATGTCGCCGGTCGCCGGGTGCCAGCCTTGTTCAATGGCATGGCCACCGGTGCCGACTGGATGAGTGCGGCATCGTTTATTGGCCTGGCCGGCACCTTGTATCTTTCAGGTTTCCAGGGCCTGGCCTATGTTATTGGCTGGACCGGCGGATTTGTGCTGGTGGCACTGTTGCTGGCACCGTATCTGCGGCGCTTCGATCAATACACCATCCCCGATTTTCTCGGCGCCCGCTACGGTGGTCGGGCGATCCGCCTGGTTGCTGTCGGCGCGGCGATCCTCGCTTCCTTTGTCTATGTCGTCGCTCAGATTTATGGGGTCGGGGTCATTACCAGCCGCTTTGTCAGCCTGCAGTTCGAAATTGGTGTCTTCGTCGGGCTTGCCGGCATCCTGGTTTGTTCTTTCCTCGGCGGCATGCGGGCAGTGACCTGGACCCAGGTGGCGCAATACCTGATCCTGATCGTTGCCTACCTGACACCGGTGGCCATACTGTCCTACAACGTGACCGGTAATCCCTTGCCACAACTGGTCTATGGCGAGGTTTTGGAGCGGGTGGCAAGGCTCGAAGACAAGCTTTTTAACATGCCGGATGAAATCCACGTTCGTCAGCTTTACCAGGAGCAGGCCGACCTCTACGCGCGGAAGATCATGCAATTGCCGCGTTCGCTGACCCTTGAGCGCGAGCAGATTTCGCAACGGATCAACGAGCTCAAGGCCAGTGATTCGCAAATGAAGGATATCGTGATGCTTGAGCGGCAGCGCCGCGAATTGCCGCATGATCCGGATCAGGCACGGATACGCTGGGAAAATGCCATGTTTGCGGCGGTCGACCGCGCGAAAGCACCGATACACCATGCCGAAGCCTTTCCCGGTGACACGGTCGAAGAACAAAACGTCCTGCGGATCAACTTTCTGGCGCTGGTGTTCTGCCTGACGATAGGCACCGCAGCACTGCCGCATGTGCTTATCCGCTATTACACGACGCCCAGCGTTCGTCAGGCGCGCGAGTCGGTTTTCTGGTCGCTGCTGTTCATCTTGCTGCTCTACGTGACGGCACCGGCCTATGCAGTTTTTGCCAAGTACGAGGTACTGACCCACCTGGTCGATATCCCGTTGGCCAAATTGCCCAGTTGGGTCATGGCGTGGTCCAAGGTCGGCCTGGTCAATATTGAAGACATCAACGGTGACGGCATCCTGCAGCTTGCTGAACTGTCGCTGAATCCCGATGTGATCGTGCTGGCGACGCCGGAAATCGCCGGCATGCCCTATGTCATTTCCGGCCTGGTTGCCGCCGGTGGCCTGGCGGCAGCGCTTTCGACGGCCGATGGCTTGCTGCTGACCATCACCAGCGCCCTGTCGCATGATGTCTATTACCGGATCATGCGCCCCGGCGCTTCGACCCAATTGCGCTTGGTGATCTCGAAATCGCTGCTACTGGTGGTGGCCGTCCTGGCGGCCATGGTCGCAGCAGAAAAGCCGGGGACCATCCTGTCGATGGTGGCCTGGGCTTTTTCCATTGCTGGCTCGGCTTTTTTCCCGGCACTGGTCCTGGGCATCTTCTGGGAAAGGGCGACGCGTGCCGGGGCCCTGGCGGGCATGCTGGTCGGCCTCAGCCTGAGCATTTATTACATCTTGCGTGTCGAGTTCGATGGTATTCCGCTGTTGGGCATCAGCGGCTTGCAGATGGCACCCTGGTTCCAGGTGCAATCGACTTCCGGCGGGGTCTTCGGGGTCTTTGCCGGATTTGCCACAATCATTATCGTCAGCCTGCTGACCAAGCCTGATCCTGAAGCCGCAGCCTTTCTCCGGACCATACGTTTTCGTCGGGAAGGGCCTTGAGGTATGGCGCAATGTGACCTGTACTGGCGCAGAACCCGGCGCATCACCCTGTTTCTGCTGATGATCTGGATTGGCGCGACTTTCGGTCTGATCTGGTTTGCCCGTGAATTGAACGAATTCACGCTGTTTGGCTTTCCCCTGGGCTTCTATGGTGCGGCGCAAGGTGTCCTGCTGGTCTACCTGGGCATCATCTGGCTGTATAACCGCTGGATGAGAAAGCTCGATGCCGAGTTCGGCGTCGATTCCGAATGAGGGAGCCAGCTTGCATTTCATGATCAGCGCCCTGCGGGCTGTTGTCGAAATGCTGCTTTACTGCCTTGTGGCCCAATGGCTCCTGGGCTTGCTGTGCGGGGGGCAGAAAACGCAAAACCTGATCTATCAGCTGTTCGCGCTGGTCAATCGTCCGTGGCGGAAATGCCTGGCGATGCTGCTGCGGCGCCAGGAAAATTCGCTGCTGGTGAGTATCGCCGGCTTTGTCGTACTGTTCACGCTCTGGATAGGATTGGCAATTTTCAGGAATAAGCTTTGACAAGCCTGATTTTTGTTCTATAATAGCGGCCTTCCCGGAGAGGTGGATGAGTGGTTTAAGTCGCACGCCTGGAAAGCGTGTATAGGTTAATAGCCTATCGGGGGTTCGAATCCCCC
>JAVBXO010000208.1 GCA_030824535.1 Azonexus sp. | reverse complement strand
GCCAAGGACCTCGGTCTGCAGGAAACGATAGCCGCGCGCCGCCGCGATGTCGGCATAGGCATGGCGCTGGATGTCGCCGCCAGCGGCAGGATCAAGCAGCCAGCGATTGCTCAGGGCAAACGAAACAAAGGCCGGCTGACGGTCGAGCAGGACGATATCGAGTTGTGGCGCGACCCGGCGCAGTTCGGCAGCCGCCGCCAGCCCACCCCAGCCGCCGCCGACGATCAGCACCCGTTGCCCGGCCGCCCGCGCCGCCAGCGGCTTTAACAGCGGCAATAGACCACCGGCGAGCAGCAGGCGGCGACGATTGGGCGAATGCTTCACTGGTAGCGCAGGGCTTCGATGGGATCGAGCTGCGCCGCCTTGCGCGCCGGATACCAGCCGAAGAAAACGCCGACCCCGGCAGCCACGGCAAAGGCGATCAACGCCGCGCTGCCGGAAATGACGATGACCATGCCGGTGAAGGCATTGATCGCCAGCGCGATGATCAAGCCGAGCAGCAGGCCAAGCAGGCAGCCGGCAAAGGAGATCATCACCGCTTCGAGCAGGAACTGCGTCAGGATGTCCTGCTGCCGCGCGCCAATGGCCATGCGGATGCCGATTTCGCGGGTGCGCTCGGTGACCGACACCAGCATGATGTTCATGATGCCGATGCCGCCGACGATCAGCGAAATCGACGCAATCGCGCCGAGCAGGATGGACATCGTCCGCGTCGTTTCGGCTTCCGATTCAGCAGCGGCCGACAGGTTGCGCATGAAAAAGTCATCGGGCTGGCCTTCGCGCAGGCGGTGGCGCTGCCGCAACAAGGATGTCGTGGCGTCCATGACCCGCTGCATGTTGTCCGCCGCATCGGCCTGGACCATGATCATCCGCACCGACCCGAGGAAGGGCGTACCGAAGACCTTGCGCTGGGCGGTGCTCAGCGGAATGATCACCGTGTCGTCCTGGTCGCGGCCATCGAGATTCTGCCCCTTGCTGCCGAGCACGCCGATGACGATGAACGGGT
The DNA here is from genome assembly GCA_030824535.1 of Azonexus sp. Lineage (GTDB taxonomy): Bacteria > Pseudomonadota > Gammaproteobacteria > Burkholderiales > Rhodocyclaceae > Azonexus. Next base: position 9,908 of record JAVBXO010000208.1, on the reverse strand, counting down.
TCTGCTGAATGCGCATGGTCTTGCCGACCGGGTTGTCGCCATTGAACAGGTTGTCGGCGACGGTCTTGCCGATCAGCGCCACGCGCGTCGCCGAACGCACGTCGGAATCGCCGAAAGCCGCGCCCTCGACGACATTCCAGGCGCGCGCCTCAAGGTATTCGGGGGTCGTGCCGAGCACCTGCGAACTCCAGTTCTGCGAACCATAAACCAGCTGCCGCGAGCCCTGGTGGGTCGGCGAGACATTGACCACGCCGTCGAGTTCGGCGATGGCATTGGCGTCGGCAACATTCAGCGTCGGCGCCCCGGCCGAGCCACTGCGCACGCCAGCGGTGGTGAAGGAACCGGAAAGCACGATGAACAGGTTCGAGCCCATGGTGCTGATCGTCTGCTGCACCGCGTACTGCGCGCCCTGGCCGATGGCCATCATGATCACCACGGCACCGACGCCGATGATCATGCCGAGCATGGTCAGCGCCGTGCGCAGGCGGTTGGCGCCCATCGCCAGCCAGGCTTCGCCAAGCATGGCTTTCAGCATGTGACCTCCGCACTACGCTTGCCCTCAAACGCTGCAGTCCCCTCCCCTTCAAGGGGAGGGTTAGGGTGGGGATGGGTCATTCTGATCAAGTATCGCCAGTCCAACCCATTCCCATCCCGGCCGGAGGGCTGGCTTTGCACAGCCAGCCCGTTTCGGCGGTGCGGAGCCTTGCTCCGCCAAACCCCGCCTACGCCCCCTTGAAGGGGAAGGAGAAAGCACCCCCAGCCGCGCCTCATGCCCCGCTCCCGGTCAGCTGATCGCTGACAATTTCGCCATCGTGAAAGCGCACCTGGCGTTTGGCATGGGCGGCGACGTCCGCTTCGTGGGTGACCAGCACGATGGTGATGCCCTCGGCGTTGAGTTCGCCAAACAGGCGCATGATTTCCTCGCTGGTATGGCTGTCGAGATTGCCGGTCGGCTCGTCGGCGAGAATCAGGCGCGGCTGGTTGACCAGCGCCCGGGCAATCGCCACGCGCTGTTGCTGACCGCCGGAAATACGGCTGGGCAGCGATTCGGCGTAATTGCCCAGGCCCACCTTGGTCAGCAATTCACGGGCGCGAGCGCGGCGGCTGTCCTTGGCGAAACCGGCATAGACCAGCGGCAAGGCGACGTTGTCCTGCAGGCTCATGCGCGGCAGCAGGTTGAAGCCCTGGAAAACGAAGCCGAGCGTGCGGTTGCGCAAGCCGGCCAGCGCGTCCTTGTCCAGATGCGCGACGTTCTGGCCAGTCAGGTAATAGTCGCCCGTGCTTGGCGTATCGAGGCAGCCGAGCAGGTTCATGAAGGTCGACTTGCCCGAGCCCGACGGCCCCATGATCGCCAGGTATTCGCCGGCCTGGATCTCGAGATCGACGCCTTTCAGCGCCGGAAACAAGCCGGCGGCCGTGGCGTAGGACTTGCCCAGACCGACGACCCGGATGACGGCATCGCTCATCAGAACATCCGCATGCCGACCGACGACGGCTTCTTGTCGCCGCTGCTGTTTTCGCCCGTAACGACGCGATCCGCAGCCTTCAATTCACCGCTGACAATCTCGCTATTGCGATTATCGGTAATGCCCAGTTGCACCGAAACCGGCCGGATTTCACCATCCGCCAGCACATACACCGTGCCGCTCTGGCCATCGCGTTTTTTGCCCTTGCCGGGTGCGCCAGCCTCGACTTTTGCGGTCGACGGTGTTTTTTCGGCATTTTCCACCTTGCGCTCACTCTCGGCCGGCTTGTAGCGCAAGGCGGCATTCGGCACCAGCAGCACGTTTTCGCGCTTTTGCACGCCGATATTGACGTAGGCGGTCATGCCCGGCAGCAGCGTCAAATCGAGGTTATCAACGCGAATACGCACGTTGTAGGTCACGACATTCTGCTGGCTGGTCGGATTCAGGCGTATCTGCTGCACCTTGCCCGAAAAACTGCGATTCGGGAAAGCATCGACGGTAAACCGCACCGGCAGACCTTCCTTGATGTTGCCGATATCGGCTTCGGCAAAGCTGGTGTCGATGGCCATTTTCGCCAGATCCTGGGCAATCTGGATCAATACCGGCGTCTGGAAACTGGCCGCGACGGTCTGGCCAATATCAACCAGACGCGCCACCACCACCCCCGACACTGGCGAGGTAATCACCGAATAGCTCAGATTGACCTTGTCCTTGTCCGCCGCCGCCCTGGCCTGAACCAGAAAAGCCTGCGCCGACTTCAGCACCTGCAGCGCTTGCTCGTAGTCCTGGCGGGAGACGTATTCCTTGGCCAGCAAGGCCTTCATCCGTGCTTCGCTGGCTTTGGCCAGATCGTAGGCCGCCTGCTGGTTGAGCACGTTGGCTTCGCTCTGGCGGACCACGGTCTGCAACAGCGACTGGTCGAGCTCCAGCAGCTTCTGCCCGGCTTCGACCTTGTCATTGAAATCAACGTAGAGCTTCCTGACCGTGCCCGACACCTGCGTACCGACATTGACCAGCACCAGCGGCGTCAGCGTGCCATTGGCCGACACCGTCTGGGTGACATTGCCGTTTTCCAGCGTCACCAGCTTGTAGCGCACTTCCGGGTCGAGCGCCGCGCGCTGCCGGGCATACCAGACGCCGCCGCCGATCAGCCCGGCGATGACGGTCGTAGCCACCAGCATCTTGACTATCTTGTTCATGGTCGTCCTTCCGCTGCCGTCTGCAGCAGCAGCGAATAATCAAGCGCGCCCATGGCCTGGGCCAGCGTGGCGCGGTAAACATGCCAGTCGAGCTCAGCCTGAATGCGCTGCTGGCGGGCGCTGGCCAGCACACTTTGCGCCGATAGCACGTCCAATACCGTGCCCAGTCCGGCCTTGTAGCGCCCCAGCACCACGGCGGCCGACTGCTCGGCGCTGGCGACCATGTCGGCCGCCGTTTTCAGGCTCTGGCTGGCCGTCGTCAGACTTTGATAGGCGCGCCACACATCCAGTGCGACCTGATTGCGGATGCGCTCGCGCTGCGCGGCACGCACCTCGCGCTGCGCCGCGGCCACCTGCACCCGGTAAGTGGTGTCAAAACCGCTGAACAGCGGCACATTCAGCGTCAGGCCCAAGGTATTGCCGCGCAGCGTTGTCCCGGCCGTGTCCTGCCACCAGGGTCCGCCGGCCAGCGCCAGGGTCGGCCGGCCCTGCGCCCGCGCCAGTTCAACCATCGCCTCCGCCGCCTTGAACTGGGCTTCGGCAGCCTTGAGATCCGGGCGGCGAGCCTGCGCCTCGGCAATCAGCGCCGCGACATCTTTCTGAAAGGCAAGATCGTTCGGCAGCGCCGGCATCGCGGCAAGTTGCACGGGCTGGCTGGCGGCAAAGCCGAGGGCGTAAGCCAGCGTCCCGAGCGCGTTGCGCGCATCGCCTTCAGCGCGAATGCGGTTCAGCGTCGCCTGCGACCAGGCCGTCTGCGCCTGGAGGCGGTCAGCCGGCGTCGCCACGCCGATCTCGTAACGGGCATGGGCCGCCGCGTGCGCTTCGCGGGCAGCCCGCTCGGCTTCCAGCGCCGACGCCACTGCGGCGCGCGTCGCCTGCGCCGTGTAATAGCTCTGCAACGCCGCCAGGAACAGCGCCTGCACTGTCGCATCCTGGGTTGCCGCAGCGGCGGCGAGCAGGGCTTGGGCATTGTCGACATTGGCCGAGCGCTGGCCGAAGTCATACAGCAGCCAGGCAGCATTCAGCGTGGCACTGCGCCGGGAATATGCGGAATTCTGATCGTCGTAACGCGTGGCATTGAGCGTGCCGTTCAAGCTCGGCAACCACAGCGCCTGGGCGACGCCGACCAGCGCCGCCTGCGCCCGCGCCGCCGCCCACACTTCGCGGGTCTGCGGGTGATTGCACAAGGCCAGATCAACGACATCGACCGCACTCAGCGCCGTCGCCGGCAATGGCGTGGCGCAGGGCGCCGGGCTGGGCAAGGCCGCTCGTGTAGCAAAGGGATCATCCAGCCCCGCCGCCTGGACAGGCAAGGCTGCGGCGGTCAACAACCAGAAAACAGGCAAAATTCGCATGGCTGTGAGTTTAAGCTGCTACTGGACAAAGCGGCGTCAAGGATTGTATCTGCCGCTGTTTCAGCTCAGCAGGCCATGCGCCCCGGCAACGGCAGCGCCAACTGCCAGCAGGCTCAGACTCAGCAGCACGACATGCAACCGCTGCACCAGCGCGAAAGCCCGCCGGTCATCGCGCACGGCCAGTTCGTGAAACCAGCGATGGAGGAACCAGGGTTCGAAAACAAACAGCACCAGCGTGAACATCAGCCAGACCGCAGTCATCAGGTGCAGCCACCAGAACGCCGGCTGGGCGTAACGCTCCCAAGCGTGCAGAAACGCCAGCATATAAAAACCGGACAAGCCGGCAAGCACCGTGCTGATCCGCGCCTGCAGCGCAAAGCGCCCTTCCAGCGCCTCGAATTGCTGCAAGCGGGTCGCCGGATCGGCCAGGTCGCGCAAGGCCGGGAGCAGCACCAGCGTGACAAAAGCCACGCCACCGATCCACAGCACGACAGCCAGCACGTGTAGGGCCCGGGCCAGGATAAACAGACTGCTTTCTTGCATGGAGTATCCCCGCTGACGTAAAACGCCAATTATCTGCTGACGGCAAGACGGGCTATCTTGCGCAGATCAAAAGTAGCGGCAAATACGCAGCGGCAAATACGGGTTTTTAGCGCGATCAACGCTTGGGCAACATGGCCCGCAGGGCTTCGGCCTCAAGAATCTGCGTATCGACATGGCTGACGCGATTCATCTGGATTTCCTCAACTTCGCCGGTATCCCCGGTGGCGTTGCCGTGCTGGTCCTGCGGGCCGTAACCATCGCGGAAGGCAATCCACTGGGCCACCGTGACTTCCTGCGGACTCAGACCGGTTTGCACCCCCTCGGGAACAATCACACCGAGTTCAATCAGCAGGCGCACCGCTTCCTTCTTGTTGCCACGTATCGCCATATTCAACGGCGAAGTCGGCGCCTTGTTGTCCGGCAGATTGGCCTGCGCGCCGCGCGCGACGAGTTCGCGAATTACCGGCAGGTGACCGAAGAAACAGGCGAGCCCCATAATCAATCCCGGCTCGCCCTCGTCATCGAGCGTCACGCCGGAATCCAGCGCGGCGCGAACATCCAGCAGACGACCGCCGCGAACGGCGTTAAGAAGATCAAGTTGTGTAGCCATGATGTGGCAAAAACCGGCAATGGGAATGGGAGCGATTTTAACAATTAGCCAACTCATTGTGTGTCACGAATGTTAACAGCGCCGCCGAGCCAAAAACCGGCATTTTCTGCAAGGGCGGCGCGGCGTTGCGGTAAAATCGCGCCCACTATGCTCTATCCGCTCATCCGCAAATTCTTTTTCTCCCTCGACGCTGAAACCGCCCACGGTATCGGCATGAAAGGGCTTGATCTCATGAATGCTTCAGGTCTGGCTTGCGCCGTGGCCAAACCGGTCGCCCCGTGCCCGGTCGACGTCATGGGCCTTAAATTTCCCAACCCGGTCGGCCTGGCTGCCGGTCTGGACAAGAACGGTGATCATATCGACGGCCTGGCCAAACTCGGCTTTGGCTTCATCGAGATCGGCACGATCACGCCGCGCCCACAGGACGGCAACCCGAAGCCGCGCCTGTTCCGTATTCCGGAAGCGCAGGGCATCATCAACCGCATGGGCTTCAACAACGCCGGCGTCGATGTCCTGCTGGCCAATGTCCGGGCCGCTGAATTCCCGAAAAAGGGCGGCATCCTCGGCATCAATATTGGCAAGAACGCCACGACGCCGATTGAACAAGCCGCCGACGACTACCTGATCTGTCTCGACAAGGTCTACAACGACGCCAGCTACGTCACGGTCAACATCTCCTCGCCGAACACCAAGAACCTGCGCGAATTGCAGAAGGACGAGGCGCTCGATGACCTGCTGGCGCAATTGAAAGCCCGGCAATTGCTACTCGCCGAGAAGTACGGCAAATACGTGCCGCTGGCGCTGAAGATTGCCCCGGATCTCGAAGACGTGCAGATCACCGCAATTGCCGACGCCCTGCGCCGCCATCGCTTCGATGGCGTCATCGCGACCAACACCACGCTGTCGCGCGAAGGCGTCGAAGGTCTGGCGAATGGCAGCGAAACTGGCGGCCTGTCGGGAAAACCGGTTTTTGTGAAGTCGACCGCAGTATTGAAGAAATTGTCGACAGCGCTGGCCGGCGAACTGCCGATCATCGGCGTCGGCGGCATCATGGGCGGCGAGGATGCGGCGGAAAAAATCCGCGCTGGTGCGTCACTAGTGCAGTTCTACAGCGGCTTCATTTATCGCGGCCCGGACCTCGTCAGTGAGGTGGCAGACACGCTCGCTACAATGATGCGCAAACATCGCTAAGCCCATCACGCGGCCCGCTGCCCCCGGCTGATTCCCTGGCCGCTTGCAACTGGCCGCAAATCTTGCCCCATATATGAGCCATTACTTATTCATTCTCGTCGGCGCGGTGTTGGTCAACAACGTCGTCCTGGTCAAGATCCTCGGCCTGTGCCCCTTCATGGGCGTTTCCAAGAAACTGGAGACGGCTTACGGCATGGGTGCGGCGACGACCTTCGTGCTGACCATGGCGACCGGGGCCAGCTACATCATCGACCATTACCTGTTGATGCCTTTTGGCCTGGAGTATCTGCGCACACTGTCCTTCATTGTCACCATCGCCGCCATCGTCCAGCTGACCGAAATGGTCATCGCCAAGACCTCGCCGACGCTGCAGCAGACGCTGGGCATCTACCTGCCGCTGATCACCACCAACTGCGCCGTGCTCGGCGTGCCGCTGCTCAATGTCTCGAACGGTTACAACTTCGTCGATTCACTGCTCTTCGGCGCCGGCAGCGCCATCGGCTTCTCGCTGGTGCTGGTGCTCTTTGCCGGCATCCGCGAGCGCATCGAAGGCGCCGAGGTGCCGGTTTATTTTCGCGGCGTGGCCATCGCGATGGTCACCGCCGGCCTGATGGCGCTGGCCTTCATGGGCTTTGCCGGTCTGGATAAATACCAATAATGGAACTCCTGCTTGCCATTGCCGTGATGGCCCTCGGGGCCGTCGTACTCGGGGCCGCCCTCGGCTACGCTTCAATCAAGTTCAAGGTCGAAGGCGACCCGCTGGTTGAAAAGATCGAAGCCATCCTGCCGCAGACGCAATGCGGCCAGTGCGGCTACCCCGGTTGCAAACCCTACGCCGAGGCCATCGCCAACGGCGACGAAATCAACAAGTGCCCGCCCGGTGGCGCCGAAGGCGTGCAGCGCCTGGCCGACCTGCTCGGCCGCGAGGTCAAGCCGCTCGACGCCGAGGAAAAGCCGAAGCAGATCGCCATCATCGACGAAAACACCTGCATCGGCTGCACGCTGTGCATCCAGGCCTGCCCGGTCGACGCCATCGTCGGTGCCGCCAAGCAAATGCACACGATCATCGCCCAGCAATGCACCGGCTGCGAACTGTGCCTGCCGCCCTGCCCGGTCGAGTGCATCCGCATGGCAGCGATTGGTGAAAACATCGACAACTGGAAGTGGAAATACCCGGTTGTTGAAATCAAGGCCATGCCCTTGAAAGAGGCTGCCTGATGCTGATGAATCTGTTCAAGTTCAAGGGCGGCGTCAAGCCGCCGACCAACAAGACGCAATCCCTGACCCTGCCGATTGCTGTCGCCCCACTGCCCTCGCGCCTCGTCGTGCCGCTACACCAGAGCATCGGCGGCACGCCGCGCCCGGTCGTCCAGGCCGGTGACAAGGTCTTGAAGGGCCAGTTGATTGGCGAAGCCGATGGCTGGATTTCCGCTGCCGTGCATGCACCGACCTCGGGCACCGTGCTCGAAGTCGCCATGCACGTGCAGCCGCACCCCTCGGGTCTGGACGCGCTGTGCGTGGTCATCGAGCCGGATGGCCAGGATGAATGGATCGCCCGCGAGCCGGTCGAATACGCCAGCCTGAAGCCGGAAGAAGTGCGCGAACGCCTGCAACAGGCCGGCGTCGTCGGCCTCGGCGGCGCGGTTTTCCCGACCCACGGCAAGTTGACCGCATCAAAGACCGTGCCGATGGATGAACTGGTGATCAACGGCGCCGAATGCGAGCCCTTCATCACCTGCGACGACTTGCTGATGCGCGAACGCGCCGAGGAAGTCGTGCGCGGCATCGGCATTTTCCGCGACCTGCTGCAGCCGAAAAAGGTGCTGATCGGCATCGAAGACAACAAGCCGGAAGCGGCAGCGGCGATGCGTGCTGCGGTCGACGCCCTGCAGGAGCCATTTTTGGTCGTCCAGGTGCCGACGCTGTATCCGGCTGGCGGCGCCAAGCAATTGATCCGCGTGCTGACGGGCAAGGAAGTGCCGGCCTCGAAGCGCTCAACCGATCTCGGCGTGCAATGCTTCAACGTCGCCACCGCCTACACCGCCTGGCGCGCCATCGCCCACGGCGAACCGGTCGTGTCGCGTCTGGTCACGCTGACCGGCAACGTCGCCGAACCGCGCAATTACGAAGTGCTGATCGGCACGCCGATGGACGAACTGCTGGCGCTGGCCGGGCCGAAGGCCGACACCGACGGGATCGTCATGGGTGGGCCAATGATGGGCTTCCTCGTGCCGCAAGCCAGCGTGCCGGTGGTCAAAGCGACCAATTGCCTGATCGCCCATTCGGCAAAGCTGTTCCCGCCCAAGGCGCCGGAAATGCCCTGCATCCGCTGCGGCTCCTGCGCCCAGGCCTGCCCGCACGAGCTGCAACCTTTCGAGATGTACTGGTTCTCGCGCGCCAAGAATTTTGGCAAGACGCAGGAATACCACATCTTCGATTGCATCGAATGCGGCTGCTGTTCCTTCGTCTGCCCATCGCGTATCCCGCTGGTGCAATATTTCCGTTTCGCCAAGAGCGAGATCTGGGCCCGCGAACGCGAAAAGAACGCCGCCGACCAGGCCAAAATCCGTTTCGAGTTCAAGCAACACCGCGAAGAGCGCGAAAAGGCAGAAAAGGCCGAGAAACTGGCCAAGGCCGCTGCTGCCCAGGCTGCCAAGAAGGCCGCTGAAGCCGCCGCTGCGGCGGCCGCTGAAGCTGCCGGCAGCACGCCGCCGGACAGCGCTGCTGCACCAGTCGCTACTGCGGTCGACGCCGAAATCGACCCGAAAAAGGCCGCCATCGCCGCCGCCATGGCCCGTGCCAAAGCCCAGCGCGAAGCCGCCCAGCCAAAAAATACCGCAGCCCTGACGCCGGCACAGCAGCAGGAAATCGCCGACATCGAAGCACGGCGGGAGGCAGGATCGAGGAGCGAGGATCAAGGATCAAGTGCAGCGCTTGCGCCGCCGACTTCGCCCGCGACAACTGCCGATACCTCCACGCCGCCGTCTCGATCCTAACAACTAAATCCTGGATCCTATGTTCCCCCCCGCCCCGTTTCTCCTCAAGGACGCCAGCGTCAGCAAGGTCATGACCCAGGTCTGCCTGGCCCTGGTCCCCGGTATCGTCGCCTATGCCTGGCTGATCACGCCGGCCATTCTTGCCCAGTTGCTGATTGCCTCGCTCGCCGCATTGCTGGCCGAAGCGGCCATGCTCAAAGTGCGCGGCAAGCCGCTGGCGATGTTTCTCAGCGATGGCTCGGCCATCGTCACGGCCTGGCTGATCGCCCTGACCTTCCCGCCCCTGGCGCCGTGGTGGCTGCTGGTGACGACCACCGCCTTCGCCATCGTCATCGCCAAGCATCTCTACGGCGGCCTCGGCCAGAACCCGTTCAACCCGGCCATGGTCGCCTTCGCCGTCGGCATCGTCGCCTTTCCGGCGCTGATGTCGCAATGGCCAAGCGCCGGCTTGCCGGTCTCCTTCGCCGACCAGCTGAGCGTGATTTTCGGCCTGGCGCCGCGCGTCGACGCGCTGTCCAGCGCCACGCCGCTGGACGCGATGAAGACCG
>JAVBXO010000404.1 GCA_030824535.1 Azonexus sp. | reverse complement strand
GTTCTGCCCGGCGAGCGTTGGCGCTTGACGGTGCGCCTGAAGCGGCCGCATGGCAGCGCCAACCCCGGCGGTTTCGATTTCGAGGCCTGGCTGCTTGAACGCAGTGTTCGCGCCACCGGCTATGTCCGGGCGAATCCGCCGCAACGTCTCGCTGAATTTGTCTGGCGTCCGGAAACTCTGATCGAGCGCTGGCGTTACCGCATTCGCCAGCGTTTTGCGCTTTTGTTGCCGGCTGATGAATGGCCGCTGGCCGGCATCCTGGTGGCCTTGGCCATCGGTGATCAGCGGGCCGTGCAGGGCGATTTATGGACGACCTTCAACCGCAGCGGCACCACGCATTTGATGAGTATTTCGGGCCTGCATGTGACGATGGTCGCGGCCTTGTTCGGCTGGCTGGTGGCGGCGATCTGGCGGCGCGTGCCGGCTTTGGCCTTGCGTTTGCCGGCGCAAAAGGCCGGGCTGCTCGCGGCCTGTGTCGGCGCCTTGTTCTACGCGCTGCTGGCGGGCTTTGCCGTGCCCGCCCAGCGCACCCTGTACATGTTGCTGGTGGCCGCCGGGGCGATGCTCTCCGGGCGTTTGCTGGCACCCAGCCGGACGCTGGCGCTGGCCTTGCTGGCGGTGTTGTTGTTCGATCCGTGGGCGGTGCTGGCGGCGGGTTTCTGGCTGTCCTTTGGCGCGGTGGCGGCGCTGCTCTATGTCGCGTCGGCGCTGGTCGGCGAAACGCCCGGCTGGCGCGGCAAGCTGCGGGCCTGGGGGCAGGTGCAATGGGCGGCGACGCTGGCTTCCTTGCCGGTGCTCTTGCTGATCTTCCAGCAGTTTTCGCTGGTGTCACCGCTGGCCAATGCGCTGGCGATTCCGGTCATCAGCTTCATCGTCACGCCGCTGGCGCTGCTCGTGGCCTTGTTGCCGTGGTGGCCGCTAGCGGCATTGGCGCACCAGATTCTGGCCGGGCTGATGATTTTTTTGGAATGGTGCGCCGCGTGGCCGGTCTGGCAGGCGCCGGCTGCACCCTTGTGGGCGGCGCTGGCGGGTGGTTTCGGCGTGCTCGTCGCGCTGTTGCCGGGTGGCGTGCCGGGGCGTGGATTGGGATTTTTTCTGATAGTGCCGCTGCTGTTCTGGCCGGTTGAGCAGCCGCCTGAGGGCGAAGCCTGGATCGCCGTGCTCGATGTCGGTCAGGGGCTGGCCAGCGTCGTGCGTACCCGTGAGCATGTGCTGATCTACGATCCCGGCCCGCTCTACAGCGCCGAGTCGGACGCCGGGCAGCGCGTCGTCGTACCGTATCTGCGCTGGCTGGGCATCAATCGCGTCGATACCTTGATCGTCACCCATCGCGACAGCGATCATTCCGGCGGCACGGCCTCGGTGCGGGCGGCCTTGCCGGTTGGCGAAGTGCTGACCTCGGTGGCGGAAATCGGCGGCCGGCCGTGCATTGCCGGCGAGCATTGGCAATGGGATGGCGTTGATTTTTCAATCCTGCACCCGCTGGCCGGCGCAGCTGCGCTCAAGGGCAAAAGCAACCATGTTTCCTGCGTATTGCGTGTCGTCGCTGGCGGGCAGGCGATGTTGCTGACTTCCGACATCGAGGCGCCGGATGAGCTGGCCTTGCTGCAACGCCATGGCCAGCAACTGCGTGCCGATGTGCTGCTGGTGCCGCATCATGGTTCGCGAACTTCCTCGACGCCGGCCTTCCTGGCGGCAGTGGGTGCATCGGCGGCGGTGATTCCGGTCGGTTACCGCAACCGCTTCGGCCATCCCAAACCGGATGTTCTGGCGCGCTACGAAGCCTTGGGCCTGCGCCCCTGGCGTACTGATCGCGACGGTGCCGTGCAGCTACGACTCGGGCCGGCCGGGGTGCAAATCAGTAGTTGGCGGGCGGCGCATCGCCGTTACTGGTTCGCGCAGTGATACATTGCCCGGCAGGAGGAGAGAACATGGAATTTAGTCTGAATAGCGTGCAGTGCCTGAGCCCCTTGGGTTTGCACCGGATGGCCTATAGCGAATGGGGCGAGCGCGACAATCCGCGCGTGCTGGTCTGTGTCCATGGCCTGACGCGCAATGGTCGCGATTTCGATGAACTGGCGCGCGCCTTGTCCGGGCATTACCGGGTGATTTGTCCGGATGTTGTCGGGCGTGGCCGCAGCAGCCATTTGCGCGAACCGTCGGCCTACGCCATTCCGCAATACCTGGCCGACATGCTGACGCTGATCGCCCGGCTGAATGTCGACAGCGTGCATTGGCTGGGCACCTCGATGGGCGGCTTGATCGGCATGGCGCTGGCGGCGCAGGAAAATACGCCGATTCAGCGTCTGATTTTGAACGACGTCGGGCCGATGATCACCGTTGAATCGCTGCAGCGCATTGGCGGCTATGTTGGCGCCAATCCCGACTGGGCGATGTTCGATGAAGCCGAGGCCTATGTCCGTGAAATCAGTGCGACTTTCGGCCAGCTGAGCGACGAGCACTGGCGGCAACTGACCGAAAGCAGCGTGCATCAGCGTCCCGACGGGCGCTGGGCTTTCCGCTACGACCCGCGCATCGCCGAGCCTTTCCGCGCCGCCTTTGTCGGCCAGGACATCGACCTCTGGCCGGTCTATGAGCGTATTGCCTGCCCGACGCTGGCGATCCGTGGCGGCGAGTCCGACCTGCTGACGCGTGAAACCTGGCAAAAAATGGCTTCCTGCGGTCCACGTGCCCAATTGGCCGAAATCCCCGCCGTCGGCCATGCGCCGATGTTCCTTACTGCCGAGCAGATCGGCATTGTCCGGGATTTCCTATTGCAAGCATGAAACACCTCACCGTACTTGATCTGAAACTCGAATACCGCGATTTCCCGGCGACCCGCGACGGCCTGCCGACGCTGGTGCTGCTGCACGAAGGCCTGGGTTGCGTGACGATGTGGCGCGATTTTCCGCAGAAACTGGCGGCGGCGACCGCTTGCCGCACTGTCGTTTATTCCCGTCCCGGCTACGGCCATTCGCAGGCCTATGATCAGCCGCGCACGCCGCGTTACATGCATCATGAGGGCGAAGTCGTGCTGCCGGCTTTCCTGGCGGTGCTGGGCATCACGCGGCCGGTGCTGGTCGGCCACAGTGACGGCGGCAGCATCGCGTTGATTTGTGCCGGCGCGCATCCGGAAGTGCCGCTGGCGATTGCCGTGATGGCGCCGCATGAGTTTGTCGAGGAAGAAACCCTGGCCGGCATCCGCGTGGCGAAGGAAGCTTGGCAGACGACCGACTGGTCGAAAAAACTGGCGCGTTATCACCATGATGCGCCGCGCGTTTTTGCCGACTGGAACGATACCTGGCTGTCGCCGGCCTTCCGCGACTGGAACATCGAGAGCCATCTGCCGACGATTACCTGCCCGGTGCTGGCGCTGCAGGGCGAAGACGACGAATACGCGACGCTGCGCCAGATTGAGGTGATTGCCGAAAAAGTGCCGGGCACCGAACTGCACCCGCTGGCGAACTGCGGCCACTCGCCGCAGCGCGATCAGGAAGCAGCGGTACTCGCGGCCTTGTCGGCCTTTGTCAGTCGCGTCAGCGGTGCCTGCCGGTAGTAGCGGCAGAAAAGCTCGTAGAGCGCTGGGTATTCGCCGGCGACGACGTCCGGAATCAGGAAAAAGGCTTCGCTGAGCACGGCGAAGAATTCCGCGGGCGACTCGGCGGCGTAGGGATCGAGGATGGTCTCTTCGCCGCCATCGACGCGGCGGCAGAAGTCTTCCCAGGCGCGGTCGAGAACGGCGATCCAGTTTTCTTCGCTGAGCCCCGAATGCAGCGCCGGAACGCCGTCGGCTTCGCCGTTGAGCATGTCGAGCTTGTGGGCGAATTCGTGGATGACGACGCTGTAACCGTCGTCGCCATCGCCGGCCTGCTGCACGTCATGCCACGACAGCACCAGCGGGCCACCTTGCCAGGCTTCGCCAGCCAGCACGTCATCGTATTCATGGACGACGCCATCCGCGTCGGCAATCTGCCGGGGCACGACGAATTCGTCGGGATAAACGACGATGCCGACCCAGTCGCCGTAAGCCGCCAGGCCCAGCCTGAGCACCGGCAGGCAACCCTGGGCGGCGATGGCAGTGCAGATGTCGTCATTGAGTTCGAGGCCGCCGGCAGCCGAGAATTCCTTGTCGGCCAAAAAACGCTCGGCGAGCATTTTCAGGTCTTTTTGCTCGTCGACCGCAAGAGCGGCAAGAAACGGGTAGTTGGCCAGGGTTTTTTGCCACAAGGCCTCGGGAATCGCGGCGGATTTGGGCCTGCGGCGCAGCCAGTCGAACAGGCCCATTACTTTTTCATCGTCAGCCAGATGCCGCTGAAAATCAGCGCGATACCAGCGTACTGGAACCATTGCGGCACTTCACTGAGGATGAGGGCTGAGAGGATGGTGCCGAACACCGGCATCAGGTGGATGAACAGGCTGGCCTTGTTGGCACCGACTTCGGCAACGCCGCGATTGTAGAAAACGTAGCCGACGAAGCTGGGAAAAATCCCGACATAGGCCAGCGCCGCCAGCGACTGGCCGTTGAGCGTCATGTGCCGGCCCTGTACCAGCAGTTCCCAGGCGTAGGCCGGGGCGAGGGCGGCGAGGCCGATGGCGGTGGTGGTGGCGAGCATCAGCATCGGATGCACGCCAGCCGGCCGCCAGGCCAGGGCGATGGTGTATAGCGCCCAGTCAAAGACCGCGAGCAGCATCCACAGATCGCCGACATTGAGGTTGAGGTGAAGCAGCACCTGCAGTTCACCGCGCGAGACGATGGTCAGCGCGCCGCACAGGGAAATCAGCACGCCGGTGGCCTGCAGTCGGCTCAGATGTTTGCCGAGGAAAGCCCAGGAAATGGCGATGGTGACAATCGGCACGAAGGAGTTCAGCAACGCGCCATTGGTCGCGGTGGTTTGCTGCAGGGCGAGGTAGGCAAAGGTGTTGTAGCCGCCGACGCCGAGCAGGCCGAGGATGGTCAGCGGCTTCCAGCCCTGACGCAGCAGCGGCCATTGCTGCCGCCAATAAGGCCAGGCAAAGGGCAGCACCAGCGCGAAGGCGATCATCCAGCGCCAGAAGGCCATGGTCAGCGGCCCGATATCGTTGCGGATACCGCGACCGACCACCATGTTGCCCGACCAGAAGAGCACGGTCAGGGTCAGTAGCAGATAGGGATTGGCAAGTCGTTTCATCATCATCGTCGGGCGATTATGCCTCAAGCGCCCAGGCTTGCCTGTCGGGGTTTTCCCCGTCGAGCTTTCAGTGGAAAGCGCCGTAACGCTCATTTTCAACTTGTTGTGTGCGCTGCAGCAAGGCCTTCTTCGGGCTACGACTTTCGTTCTATTTCACGCCAGCCCAAGGCCTTCTGGCGAAAGCTGAAAAGTATCGCGTTACCTTTTGTTACCAATGGATTTAAAAATATGTTGCATTGCACAAAAAACTTGGCACAATAGCGTCTGTCTCCTCCATCTCCTCCAAGAAATGGATTTATGCCCGCCCCGTGCGGGCATTTTTTTATGGGCTGACGGTAATCATCAAGCTGTCCGAATAACTTCCGACCTGGACATCCTGACCCGCCGGTATCCGGCCGTAAATGACCACTTGCCGGGGCTTGTGCACGCTGACCTTGGCCACCGTGATCGGGCTGCCGGCGGTGACGCCATCGCCGATCAGCACCGTCCGCGCCGAGTCGGCAAAGATGTTGTAGCGCAGGATGTCGCCACCCGGACCGCGCATGCCGCGTTCGGCGATGCCGCCGGTGACTGAACTGCTGCTGAAACTGACCTGGACGTCCTGCGGCTTGTTTTCCTGGCAACTGAGGCTCAGGGCGCTGGTGGTGTCGCGAAAGAGCGGGTCGAAAACGTCGTAAAGCCCGAAATCGAAACCATTGACTGACACAAAACAGCCGGCCAGGCCGGATTGGGCGAATAGCAGCCCGGCCAGCAGCAGGGCGGGTTTGCGCCGGTCAGGGGATAAAGACACAGTCAATCACTCCAGCTTCTATCTGCATTTCATTGCTTTCGGGAATCGTCAGGCTGAACTGGCAGGTTTGCTTGTCCTTGTTTGTTACTTTGCCCTGGTAACTGCCGGGAGCCAGGTTTTCAAGATAGAACTCGCCGCCCTTGCCGGTGGGCATTGTCGTCCGTGTCCCCATGCCGCTCAGCCGTGCTTCATAGTGCTCGGCAGGCAGGCGTTGGCCCTTGTCGAGGAACATCAGGTAGCCGGTAATGGCCTGGATGCGGATGGCCTTGAAGCTGACCAGCGCGCCGCTGCGGGCCATCGGTGAAATGTATTTCAGCTTTTCCGACAGCGAGTATTCGATGGGAATGTCGCTGTCCTTGATGCTGATTTCGTTGTCGACATAGGCGCCGACATTGGGGATCAGCATACGCCCCTGGCGGTCAGTACGCCCCATCAACTGGTTGTTCTGATAAACCCGCACGTCCGGGATGCCGCTCAGGTCGACGAGGGCGAAGCTGTCGTTGATCGGGCGGCTCCAGGCCAGCTTGCCGTCGATCAGGCTGAGGGCGCCGGCGGCCGAGACTTCATAGCTACCCTGGCGCCCGCCATGGCTTTGCGTCTGATTGACATACTGCGCGGAATAGCTGCCGTAGGGGCCGTTGTATTGCACATAGGGATAAGTGGTGTCGACGACGCTGTCGGCGCTGCGGCTGCGCTCCAGTTGCAGGCGATAGCCCCAGCCTTCGCCGAGCGGGGGATTCTGGCCGAACTGGAACTGCTCGGAGGTGCTTTCCCGGCGCTGGCTATGGGTGTAACCAGCGCTCTGGTTGGCCTGGGGAAACCAGCTCAGACCCATGAAAACTTCGTTATGCGTTTCCGTGCCCTGGGTGCGGGCGAAGCGGGCAAAGAAATTGAGATGGTTGAGCAGCGGCCGGGAATAGCCCAGGGAAAGTGTCTGCGTTGCCTTGCCGGCGAGTGTTTTCGTCGTGCTGCGACTGATATCGAAGTTGCCCAGCCAGGGGAGGCCATAGCCGATGCCGGCGAGATCTTGGCGGACGGTCCGGTCCAGCTTCTCGTCGGCGCTCACCGGTAAATAATTGTCGCTGAAGCGCTGGGTTGCGGCGCGCAGGTTCAGGCCGTTGAGCAGATAGCCGTAACGCAGCAGGCTGGCTGTGCCGCCGCCCAGATCCAGATCATTGCTGCGCGCCGTCTGCATGGCGAGGGTGCCGAAATTGCCCAGACGCACCGTGGCCTCCGGGCCGAAATTGGCGCGCTGCGCCGAGGCTTCGCCGCGCAGGCCAAGCGTCAGATCGTCGGTAATCCCGGCGCGATGGTTGGCGGAAGCGATCCAGGGGCCGTAATTATTGCTTTCCACCCCGTAATTCAGGCGCAGCTTGCCGATGTTGTAGCTGTATTCGTGCAAACCGGTTTTGAGCAGGGTGTCAGTAAAGTAGTAGCGGTAGGCAATGACTTCCTGACGGCCGAAGGCATCCTTGATGACGATCTGGATATCGCGGGCGCCGCCGTAATAATTCAATTGATCGATGCGGAATTGACCGGGCGCGAGGTTTTCTGTTCTGACGCGGATGCCGTCGACGTAGATTTCAGCCTGGGAGGGCGTCGATACCGTGCCGGCGAGATTGGCCATCGGCTGGCGGATCAGGTAGGGATCCATGTTGAAACGCTTGGAAAAACTGATGCCGCCAAGGTTGACGCCGCCGCCCAGTTCTCCGGAATAAGCTGAAAAATCTCCCAGCACCAGTCGTTGCAGGGCTTCGCGCCGGTCCAGGGTCAGGCTGCTGTTGAGGCGCAGACTCAGTTTTTCGGTCGGACTGCTGCTCTGGATGAAATCGCTTTCCAGCAACCAGTTGTGCAGCCGCAGCCCGATTTCTCCGGCGATCATATTGATCGTCGCGCCGGTATCGTTGCCGGATTGGCCGAAGCGGTAATTCAGAAACAGGCTGTTGTTGTTGGTGAACTGGACATTTTGACGGCGTTTGGGCCCGAGATTGATTGTCGACTCTTCCAGGAATTCGGGCGGAAAGTTCAGCGCTAGTTCCAGTTTTTCTTCGTTGAATTGGGCTTTGAGCCCTTTCAGTGTCGCCAGGGGGACGACATTCTCATCCTGTAACGCGATCGTTTGCCAGACTTGCTTGCGCCCGGTGAGCTTGTCGAGATCAGCGGGGAGCATGAAGAGGCGGCCGTCGCTGGCCAGGAAAATGAAATGCTCACCCTTGGCGCGGGTGTTGACGATCACCGAAACGACGATGTTTTCGTATTCGTTGGTCGCGGTCTGTTTTGGTGCTACGGCAGTTGCCGGGTCTTTTCGACTAGGGGCAGGCGCCGCCGTAGCGGATGTGGCTGCTTTGACGATAGGGCTTGCCGCCGAAATAATACCGGCGAGCGCCAGCCAGAAGAGTTTTCGCAAGCGCCGGCCTCAACTGCATTGAGCCTTGTCGATGGTCAGCGTATCGCGCAAGTCCTCAAGATCGGTTTTGACGGTGATGTCGATCTTGCCGAGTTTTTTGCAGGTATCGGCCGGAATGACCAGGCTGTATTCGCGGTGGATGCCGGGCAGCAGATACCAGCCGTTGATTTCCTTCTGGAAGCCTTCACTGGCGGCAAGGAGGATATTCAGAATCCGGAAATGCACGTTGCCGGTATTGGCCACCTTGATCGACAACTTGCCCTTTTCCAGGCGAATCGATTCGATTTCGGCTTTCGGGCTTTCAACGAGGGGTTTGACGAACACCGGTAGTCCGAAGCGAATGGCAACGGCGATATTCGTTCCCGGTTTGGTATTCCTGGCCGGATCGGGAATCTCCTCGATGAACAAGCGGTAGGCGCGCTCCTGATCACCGGGTGGCAATTTGATCCCGGCGCGCAACAGCCGTTGTTCCTTGGCCGGCAAGTTCATCAGGCGCGGGAAAAAGCTCAGGTCGCTACTTTCACTCAGCTTGTCGGCGCCGGTCTCATCCTGCTCCCACAAGTGGAGATGCATTTGCACTTGCAGCGGGTTGTCCTGGTCTTCGTTATAAACGGTCACCGAGCCGGTGCGGGTGTTGCGATCAAGGTCGAGACGGATGGGGGTAACGCCGAACTCACCGGCATGAGCCAGCGCCGGGAGCAGGGCAAGGGCGCTGACAAGGAGGCGGTGCCAGAGCTTGGGAAGAGTAAAACAGGTGGGTTTCATTACCGCGCAAGCCCATGAGAATAATTGAGGGAGAGGCAGTCTCCAACGGCTGCGTTACTCAGTCAACCGAAGCGATCAGGGCACCAGGGTCAGGACGACTCTATCCCGATAATTGCCGACATAGGCGTTCTGATAATTGCTGGCGGTGATGCTGCCGCTGATGGTGATCGTTGTGTTGGTGTTTTTGGGAATCAAGGCCGTTGCCGGATTAATCGTCAGGGTGTAGGGAAGAAACTCGGTGGTGACTGCCGTGTTGCGCAGGCGATTGGCGCCGGGGGCGGTTTCGTAGCGCCCGCTATTATGGGAAATCAGGAATGAGGCGATCGGGGAACTACCCCGGCAGCGGATGACGACACTGGTACTGGCCGTGGCATCTGCCGTTGAGGCCGGATTCAGGGCGCCAAAAGCGAGCGTTGAATTGGCGGTATTGAAGGTGCAGATATTTTTAGAAATGACTGTCGCGGTAACGCTCAGGGAATTCGTGCCCGCAGCAAAACTTCCCGTAGTGCTGCAAAGCAGTAGGCCAGGAAGTAGAAAATTACGAACTATCCGCAGTTTTTTCATCAAGAAAAAAGCTGGGCAACCGCGCAGGTTGCCCAGCTTTCCTGAATTAGCTCAATTCGCCGGAGGCTGGGACTGTTGGCTTAGGGGCTGACGCTCAGCACAACGGTGTCGGTGTAAGCACCGGCTGCTGCGTTGATGTAATTGGTATTGGTGATCGTGCCAGCCAAGGCCACGCTGAGCGGGCTGCTCTTGCCAGCACCGGTGCCGGTAGCCGTGGCGCCGCCATTCAGTGTCATCGAATAGGGAATGTATTCAGTACTCGTGGTGGTGTTCTGCATGCGGTTGCCGCTGGAGTTGAACAAACCGGCACCCGCAGAAACAGTGGCCGTCGTGCCCTTGGTGCACCAGTAGTTAACCGTTGCCGCAGCGCTGGCGTCGGTGGATAGGCTCGGATCCAGTGCACCGAAACTCAGGGTGGAGGTGGCGGTGCTGAACTTGCAGGTACCGGTAACGCTGGCAGAAACCGTCAGGGTGTTGGTATCGGCCGCGAATGCCCCCGTGCCGCCAAGCAAGCTACTCAGCAACAATGCGACGGGGATAAGCTTGAACTTCATGATGTCTCCTTTGAGATAAACAGAATCACGGAGCAGGATTGCAGATACCTTCCGTTCATTTGAACCTTATCTATCACAAAAGTAATAGTCAATGCCAGCTCGTCCGGATGAAACATACTGAGAGAAATTAAGCTTGTTTTTCGGGAACTTGTAAGAAATCGGTAAATTTTGTGACAATTATTGGCAGTTTTTGCAAAATTTGTCAGGAAAGTTGAGGATGAAGCTGTTTTTTACGGATTTTCAAGCGTTTGATCGTAGTCAGAGATAAGGGGGATATTGTCTCCTTGTCAGGATAAAAGGCTTGCAAAATGCAGCCTTCTTTTTTATGATTAAAACGAACGTATGAATCACAGGAGGGGATATGGCTGAAATCAGAAATGTCGATACCCGGGAGCGCATTCTCGATGCTGCCGAGCGGCTGTTCATGGCCCATGGCTACGAGGGAACATCAATGCGCCAGATCACCAGCGAGGCAGCGGTTAACCTGGCGGCGGTGAATTACCACTTCGGTTCCAAGGAGTGCCTGATGCAGGAGGTGTTCCGCCGGCGGCTCGACTGGTTGAACGAGGAACGCATGCGGGCACTGGATCGACTGGAGCAGGAAGCCGGTGGGCTGCCGGTCAAGCCGTCGGCTATCGTCGATGCCTTCTTCGGCACCTTGTTGCGCATGGCGGATGACGAGAATCGCGGTGGAACGACCTTCCTCTGTCTGCTTGGACGGACGCTGACCGAGCCTTCGGAATTCATTCGCACTTTCCTGGCGCATGAATACAAGACGGTCATGGATCGCTACAAGGAAGCACTGTTCCGCGCTTTGCCCGATGTGCCCAAGGCCGAGATTGTCTGGCGTTTTCACTTCATGCTCGGCGCGACGTCCTACGCCATTGCCGGCACCGATGCCTTGCGCCTGGTCACCGACTGGCAGAT
>JAVBXO010000441.1 GCA_030824535.1 Azonexus sp. | reverse complement strand
GAAAACGCCGGCAGCGCGCAGTTTTTCATTTTGGCCTTATGTTCCCTGGTTGGTTCTTGTCTTGGGGTTGGCGCTGAGCCTTGCGCTATGGGGCGAAGCGCGGCGGACGAGCGAGGAAAAAACTCGGGTCGCCCTGCAGTTGCAGGTGGCCAAGGTGGTCAGCGGCATCGAGGCGCGGGTCCGGACGCATGAGCAGATGTTGCGCGGTGTCGCGGGTTTTCTCGCGGCGAGTCGGGATGTGCAGCGCACCGAGTTCAAAAGCTATATCCAGGCCTTGCGCCTGGATATTGATTATCCGGGGGCCGTTGGCGTCGGCCTGGTTCGCGTCATCCCTCGCTGGTTGCTGGCGGCGCATGTCGCCGCCTTGCGCAGGGAAGGCTATCCGGACTACAGGATTCATCCCGAAAGCAACGAGGATCTGCGCACCAGTATTGTTTATCTGGAAACGGTTGAACATGACCCGCAGGACTTTCTCGGCTATGACATGTATACCAACCTGGTACGCCAGGCCGCCATGCGCCAGGCGCGTGATACCGGACAGGCCATTCTGAGTCCGAGCCTGATGCTGTTGCCGGGCGCTGCCGAGAGCAGACGCCTGGGCAGCCTGTTGTTTTTCCCGGTTTATCGCCGGGGCAGTGATCCTGGAGAGCTTTTGGCACGGCGGAATTCGCTCGAGTCCTGGGTGTATTCACCGCTGAATCTGCAACAGTTTTTCGACAGCCTGCTGGTCGGAAATTTTGCCGAATTGTCCGGGCAGATTGCCTTTACCGTCCGTGAGGCGGGCGAGGATGGGCAGTCGCCCGGCGTGCAGCTGTATCGTTCCAGCGAGGTGTTGGTCGATGAAGA
The DNA here is from genome assembly GCA_030824535.1 of Azonexus sp. Lineage (GTDB taxonomy): Bacteria > Pseudomonadota > Gammaproteobacteria > Burkholderiales > Rhodocyclaceae > Azonexus. The sequence continues at coordinate 10,386 of JAVBXO010000441.1, read as the reverse complement.
TGCCTACCTAACCCGGCAGGTCATGTATCTTGCCGGGCGGACGTGGTTGCTTGAAGGGCAGGCACTACCCACTTTTGTCGCGCAAGCGAGCGATAGCCGGGCCATGCTGGTATTGCTCGGCAGCATTTTGATGACCTCGCTGGTCAGCCTGTTTCTCGAATTGCGCGGGCGGCACGAAAGGCAGCTCAGCCTGGCGCACCAGGCGCTCGAACGTAGCCGGAACGAGTTGCTGAATATCTACGATACGACCAGCGCCGGCATTTTTATGCTGGACCAGCGCGGCCGGGTCGTACACGCCAATCGTTTCATGGCCGAGATGTTTGCCGTGCCGCTGGAAGAACTGGTGGGTATGCACTATGAACTGCTGGTTGCTCCCAGTGAGCGCGAGGCAGCGCATGCAAGTCTGCATTCGCTGTTGCAGGGCGAGCGTTTGGCGGCGGAGCTTGAGCGTTCGTATCAGCGGCGGACCGGGGAAGTTTTCGTGGGTCGGGTGCTGGGCCGGAGTGTGCGGGGCGATGGTGGCGAAGTCGAAGGCATCGTCGGGGTCATCAGCGACATTACCGAGCAGCGGCGCAACGAGGTGGAGTTGCGTATTGCCGCCATTGCCTTCGAGTCCAGTGAGGCAATGATCGTCACCGACTCGCATTCGCGGGTAGTCAAGGTCAATCATGCTTTCAGCGAATTGACGGGTTATTCGGAAGCCGAGGTTATGGGCAGAAATATCAAATTGCTGGCCTCGGGGCGGCATAGCGACGATTTTTACAAGGCAATGTGGCAGGAAATCCTGGAAAAAGGCTCATGGCAGGGTGAAATCTGGAATCGTCACAAGAACGGCACGATTTACCCGCAATGGCAGACCATTACCGCCGTCAGGAACAGCAAGGGTGAAACGACGAATTACGTCAGCAGTGGTTTCGATATCAGTCGCCGGGTCGCGCAGGACACCGAAATGCGTAACCTGGCTTTCTACGATCCCCTGACCGGGCTGGCCAACCGCCGTCTGTTTGACGACCGCCTGCAGCATGCATTTGCCAAGAGTTCACGCAATCGGATGTGGGGGGCGCTGATTTTCATCGATCTTGATCACTTCAAGGAACTCAACGATCTGCTCGGCCACGCCGAAGGCGACCGCCTGCTGCAAAGCGTTGCCGACCGCCTCAGTGCCAGTGTTCGCGATGGCGATACCGTGGCCCGCATGGGCGGCGACGAGTTTGTCATGCTGCTCGAAGACCTGGACGAGGAACCGGAGGTCGCCACGCGGATTGCGCTGGATATCGCCGAGGGCCTGCGCCTGACGCTGAATGCGCCGCACCCGCAGCAATGCCGGATGCCGGCTGGCTGGCGCTGTACCCCGAGCATCGGCGTGGCGCTGTTTTTCGATGGCCTGGATACGACGACCACGGTCATTGAACGTGCCGATCAGGCGCTCTATGCTGCCAAGAGCGCTGGCCGCAATACCGTGTGCCTGAGTGATCGCGCAGTGCTTTGAATCAGCGGCCGCCCCAGGGCTGGATGGGGACGGTTGAAATCGAATTGGCCGGTGCGCCGTCGATGATCTTGCGGCTGATCGCCAGGTAAATCAGCACCTTGCGTTTTTCATCGTAGGTGCGGTGTATCGAGGTTTCCTTGAACAGCAGCGAGGTGTCTTCGCTGAAAACAATTTCATCGCGCGGCAGTTTTTGCGGCAGGGTGATTGGTCCGATCTGGCGGCAGGCCAGCGAGAATTGCGAAGGATCTTCGGCCAGTCCGAAACTGCCCTTGAGCCCGCCGGTCTTGGCCTGGCTGACGTGGCAGGTGACGCCGGGCACTTTGGGGTCATCAAACGCCTGAACGCAGATGCGGTGATTGGCGCCGATCAGTTTCCAGGTGGTGGTCACGCAGCCGATTTCTTCGGCACAGGCGGGCAGCGTGAGGATGGCGAGCAGCAGCGGGGCGATGATTTTCATGATTTTCCTTGGTGAGCGGGGCTGTACCGGGGGAGTGGCTGCAGGCGGGCAATGTGCTTGCTGAGAATCTTGAAGGTATCACGGTCAAATTGCGGCCGTCCCTGTTCAAGCAGATGGGCGATTTCTTCATCGCTTTTCGCCGTGCCAAGATAACGCCAGCCATCGATGACATGCGCTTCGTCATCCTCGCGTATCACCGCCGGGCCGGGGAAGGGCCAGGCGCTCATTTTCAGGCCGATGAGTGCCGCCATCAGGCGCATGCTGTGTTTGGCCGGTGCCTCATGGCCAAGGCAAGTGCCCTTGCAGCGGCGGATCTGCTGACCGAAGCAGGGCTTGCCGGCCTTGAAGGGCTGCATGCCGGTGTACATGTCGCAGAGCTTGTGCGCCTCGACCAACTCGCGCATCACCGTGTTGGCTTCCTTGCTGTTCTTGAACAGGCCATAACAGGCCGTGCTCAGCCCGAAATCGAGATCACGCGCCCAGGTCAGTTGCGGCCGCAGCCAGCCCTCGCCTTCGTCGACCAGGGTCCAGGTGCACAGTTCATCGTTCTTGCGTAATTGCCGGTTTTGCGTCGGCAGCAATGCCTTGACCAGTGCCGATTCCTTGAGCAGGGCGCCAATTTCACCGGCGGTTTCGATCCAGTCGATGCGTCGAACCTGCTGTGCCAGCGCCATTTCCTTGGCTGAGCGCAGATCAGCGGAAAAGTGCGACAAGACACGCTTGCGCAAATCCTTGGCTTTGCCGATGTAGATTGGCAGCTGATTTTCGCCGTAAAACAGATAGACGCCGGGGCTGTCGGGCAAATCATCCAGCAGGCTGGCATCAAGATGCGGCGGCAGGCTGGGGTGGGCCTGCTGCTTGTTCAAGGCTGATGCCAAGGCCTCGCTACTGCGGTCGACGTGGATTTTTTGCCAGAATTGGTGAATCAGCTGGGCGTCGGCCAGCGCGCGATGGCGGTCGGCGGCGATCAGGCCATGGCGCTCGATCAGGCTGTCGAGATTGTGGCGATGATGTTCCGGGTAAAGCGCCCGCGACAGTTTTACGGTGCACACCACGGGCGCACGAAAATTGATGTCCAGACGCTTGAATTCCTGTTTCAGGAAGCCGTAATCAAAACGCGCGTTATGCGCGATGAACAACCGTCCTTCGAGGCGTTTCAGGGCTTCGGCCGCGACGGCTTCAAACGGCGGGGCGCTGGCGACCATGGCATTGCTGATGCCGGTCAGTTGTTCAATGAAGGGCGGAATCCGGGTGCCGGGATTGACCAGTTGCTGCCATTCGCGCACGGTGCCGTCTTCGTCAACTTCAACGATACCGATTTCGGTGATGCGGTCGATGGTGGCGGTAGCGCCGGTGGTTTCCAGGTCAACAAAGGCAAGTGGACGCATGCTGCGAAAGGGAGGCCAGATGGCCGGCAATGATAGCGGTTTCTGTGGCCGCCGGGCGTCGGGAAATTGCCCGGGCGCTGCTGCCGTCTATCAAAATGCCTCTCTCGATTTTGATTTGAATCCATATGCGGTCTTTCCATGAAGTCAATTCCGCATTTGGGTATAATTGCCCAGTGCTTGATATAGTCGTTAATTCGATAAGATACGGAAACAAATAGTTGCATCCAGTGTTTGAGGTTCGGAGTATTATCCGGGCTTGTTCAGATTCCTGCTGGTTTTGACAATTGTATTAATGTGTTTTGTGTATTTAACTTCCTGAGGAAGTAAGCATTCGATTTTGTAGCACGAGGCTCCTCTTCGAACAGCATTTTCCGGTCTTTCGATCAAGGGGAAATTCTGGTTTTTGGGGGAGCTGATTTTTTGAATTTTCTGGAGATAAATATGGATCTTTCCACCCTGTCCGCTGCCGAATTGCGCGATTTGCAACAACAGATTCCCGCTGAGCTGAAGCGTCGTGAAGCCCAGGAAAAAACCAATGCCCTGAACGAGTTGCGTGAACTGGCCAAGGCTCACGGCTATACCCTTGAAGATCTGGTTAACAAGGAGACCAAGGATGTCAAGATCAAGGTCGCCGCCGGCACGGGAACCAAGGTCAAGGTCAAATACCGTCATCCGCAAAACGAAGAACTGGCCTGGACCGGCCGTGGTCGTCGTCCGAAGTGGGTTGATGCCTGGCTTGATAACGGTGGCACGATCGAGCAGTTGCTGGTCTGAACAATGCGCATCCTGTTAAGTAACGACGACGGCTATTTTGCGCCCGGTCTCGCTGCGCTGGCCGAAGCCCTTGCGCACCTAGGCGAGATCGTCGTGGTTGCTCCGGAGCAGAATCGCAGCGGCGCAAGTAATTCCCTGACGCTGGACCGGCCATTGATGCTGAAGAAAGCCGCCAGCGGTTTTCATTTCGTCAATGGCACGCCGACCGATTGCGTGCATCTGGCGGTGACCGGAATGCTTGAATATTTGCCGGATATCATTGTTTCCGGGATCAATCACGGCGCCAATATGGGTGACGATACGATTTATTCCGGGACTGTCGCTGCAGCAACCGAGGGCTTCCTGTTGGGAATCCCGTCCATCGCCATTTCTCTCTGCAGTGCTGAAGGCAGGAATTTTGCGACGGCGGGGAAAATCGCTTGCGATCTGGTTGAGCGTTATATTCGTGAGCCAATTCGGGAACCGGTTTTGTTGAATGTCAATGTCCCGGATATCCCTCATGACCAATTACGGGGTATTCAGATTACCCGTTTGGGGCGACGGCATAAGGCGGAACCCGTAGTGCGCATGCAATCGCCAAGAAATGAGACGGTTTACTGGATTGGTGCCGCTGGTGCTGCTGCCGATGCCGGGCCGGGGACGGATTTCAATGCCATCGAGCAAGGTTTCGTGTCGGTGACGCCTTTACAAATTGATTTGACCAATTCGGCGCAGTTGCCGGGAATTCGTCGCTGGATGGAGTAAGTGCTCGTGTTGCACGGCATCGGGATGACATCGAAACGCACGCGGAGCCGAATGATAGAGCGTCTCCGCGAGCGCGGTATTCGTAATGAAGCGGTATTGGTGGCGATGGAAAATATTCCTCGCCACCTTTTCGTTGATGAAGCCTTTGCTTCGCGCGCCTACGAGGATACCGCCTTGCCCTTGGGGATGGGGCAGACCATCTCGCAGCCCTATGTCGTGGCGCGCATGATCGAATTGTTGCTTAATGGCCGGGCTTCGCTGGGCAGAACCCTGGAAGTAGGTACCGGTTGCGGCTACCAGGCGGCTGTGCTCGCCGAGTTGACCAGTGAAGTGTTTTCCGTCGAACGTCTTTCACCGTTGCTGGCCAGAGCTGGTGCGAACCTCGGTTTGCTCAAGCGGCACAATATTTCCCTCAAGCTCGCCGATGGCCATTGGGGTTTGCCGGAAGCTGCGCCTTTTGACAGTATCATCGTCGCGGCCGCCGGCGCGAAAGTGCCGCCAGGTTTGCTGGAGCAGCTGGCGGTCGGTGGCCGGCTGATCTTGCCAATTGGCATGGGCGAGCAGTATCTTTGCTTCATCGAACGAACTCCGCAGGCATTTGTCGAAACGCGCCTTGATGCCGTTCGTTTTGTCCCGCTATTGTCAGGAACTCAATGATTCGATTTGTTGCAGTCATTTTTTCCGGCCTTTTGCTGGCCGGTTGTTTTTCGCAAGCGCCAGCGCCAGCGGTGGATCGTTCCGCCAGCGTCCAGAGTCGCCAAGCGATGCCGCTGGCAGTCCCTGTGGTTGGGCCAGGTTCTTACATGGTCAAGAAGGGCGATACGCTGTATCGGATCGCGCTGGATAACGGCGTTGATTATCGCGATCTCGCTACCTGGAATAACCTTGCCAATCCTTCGGCAATCAAGGAGGGGCAAATCCTGCGTGTTGCTCCCGAGGTGGCTGATGGTAGCGTCGTCAAGCCGGTGGCGATAGCCAGCGTTGTTGAAACCAAGCCGCTGACCCAGGGGCCAGTGGCCGCAACAACAACGACTGCTGCTGCGGCATCTTCAAACCTGAAACGCGAACCGCGCGTTGGCAAGGAGCCATATTCCGATGAGGCTTATGCCCGTTTGAACAAGATTGCGGAGCCGGAAAAGCCGCTTGAGGCGCGATCCGAGTCCAAGCCAGAGGTGGTGCCAGCCGCAGTTTCGGTTGGGCCGGATGACGTGGCCTGGAGTTGGCCGACGACCAGCAAGGTTTCTGCGCCTTATAGCGATGCCGGCAACAAGGGTCTCGATTTCAGCGGCAAGGCGGGGGATTCCGTCCAGGCGGCGGCGGATGGCAAGGTTGTTTATGCCGGGAGTGGTCTCCGCGGTTATGGCGAATTGATCATCGTCAAGCACAATGCCACTTTCCTGTCAGCGTACGCGCATAATCGCAAGATCCTTGTAAAGGAAGGGCAGCAGGTTACACGCGGGCAAAAGATTGCCGAGATGGGCAATACCGATGCCGATACCGTCAAGCTGCATTTTGAAATCCGCAAGCAGGGCAAGCCCGTTGATCCTGCGCAATATTTGCCCAAACGATGAGCGATCAGGATAACGAACAGCCGGATGAAGAATTTGTCGAGCGTCTGGAAGAGGATTTGGGGCTGGTTCCCGAACCCGAAGTCCAGGCGCCGGAATTCGAATTGCTGGAGGATGTTACCCAGCTTTATCTCAATGAGATTGGCGCCAAGCCTTTATTGACGCCCGAGCAGGAGCTGGCTACCGCGCGCCTGGTTTGCGCTGGTGATTTCTCCGCGCGTCAGCGAATGATTGAGCACAATTTGCGTCTGGTGGTCAATATTGCCAAGCATTACCTGAATCGCGGCATTCCCTTGCTTGATCTGGTCGAGGAGGGAAATCTCGGTCTGATTCATGCGCTGGAGAAATTTGATCCCGAGCGGGGGTTTCGTTTCTCGACCTATGCGACCTGGTGGATACGCCAAAGCATTGAGCGCGGCATCATGAATCAGGCGCGCACCATTCGTTTGCCGGTGCATGTCATCAAGGAAATCAACGTTGTGCTGCGGGCAATTCGCCATCTGGAATCGGCGGATCGTCGCGACTCGACGCTTGAGCGCGTGGCCTTGCTGCTGGATCGGGATGTTGAGGATGTACGCCGTATCCTCAATCTGAGCGAGCATATTGCGTCGCTGGATGCACCGCTGGATATCGATCCCAATCACACGATGGCCGAGATCATCGCCGATGACAGCCCGGGCGGTAATCCGGAATCGCTATTGCAATCGAGTGAGATTGGCTCCCTGCTGGGCGATTGGCTGAGGCAGTTGAGCGAACGGCAACGACTGGTGATCGAACGGCGCTACGGCTTGAATGGGCTGGATGTCGCGACACTGGAGTCGATTGCCGGCGATCTGGGCCTGACCCGCGAACGGGTCAGGCAGATCCAGATGGAAGGTCTGGATCATCTGCGCAAGATCATCAAGCGCGGCAATATTTCCCGCGATTCTCTGCTGTAGTGCTGGCGGACCGGCACATCCGGCTGCGGATTTCCTCGGCCAGCTGAAACACCGACATGGCGTAGAAGCTCGAGCGGTTGTAGCGGGTGATGACGTAGAAATTCTCGAAGCCCAGCCAGTATTCGGTGGTCCGGCCGGGTGATACCAGATCGATCAGGGCAACCGTGGCTTGCGCATCGGCTGCTGAGCGTATGCCACGGGCCTGCAGGTCGGCAACTTTCAGGCTGGGACGCAAGCCGGCTTCGATCAGGCCAGCCTCGGGGGCGGCATCCAGTGTGGCCGGAACGGCCACCGGTTGGCCAGCCAGCCAGCCATGTTGTTCGAGAAAACGGCCAACGCTGCCGATGGCATCGTCGACGCTATTGCTCAAATCGACGCGCTGATCACCGTCGAAGTCCGTGGCATAGCGCCGCTGGCTGCCGGGCATGAATTGCGGGATGCCGATGGCGCCGGCAAAGGAACCTTTGACAGCGAGTGGTTCAAGACTGTTTTCCCGGCTGAGCAGCAGGAATTGTTCGAGCTCGGTGCGGAAAAACTCGGCGCGTGGCGGGTAGTCGAAGGCTAGCGTTGCCAGCGCCTCCATGACTTTGAAGCCACCGGTATTGCGTCCGTATTCGGTTTCGACGCCAATGATGGCGACGATGACCTCTTCGGGGACGCCATAACTTTCGCGAGCGCGTGCCAGCTCCCCGGCGTGTTCCTGCCAGAAGCGGACACCGCCATCGATACGCCGTTCGTTAAGGAAGCGCGGCCGATAACGTTCCCAGGAGCGCTGCAGCGGCGAAGCTGGTGGCTTGATCAGCTGTAGCACCTTGGAATTGCTGCGAATCCGGGCAAAATCGCCAATCAACTGTTCAGCATCGAAATCGTGGCGCTTGGCCAGATCATGGGCGAAGGCAATGACTTCCGGATTGTCGGCGAAGCTTGGCGGAGTGCTGGCGGCGGTGCTTGGTTGACTGGCGGTAAAGGTCAGCAAGAACGGTAAACAATAACGAACAACGGTGATTTTCATGGCAATTGCGCGATAGCTGCGCGCAGGTCTTTCAAGTTATCGGGGGCGGCGCCGTAGCGTGCCCGCAGGTAAGTATCGACGACCCGCTGGAAAGGGGCGGCGAGATCGGGGCATTGCTCCGCGACTCGTTGCCCGATGACCAGCGGCGTTTCCCAGGGCGCGAAGTTTACTTGCCTTCGGGCGATGTGGCGCAAGGCTTTGTGCCAAAGTTGCACAACCGGTTCGCGGCGTGGCCGGTGGTAGATCGCCCAGGCCGTGATCGTTGCCAGCGCCAGCGCACAGCCGGTGGCCAGCAGGGTGATCAGGGTTTGCCAGTTGGCAGCTGGCCAACCCAGCCAGGAGAGGAATTCGCGTTGGCGATCACTGTCGTAACCCAGCACGTGCTGGTTCCAGGCATTGTTCAGCGCCTCCCAGCGATAGCGTGCGGCCAGTAGCCATTTGACGCGGAACTGCAGCAGTCCGGGCAAAGCATCGTCGCCGGTTAGGGCTTCGGCAATACCTTGTTCGATCCGGTCCGGCGATACCGCAGCCGTCGGGTCAACGCGTTGCCAGCCGCGGCCGGCCTGCCAGATTTCTGCCCAGGCATGAGCATCGGACTGGCGTACGACCAGGTAGTCGTCCAGCGGGTTCATTTCGCCGCCCTGGTAGCCAGTGACGATGCGGGCCGGAATGCCGGCAGCGCGCATCAGGAAAACGAAGGCCGAGGCGTAGTGTTCGCAAAAACCCTTGTGAGTATTGAACAGGAAGTCATCAATGGCGTTCTGGCCAAGTGGCGGTGGTCGCAGGGTGTAGAAAAAGTCGCGATTGAACAGCTTCAGGGCTTGGGCGATGATTTTTTCCGGGCTTTGGTAGTCGGCAAGCCAGCGCTCACCGAGTGCGCGGGCTTGCGGGTTTTCCCCGTAAGGCAGGCGCAGGTTGCGCCGGATGACCCAGGGAGCTTCCTGGGGGTTGTGGCGATAGCTCAGGGCAGCACTCAGGCGATAGCGCTGCAGTGATTCAGCGGTATTTTTGGTTTTGACCGTCAGTGAGCCGTCGACCGTAGCTTCGCGCGGAATGAGCAGCGGTGCATCCAGCGCCAGCAGCCAGCGCTGGTGATGGGCTTCAAGCGTCGTTTCGTAAGTGACAGCCGGGCCTTCGTTGATCAGTTCGAGCGGTTGCGGGTACAGGCGGGAGCGCCAGGTACCCGCCTCCAGCTCATCAAATACCGGGCCGCGCCAATACAGTTTGTCTTTGCTGGGGATCGGGCCATCAAAGCGTACTCGAAAGGCGATTTCACCGTTTTTGACCAGATTGCTGATACTGCCTGGCGACATGCTGTCGGAGAGCCCGGTGCGAGCGCTGTGGGCGTCGCGCGGTAGTCCCCAGAGCGGCCCGGAAATGCGCGGGAAGAGCAAATACAGAATGATCAGGAAAGGTATGGCCTGCAGGCACAGGCTGCCGGCATGGCGCCAGACTTGACGCGGGGGCTGCGGCCCGCCGAACAGCCGGACCAAGGTCGCGGTAATCAGCCACAACGAAGCCAGCAACCAGATGCCGGTGGGAATGTCCTGGGCGTAGAAATAATGTGTCAGCAACAGGAAATAGCCGAGGACCACGACCACCAGTGCATCGCGCAGGCTACGCAGTTCCAGTTGCTTGAGTGACATCATCATCACCAGCAAGGCGACGCCGGCTTCCCGGCCAAACAGCGTACGAAATTCCAGCCAGATACCGGCGCAAGCGCAGATGACCGCGAGAATCAGTGTTGCATGGCCGGGGGGGCGCAGGTTTTTCCACCATAGCCAGGCTGCGCCAGCCAGGGTGACGAAGACGAAAGCGCTGAGCCACAAGGGCTGGTGGAAAAAATGCGGCAAGGTGGTGGCGAGGACCACCGCCAGTAGCCAGGGGGCTGTCTGGTGGTCGAGGGCGAGGCGGGCTTCGGTGCTCATGCGGGATACAGGGCCAGCGCTTCCAGGCACTGGCGATAGTGGGTTTCGCCGCTGCCGGCGGCAATGCTCGTTCCCGGCAGTTCGAGTT
>JAVBXO010000351.1 GCA_030824535.1 Azonexus sp. | reverse complement strand
TCGTTCTGGGCCTACCTGACCGACCGCCTCTCCGCCACCGGTCTGGTGCCACACTTGGCCGACCTCATCCGCCAACGCGCTGCATGAGCCTCTCCACCACTTTCTGAGAAGCTACGACTTTGCCGCGCAACTGATTGACCGTGCTCGCGAAATGCTCGGCGGTCGGTGTATCGAGGGCGCTGGTCGCTTCGTCAAAAATGAGAATCCTGGGCCGCTTGAGCAAGGCCCGGGCGATGGCCAGGCGTTGGCGCTGGCCGCCGGAGAGGCCGCTGCCGCGTTCGCCGATCTCGGTCTGGTAGCCGTTCGGCAGTTTTTCGATGGTCTCGTGGATTTCGGCCAGTTTGGCGGCCTGGACGATGCGCTCGAAGCTGGCGTGCGGATTGGCGGCGAGGAGATTGTCATGGATGCTGCCGGAGAACAGCACCGTCTCCTGCGGCACGACGCCGAAGTAGTGGCGCAACTCGTTGGCCGACAGGTTCTGGATGTCGGTGCCGTCGAGCTTGATGCGCCCGTCCGAGGGCTGGTAGAAGCCCTGGAGCAGTTTGGCGAGCGTGCTTTTGCCCGAACCCGAGGGCCCCATGATCGCGACGGTGCTGCCGGGTGGGACGGTAAGGTTGAAGTCCCGGTAGAGGTAGGGGTGTTGTTCGCTGTGCCGGAAGGCCAGGCCCTCGATCTCGATCAGTCCCTGGCCTTCCGCCATCCGGCTCGGCATCACGGCATAGGGTTCGGTTGGGGCATTCATGATGTCTCCCAGGCGTTTGACCGAGAGGCTGGCTTGCTGGAATTGTTGCCACAGGCCGACCAGGCGCATCATTGGCTGGCTGAGCTTGCCGGCGAACATCTGGAAGGCGACGAGCATGCCGATGGTGAATTCGGTGCTGCTCATCACCGTGTAGGCGCCGACAACGAGGATCAGCAGGCTCATCAACTGTTCGAGCGTGGTCGCGGCGGTGTTGTAGCTGTTGGCGAGTTGGCGGGTCCGGAACGTTGCGTGCAGGTAATCGGCCAGATAATCCGCGAAACGACTCTTCAACTGCGGCTCCATCTGCAGGCTCTTGACGGTTTCGAGGCCGGCGATGTATTCGGTGATAAAGGCCTGGTTGCGGGCGCCGAGCAGGAACTGATGGTTTAGCTGCGACTGGAACAGCGGGGCGATGACCAGGCTCAGCACGGTGATGACCGCGAGCACCGCCAGGGCAATGAAAGTCAGCTTGACGCTGTACCAGAACATGATGCCGACGAAGATCAGCAGGAAGGGGAGGTCGAGGATCAGTGTCACGGCGGCGCTGGCGACGAATTCCCGGATCGTCTCGACGCCGTGCAGGCGGGCGGCGATGACGCCGGTCGGGCGTTTCTCGAAATACCGCGGCGGCAGCTTGAACAAGTGATCGAATACGGCGGCCGCCAGTACGGCATCGACCCGGTTGCCGGTGTGCAACAGCAGATACTGGCGGACCCAGCTGAGAATGGCCGAGAAGATCATGAATGTCGCCATGCCGATGGCAATGACGACGAGCGTGCTTTCGGTGTGGTGCACCACCACCTTGTCGATGATGGTCTGGGTAAAGAGCGGTGTGCCGAGGGCCAGCAACTGGATGATCAGCGAGGCCAGCAGGACGTCGCGCCAGACCTTCTGGTGTTTCAGCAGATCGGGAATGAACCAGCGGAAACCAAAACGCGTGCTACTGCCGACGACATCCGGGTCGAGTATCGCCTGGCGCCCCTTGGCAACGAAAAAGACGACACCGAGGTGGCGTTCCGCGAATTCTTCGGCAGTCATTTCAGTGAGGGTGTTGGCGCCGGCCTCGAAGTACTGGACGCGCTCCGCTGAAACATCGCTCAGGAGTGCCAGGCGGGCCGTTGGCAGCGCCTCCGGCGCATCTGCCGTCCGTGGTTCATTATCAGGCGCCAGCAGGGCCAGGCAGGGGAACACGAGGTCGACCAGGCTGCTGGCATGACGATGTTGCAGCTTGATGCGAAAACCGAGCGCCCGGACGGCGTGAATCAGGGTGTCGGTGGTATGGGGCGGCGGGAACTGCTTGAGGAGCAAGTCGGCAGCGAAGGGCAGGCGATTGAGGGCGCAAAGGCTACCGACGGCCCAGACGAGTTGGGCCGGGTCTATCTGCCACCGGGGGATTTCCTGATTTTGCCGTTTGATCGAGGCAAGGCGTTTGATTTGCCGGAGCATGCTCAAGCGACCGTGAATGGCGTCATGCTTGCAGCGAGGGCATTGATTGCCCCGCAATCGTTATCTGCCAGAAGCTCATTTTTTCTTTGCATGAATCACCAACTCCCTCGAGGAGAGATTCCAATGGAATATGACTATAATATTTTTTTGCGCGGAGTTGTTAACTTTCAGAAGCTTGGCAGGAGAGTTACGCTTGAGCTCATCATCAGCTTGCGCTTGCGAACCTGGGTAGTGCTGTCGTCGGTGCGGTGGGCAAGGCAATGATTGCGGCGTTTCAATATCGGCTCGACGTTGTCGAGGCAGGTCTCGCGCTGAGTACGCACGAAAAAAAACCGCCGGACTTGCCGGCGGTTTTTATTTGCAGGTCGAAACCTGATTACTTGGCAGCCATCCAGGCGCGCGCGGCGTCGAGCATGCGGCAGGAGTAACCCCACTCGTTGTCGTACCAGGCCAGCACTTTGACCAGCACTGAGCCATCTTCGCTCTTGATGACACGGGTCTGGGTGGCGTCGAAGGTCGAGGACACGGTGGTGTGGTTGAAGTCAGACGACACCAGCGGCTCGTTGTTGACGTCCATGATGCCCTTCAGCGGGCCGTTGGCGGCGGCGGTCATCAAGGCGTTGATTTCTTCCTTGGTGGTGGAGCGCTCGGCGGTGAAGGTCAGGTCAACCAGCGAAACGTTGATGGTCGGGACGCGCAGCGCGAAGCCGTCAACCTTGCCAACCAGTTGCGGCAGCACCAGACCAACCGCCTTGGCAGCGCCGGTCTTGGTCGGGATGATGTTGGCAGCAGCGGCACGGGCGCGACGCAGATCCTTGTGGCGGACGTCGACGGTGACCTGGTCGTTGGTGTAGGCGTGGATGGTGGTCATCAGGCCCTGCTTGATGCCGATGGCGTCAGACAGGATCTTGGCGACCGGGGCCAGGCAGTTGGTGGTGCAGGAAGCGTTGGAGACGACGGTCATGTCGGCCTTCAGCGCGCCTTCGTTAACCCCCATGACGATGGTCGTGTCGACGTCGTCACCGCCCGGGGCGGAGATCAGCACGCGCTTGGCGCCCTGGTCGAGCAGGGCTTGCGCCTTGGCCTTGGTGGTGTAAGCGCCGGTACATTCGAGCAGCAGATCAACGCCGTGGTCGGCCCAGTTGATGTCCTTCGGGTTCTTGGTGTTGTAGAACGCGATCTTCTTGCCGTCGATGATGATGCAGTTTTCACCTTCGGTTTCGACGCTGGTGCGGAAACGGCCGTGCGTGGTGTCGTACTTCAGCAGGTGCGAGTTGGTCGCCAAGTCGCCGGAGGCGTTGATGGCGACGACGTCGAATTCGTTTTGCAGACCCTGCTCATAAATCGCGCGCAGCGTGCAGCGACCGATACGACCAAAACCGTTAATTGCAACCTTGATAGCCATGGATGTGATTCCTCTCTCTGCGTTGATATTCTGAAATCAGGACAAAAGTTCTTTCGCCGTCTTGACGACGTTGGCGACGGTGAAACCGAACATTTCAAACAGCTGGCCGGCCGGGGCGGATTCGCCGAAGCGGTCGATGCCGATGACGGCGCCGTGCAGGCCAACGTACTTGCGCCAGAAGTCCGGGTGCGCGGCTTCGATGGCGATGCGCTTCTTGCAGCCGCCGAGGACGGAAGCTTTGTAGCCGGCGCTCTGGCGGTCGAAGACGTTGGTGCAGGGCATCGAGACGACGCGGGTAGCGATGCCTTCGCCGGCCAGCGCGGCCTGCGCGTCGAGCGCCAGCTTGATTTCGGAGCCGGTGGCGATGAAGGTGATGGCCGCTTCGCCGTCGCAGTTCGACAGGATGTAGCCGCCCTTGGCGATGTCGGCATCGGCGATGGCGCCGGTTACGGTCGGCAGGTTCTGGCGCGACAGGGCGAGAATGGACGGGCCATCCTGGCGTTCGACGGCGGCAGTCCAGGCGATGGCCGTTTCGGTGGCATCGGCCGGGCGCCAGACATCGAGGTTCGGGATGATGCGCATCGACGGGATGTGCTCGACCGGCTGGTGCGTCGGGCCGTCTTCGCCGAGACCGATGGAGTCATGGGTATAGACCATGATCTGGCGCTGCTTCATCAGCGCGGCCATGCGGATGGCGTTGCGGGCGTAGTCGGAGAAGACCAGGAAGGTCGCGGTGTAGGGAATCAGGCCACGATGCAGGGCGATGCCATTGGCAATCGCCGTCATGGCGAATTCACGCACGCCGTAGTAGCAGTAGTTGCCGCCGCCGTTTGCACCACTCGTGCGGGTGACGCCCTTGCTGCCCTTGACGAAGGTCAGGTTGGAGCCAGCGAGGTCAGCCGAGCCGCCGAAAATTTCCGGCACGGCCGGGACCAGCGCGGCGATGGCGTTTTGCGAGGCTTTGCGCGTGGCGATGTTTTCCATCTTGCTGCGGCAGGCGGCGATGTAGTCGGCCTTGGTCGTTGCCCAGTTGGCCGGCAGTTCGTTCTGAATGACGCGGCGCTCGAATTCGGCAGCTTCGGCCGGGTAGGCGGCACGGTAGGCGGCGAACTGTTCGTTCCAGGCGCTTTCAGCAGCAGCGCCAGCGGCCTTGCGATCCCATTCGGCGTAGATTTCAGCCGGGATTTCGAAAGCCGGGTAGGGCCAGCCGATGTATGCGCGGGCGGCGGCGATTTCGTCCTTGCCCAGCGGTGCACCGTGACAATCGTGCGAACCCTGCTTGTTCGGCGAACCCATGCCGATGGTCGTCTTGCAGCAGATCAGGCTGGGCTTGTCGGTGACGGCTTGCGCGGCTTTCAGGGCGGCGGCGATGGCGTCGGCGTCATGGCCGTCGACGTGCGGCACGACGTGCCAGCCGTAGGCTTCGAAGCGCTTCGGGGTGTCGTCGGTAAACCAACCTTCGACGTGGCCGTCGATGGAGATGCCGTTGTCGTCCCAGAAGGCGATCAGCTTGCCCAGGCCGAGCGTGCCGGCCAGCGAACAGGCTTCGTGCGAGATGCCTTCCATCAGGCAGCCGTCGCCGAGGAAAGTGTAGGTGTGGTGATCGACGATGGTGTGGCCGGGCTTGTTGAACTCGGCAGCCAGCACCTTTTCAGCGAGCGCGAAGCCGACGGCATTAGTGATGCCCTGGCCGAGCGGGCCAGTGGTGGTTTCAACGCCGGGGGTGTAGCCGTATTCCGGGTGGCCGGGGGTACGGGCATGCAGCTGGCGGAAATTCTTGATGTCGTTGATCGACAGGTCGTAGCCGGTCAGGTGCAACAGTGCGTAGATCAGCATCGAGCCGTGGCCGTTCGACAGGATGAAACGGTCGCGGTCGGGCCAGTGCGGATTGGCCGGGTTGTGCTTGAGATTGCGTCGCCACAGGACTTCGGCGATCTCGGCCATGCCCATCGGGGCGCCCGGATGGCCGGAATTGGCCTGTTGCACTGCATCCATGGCCAGGGCGCGAATCGCCCCCGTCAAAGGATTGAACTTGGGAGGATTGCTGACGCTCATGAGGCTACATCCGGGCTGCTAAAAGGTTGAATTATCCGGGAAAAGGCCCTTTTTGTGTAGGGCCGGGGCCTTTCCCGGTGGTTCAGGTCAGGCCTGGTGATAGCCGCTGACGCGCTCGACTTCGGTCCTGGAACCGAGGATGACCGGCACGCGCTGATGCAGTTTGTGCGGTGCAATATCGAGGATGCGTTCGCGGCCGGTCGTGGCTACGCCGCCCGCCTGCTCGATGAGCAGGGCCATCGGGTTGGCTTCGTACATCAGGCGCAGCTTGCCGCCCTGGTGACGGATTTTCTCGTCCATCGGATACATGAAGATGCCGCCACGGGTCATGATGCGATGCACGTCGGCGACCATCGAGGCCACCCAGCGCATGTTGTAATCCTTGCCCAGCGGGCCGGTCTTGCCAGCGAGCATTTCGTCGACGTAGCGCTGGACCGGCGCTTCCCAGAAACGCTGGTTGGCCATGTTGATGGCGAATTCCCTGGTCTCGGCCGGAATCTGCACGTTTTCCTGGGTCAGGATGAACTGGCCCTGTTCGCGGTCGAGGGTGAAGACGGCAACGCCGTCGCCGACGGTCAGCACCAGCAGCGTGGTCGGGCCATAGACGGCATAACCGGCAGCCACTTGTGCCGTGCCCGCTTGCAGGAAGGCCTGTTCGGCGGCGGCTTCGCTCGACAGATCGGCACCTTCCGGGCACTTGAGCACCGAGAAGATGGTGCCGATGGACACATTGACGTCGATGTTCGACGAGCCGTCGAGCGGGTCGAAGGTCAGTAGGTATTCGCCCTTGGGGTAGCGGTGCGGCACCAGGTGCGGCAGGTCCATTTCCTCGGAAGCCATGGCGGCGAGGTGACCGCCCCATTCGTTGGCGTCGAGCAGGATTTCGTTGGACAGCACGTCGAGCTTCTTCTGGGCTTCGCCTTGAACGTTGTCGCTGCCGGCTTCGCCGAGCACGCCGCCTTCACCACCCAGGGCGCCCTTGCCGATGGCGATGGAAATGGCCTGGCAGGCACGGGAAACAACTTCGATGAGGAATTTCAGATCGGCCGGGATACGGCCTTTGTCGCGCTGTTCCTCGGTGAGGTAGCGTGCCAGCGTGCGCTGCGCCATGGTGACTCCTGCGTGGGGGACGAAAAGGCGGGATTTTACTCCGTCGTCGCGGCGGCGTGCAGAAAGGCCGTCATCTCGCCCGGATGTTTTCCCCTGTCGGGGCATTTCGCCGATAATAAACGGATGAGCCAGCCACGTTTTTATTGCCGCGAAGCCCTCTCAGCCGGGGCACATGTTGAACTGCCCGAACCAGTGGCGCGCCACGCCGTGCGCGTGCTGCGCATGGCGCCGGGCGCAGCGATGACCCTGTTTGATGGACGCGGCGGCGAATATCCGGCGCAGATCCTGCGCATTGAGCGCGACCGGGTCTATGCCGAACTCGGCGCCTGGAACGACTGCGAGCGCGAATCGCCGCTGGCGGTGACCTTGGTGCAGGCGCTGCAGGCCGGCGAGAAAATGGATTTCACGATCCAGAAGGCCGTCGAACTGGGGGTGCGTGACATCGTCCCGGTCGAGAGTCGGCGCAGCGTGCTGCGTCTGGCCGGCGAGCGTGCCGTCAAACGTCAGGCGCACTGGCAGGGCGTCGTCGCGTCGGCCTGCGAACAATGCGGGCGCAACCAGGTGCCGCTCGTCGCGCCGCTGGAAAAACTGGACAACTGGCTGGCCCGGCCGGCGCGTCCGGGATTGCGCCTGATGCTGGCGCCGGGGGCGAAGCAGTCGCTGGTCGATCTGCCGCCGGTGAGCGAGGTGCAATTGCTGATCGGCGCCGAGGGCGGGCTGGATCCGCAGGAAATGCTGCTGGCCGAGCAGGCCGGCTTCCAGGCGGTGAGCATGGGGCCGCGGGTGTTGCGGACGGAAACGGCAGGTCTGGCGGCGCTGGCCGTGTTGCAGGCCTTGTGGGGTGATTTTCGGGGGGGCTAAAAATGTTCGAATCGGCAGAACTCGGTCACAAGATCGACAAGCAGACGTTCAAGGTAGAAGTGCCGAAATTGCGCGCCGAGTTGCTCGACGTGCAGTACGACATGCTGCAAAAAAAGTCTTTCCCGGTGGTCATCCTGATTTCCGGGGTCGACGGCTCGGGCAAGGGCGAAACCATCAACCTGCTGTACTCGTGGATGGACCCGCGCCACATTTCGACGCTGGCTTTTTCCGCGCCGAGCGACGAGGAAGTTTCACGCCCCTATATGTGGCGCTATTGGCGCGCATTGCCACCCAAGGGCAAGGTCGGTATTTTTGCCGGCTCGTGGTATTCGCAGCCGATTGCCGACCGCATTGCTGGCGGCATGCGCCGTTCGGAGCTGGATCGCCATCTTGACGGTATCAACCGCTTCGAGGCCATGCTGGTCAACGAAGGCGCGCTGGTGCTGAAATTCTGGTTCCATCTTTCCAAGGATGGGCAGCGGGCGCGCCTCAAGGCGCTGGAGAAAGATCCGCACACCGCCTGGCGAGTCACCAAACAGAGCTACGAACGCCTGAAGACCTACGACAAGTTGCAGGAAGTCGCTGGTCATGTGCTGCGCGTGACCAATACCGCGCATGCGCCGTGGATCATCGTTGAAGGTACGGATGATGAATACCGTTCGCTGACTGTCGGGCGCATCGTCCGCGATGCGATGAAGCGCCGTCTCGAACAGGATACGCGGGCGCGTGTGCCGGTGGCGCCGCCGATCGTCCATGCCATCGACCAGAAAAACGTGCTGTCCGAGCTTGATCTGAGCCAGAAGCTCGACAAGAAGAACTACGAAGCGCAACTGGCCAAATACCAGGCGCGGCTGTCGGAGCTGGTGCGCGATCCGCGTTTTCACGGTAAACGCTCGCTGGTGCTGGTTTTTGAAGGTTCGGACGCGGCCGGCAAGGGCGGCAGCATCCGCCGCGTGGCGGCATCGATTGATGCCCGGCAATACCAGATCGTGCCGATTGCCGCGCCGACCGAGGAAGAGCGGGCGCAGCCTTATCTCTGGCGTTTCTGGCGGCATCTGCCGCGCACCGGCCGGGCGGCGATTTTTGACCGCTCGTGGTATGGGCGGGTGCTGGTCGAGCGGGTCGAAGGTTTTTGCGAGGAAGCCGACTGGCTGCGCGCCTACGCCGAGATCAACGATTTCGAGCATCAGATGGTCGAGGCCGGGGCGATTGTCATCAAGTTCTGGCTGCAGATCAGTGCCGATGAGCAGTTACGCCGCTTTCAGGAGCGTCAGGATACCGAGTTCAAACGTTTCAAGATCACCGACGAAGATTGGCGCAATCGCGAGAAATGGGATGATTACGTTTCTGCCGTCTGCGACATGGTCGACCGCACGTCGACGGGCTTGGCGCCGTGGACGCTGGTCGAAGCCAACGACAAGAACTTTGCCCGGGTGAAGGTCTTGAAGACAATTTGCGAGCGTCTGGAACAGGCCCTCAAGGAAGACATCGGAAAGTACGAAGAGAAATGAGCGACACCCCCTACGACGAGCATTTCGTCTCCTGGTTTCGGGCCGTAACCCCCTACATCAACGCCTTTCGCGGCAAGACCTTCGTCATCGCCTTCGGTGGCAAGGCGGTCATGAGCGAATTCGCCAAAACCCTGGCTTACGACGTCAATCTGCTGGTCAGCCTGGGCATCCGTCTGGTGCTGATCCATGGCGCCCGGCCGCAGATCGAGGAAGAGCTGCGCGAGAAGAATCTCGAATCGAAATACCATCGCGGCTACCGCGTCACCGATGCCGAGGCGCTCGATTGCGTGCTCGATGCAGTGGGCAGCGTTTATCTCGAAATCGAAGCCATGCTCTCGCAGGGGCTGCCCAATACGCCGATGGCCAACAGCCGCATCCGCGTCATTGGCGGTAATTTCATCACCGGTCAGCCGATAGGCGTGCTTGACGGCATCGACATGCATTACGCCGGCAAGGTGCGCAAGGTCGACGCCGAAGGCATCAACGCCCAGCTCGGCCTGGGCAACATCGTGCTGCTGAACTGCGAAGGCCCGTCGCCGACCGGCGAAATCTTCAACCTGCAGATGGAAGAAGCTGCCGAAGCCGTCGCCGTGGCGATCAAGGCTGACAAGCTGGTTTACCTGACCGATAGCCGTGGCGTCACCGACCAGGCAGGCGAGCTGCTCGATGCGATGACCGCCGACGAAGTCGCCGAACTGCTTAACAGCGGCGAATGGCTGTCGCCGGATATTCGCCGCTACATGCCGTGCACCGTAAGAGCGACGCGCGCCGGCGTTGGCCGGGTGCATTTGATCAGTTTCGAGCAGGACGGCGCGCTGCTGCGCGAACTGTTCACCCACGACGGCGTTGGTACGGTGGTCACCCGCGAATCGCTGGAAAACATCCGCGAAGCCAAGCCCGACGACATCGCCGCGCTGATCGCCCTGATCGAGCCGATGGAAGAAGAAGGCATTCTCGTGCAGCGGCCACGCGAATTGCTCGAACTCGAAATCGAACATTTCTCGATCATGTTGCACGACGGCATCATCGTCGGCTGCGCCGCGCTGTACCCGCACTCCGACAACGAAGCCGAACTGGCCTGCCTGGCCGTGGGTCTTGAGCACCGCGAATGGGGCTACGGCGAGCAACTGATGAAGCGCATCGAAAAACGCGCGCGCAAGGCCGGCATCAAGCGCCTGTTCGTGCTCACCACGCGTACCGAGCACTGGTTTGTCGAACGCGGCTTCAAACTTGGCACGGTCGACGACCTGCCAGCGGCCAAAAGAGATATGTACAACTACCAGCGGCGTTCAAAGGTGCTGTTCAAGCCCTTATAATCGCCGCGATCAACCCCAAGGAGTTTCACCATGGCACGCATGGTCAATTGCATCAAACTCGGTCGTGAGGCCGAAGGTCTCGATATGCCCCCGTATCCCGGCGAAATGGGCAAGCGCATTTTTGAAAGTGTGTCGAAGGAAGCCTGGCAGCAGTGGATCAAGATGCAGACGATGATCATCAACGAAAATCGTCTGAATCTGGTCGATGCCCGGCATCGCAAATACTTGGCCGAGCAGGTCGAGAAGCACTTCTTCGGTGATGGCGCCGATCAGATCCAGGGTTACGTCGCTCCCAAGCCCTGAGTCGCCGCAGTTTGGAAAAAATAAACCCCTGCCTGGCAGGGGTTTATTTTTTGAAGCGGGTATTTTCTAGACGGCCTTGCCGATCCACCAGGCAATCAGGCCGCCCAGGCTCAGGGCGGCGAGGGCCAGGCAGGTGCCGGTGCGTTTGAGGCCGGTGGCTTGTTCGGCGATGAACTGTTCCATTCCGTCGAACAATTCCGGGAAGCTGGCGATGTCGCGTGCGCTGCGTTTGTCCATGGCGATTTCCGTGTAGGCGGGTTGTAGGCGGGTCCGTCTGCCATCTTGGCAAGCGGATGTTGCAGTCAGATGAATCCTGGACTACGACCGATATCCGATACGGAGGCGATGGCTTTTCGGTAAAATCCGTAGCGTTTGAATTCCACCCCTTTTCGTCAGAGTGCCGTGAGCCTTGCCCTTCAATCCCGCCTGGATCAATTCCGGCAACAGCGCCGTGTCCAGGCTGGTTCGCTGATCATCACGGTCTTTGGCGATACGGTCCTGCCGCGTG
>JAVBXO010000364.1 GCA_030824535.1 Azonexus sp. | reverse complement strand
TTCGGCGTGATCATGACCATCCTCATGGAAATGGGCCTGATTCACCCGCCGGTCGGCCTCAACCTGTTCGTGATCAGCGGCATTGCCCCCGACATCAAGCTCAAGGAAATCATGTGGGGAACCGTGCCCTTCCTGCTGCTCATGGTGCTCGGCATCCTGCTGCTCTGCATCTTCCCGGAAATCGCCACCTGGCTGCCGTCGCAGTACAGCGGCTCCTGAGTCAACGGAAAGACGATCATGAACGCACCTCTCCCGCGTGACTGGGACACCCTGCGCCAGAGCCGCGGCCGCCGCCTTGAGCGGGCGGCAAGCCTCGGTTTTGGCCAGGAAATCCCGGTCGACCGTATCATCGACCTGCTCGAAGCCGTCATCCAGCCGGGCGACCGCGTCTGTCTGGAAGGCAACAACCAGAAACAGGCCGATTTCCTCTCCGAGTCCCTGGCTGATTGCAGTCCGGAACGCATCAATCACCTCAGCATGGTCCAGTCAGTCCTGGCTCTCCCGAGCCATGTGGACCTTTTCGAGCGCGGCTTGGCAAACCGCCTCGACTTTTCTTTCAGCGGCCCGCAGGGCGCCCGGCTGGCCAAGCTGGTCCAGGAACAACGCATCGAGATCGGGGCGATTCATACCTATCTCGAGCTGTTTGGCCGCTACTTCATGGATCTGACGCCCAACGTCGCGCTGATCGCGGCGCAGGCGGCGGATGCCGAGGGCAATCTCTACCTCGGGCCGAATACCGAAGACACGCCGGCCATTGTCGAGGCGACTGCCTTCAAGGGCGGCATCGTCATCGCCCAGGTCAATGAGCGGCTGGAAAAACTGCCGCGCGTCGATGTGCCGGCCGACTGGGTCGATTTCACCGTACTCGCCCCGAAGCCGAACTACATCGAGCCGCTGTTCACCCGCGACCCGGCGCAGATCACCGAAGTCCAGGTGCTGATGGCGATGATGGCGATCAAGGGCATTTACGCCGAGTACGGCGTCACTCGGCTCAATCACGGCATCGGCTTCGACACCGCAGCCATCGAGCTGCTGCTGCCGACCTACGCCGCCGATCTTGGTTTGAAGGGCAAGATCTGCACGCACTGGGCGCTCAATCCGCATCCGACGCTGATTCCGGCGATTGAATCCGGTTTCGTCGAATCGGTGCACTGCTTCGGTTCCGAAGTCGGCATGGATGCCTACATCTCGGCCCGTTCCGACGTCTTCTTCACCGGCGCCGACGGCAGCATGCGTTCGAACCGGGCGTTTTCCCAAACGGCTGGCCTTTACGCCTGCGATATGTTCATCGGCTCGACCTTGCAGATGGACATGGCCGGCAACAGTTCGACGGCGACGCTGGGCCGCATTACTGGCTTCGGCGGCGCGCCGAACATGGGCTCCGACCCGCACGGTCGGCGTCACGCCAGCCCGGCCTGGCTCAAGGCCGGACGCGAGGCCTACGGCCCGAACGCCATTCGCGGCCGCAAGCTGGTGGTGCAGATGGTCGAAACCTTCCGTGAGCACATGGCACCGGTTTTCGTCGAAGAACTCGACGCCTGGCAGCTACAGAAAATGATGGGCGCCGAACTGCCGCCGATCATGATCTACGGTGATGACGTCAGCCACATCGTGACCGAGGAAGGCATCGCCAACCTGCTGCTTTGCCGGACGCCGGAAGAGCGCGAACAGGCGATCCGCGGCGTCGCCGGCTTCACGCCGGTTGGCATGGCCCGCGACAAGGCGATGGTCGAAAACCTGCGCGACCGCGGCATCATCCGCTGTCCCGAAGACCTCGGCATTGACCCGCGACTGGCTACCCGTGATCTGCTCGCCGCCCGTTCCGTCAAGGATCTGGTGCGCTGGTCGGGTGGCCTGTACGCGCCACCTTCACGCTTCCGTAACTGGTGACCGCCATGGAAACGCTCAACTTTCGTTTCGATTCCAAGCCCGTTCCGCGGGCAGCCAATCCCGCACTGTGCGGCGTGGTCGGCTCGGGCAACCTGGAAATCCTCGTCAAGCCCGGTATTGAGCCGGAGGCTTGCCGGGTCCGCATCAAGACTTCGGCGCGCGGCTTCGGTGAAACCTGGCGCGCCGTGCTCGACAGCTTCGCCACGAGTCATCCGGCCGGCGGCACCGTCATCGCCATCAACGACATGGGGGCGACGCCGGCTGTCGTCACCTTGCGCCTGGCTCAGGCGCTGGCCGAATATCAGGGAGGCGCACTATGATCCCGTCGCTTGCTGCACGCCACAGCTGGTTCGAGGCGACTGCCCGGGCCCGCCTCGCCGGCCTGCTCGACGCTGGCAGCTTCACAGAAATTCTGCCGCCGGCCGACTCACAACCCAGCCCGCATCTAGCCTTGCTTGACCTGCCCGGTGCCTTTGATGACGGCGTGGTCGTTTGCCACGGTCAACTGGAAAAAAAGCCGATTTTTGCCATCGCTCAGGAAGGCCAGTTCATGGGCGGCGCCGTTGGTGAAATTCATGGCGCCAAGATCGTCGGGATGCTCCGTCGCGCCGCTCAGGAAAAGCCGGCCGCCGTGCTCTTTCTCATCGATTCGGGCGGCGTTCGTCTGCACGAGGCCAATGCCGGGCTGATCGCCATTTCCGAAATCATGCGCGCTGTGCTCGACGCCCGCGCGGCTGGCGTACCGGTCATCGCGCTGGTCGGCGGTAGCTGTGGCGCCTTCGGCGGCATGGGCATCGTCGCCAAGCTGTGTTCGGCCATCATCATTTCCGAAGAAGGCCGACTCGCGCTGTCCGGCCCGGAGGTCATCGAAACGGTGGCCGGCGTCGAGGAATTCGACTCGAAGGACCGGGCGCTGGTCTGGCGCGTCACCGGCGGCAAGCACCGCTACCTGATGGGCGATTGCGCCATGCTGGTCGAAGACGACATTGCTGCCTTCCGCCGCGGCGCCACGGAATTTCTCGCCAGCTGGACAGAGCCAGCACCGAGCGTTGCCCATCTGCGGGCCGGCCAGCAGGCGCTGGAGCACCGCCTGGCCGCCTACGCCAGCTACCGCGACGGCCTGCAAGTCTGGGCCGCGCTCGGTGTTGCCGAACCGGAAAGCGTACCGCTGCTCGACCGCGACAGCTTGGTCGCCCTCAAGGAAGGATTGCCGACATGAGTCTCAACGACATTCTCGATAGCCTGTTTCCGGCCGGCCACGCGGTCAACGTTGAAAATAAGGTGATTTCCGGCGAAGCGACGACCGCGAAAGGCACGGTCGCTGTGCTCGGCACGACCGACGCGGCGGCCATCGATCACGCCATGGCGCTGGCCTTGTCCGGTTTCATTCTCGATACCATCGAGCAGCACCCCGGCCGGCCGCTGGTATTTTTGGTCGATACCAGCGGTCAGGCACTGTCGCGCAGTCAGGAACTGCTTTGCCTGAACGGCTCGCTGGCCCATCTTGCCAGTTGCGTCGATCTGGCGCGTCGCCAGGGCCATGCCTCGCTCAGTCTGGTGACGGCCAACGCTGTCAGCGGTGGTTTCCTGTCCTTTGGTTTGATGGCCGACCGGGCCTATGCGTTGGCTGATGCTCAGGTCCGGGTCATGGATTTGCGGGCAATGGCGCGGGTGACCAAGATTGCTCACGAACGCCTGGTCGAATTGGCTGCCACTTCGCCGATCTTCGCCCCGGGTGCCGAGAGCTACGTTCGCATGGGGGCCATCGAGGCCATCTGGCCAGCGTTGTCGGCCGAGCGCCTTGTCAGTGCGCTGGAGGAGGTGGTGATCCTGGATAAGCAGGATATTCGTCAGCAACTTGGCTTGCTGCGACAGGGGAGACTTCTGGCAAATGACGTGGTCCGTGCTGTTCTCGATGCGGCGGCGGGCTGAACATGCGGCGCCATGACTTGGTCTATTTGCAACACACGGCGACATTGGTGTCGCCGTGTGTTGCTGCCGATAGTCCGGCCTGGGAAGCCGCCCGGCTTTGGCTCGCCAGTGGTCTGCCGCTGGTTGCCACTCGTCAGCCCTCCCTGCGCGGCCTGGTCCAGCTGGGCTTGAGTCTGCCACTGCGTCTGGCGCGTCAGCGTCTCACGATTCAGGTTGCAGAAGATCAGATTGCCAGGATCTCGGCTCCCCTCACGGTCGCCAGATGTCGCTCGCGCTTGCCCACGGCGCTGGCCGGGGTGCTGGAGCAGCTTGATGAAGAAATTCTTGCCTGTGGCGCTCGCCTCGGCGTTTTCGGTTCGCTAAGTTGGGAAAACTTGAGTGGCGAAATCTATCGCCATGCGGAATCGGATATCGACCTGATTTGCGATGTTGCAAGTCATGGGCAGTTGCTCAGGAGTCTGGAAGCCCTGAAACGTGCGGCAGCCGAGTTGCCGTGCCGACTGGATGGGGAGCTTCGTCTGCCTGATGGTCGAGCCGTCGCGTGGCAGGAAGTGGCTGCCTGCTATCCGCACGGCGAGCGCCCGGTTTTGGTGAAGGGTGAGCAAGCAGTGGAGTTGCTGGCTCTCGATCAGTGGTTATCGGTGCTCCAACTTCCCTGAATGAAAGGAACAAAAATGAGCAGGATTTGGTTTTTTGCGGCGTGGCTGTGCTGTTTGCCTTTTGCCTCGCTAGCGGCCGAGGGGGCTGGAACCATCCTGATCGGCCAGGTTGCGGGCGTGACTGGGCCGGTAGCCGGATCGGTGCAGGAGCAGATTAGCGGTGCCGAGATCTACCTGAAGGCGATCAATGACAAAGGCGGGGTGCTCGGGCGGCACATTGAGCTACGTGTCATGGATGACGGTTTTGATCCGAAGCGAACGCCCGATGCCGCTCGGCAGTTGATACAGGAGGGGGCGCTGTCGCTGTTTTTGGTACGGGGTACGGGAAATGCGGAAGGCATTTTGTCCTTGCTCGAGAAGGAGGGTGTTCCCTTGATTGCCCCGGCCACTGGTGCGACTCATCTGCGTCAGCCAGTTAAGCGCTGGGTCTTCAATGTACGAGCTACCTACCAAATGGAAGTAGCGGCAGCTGTGCGTCATCTGGTGACCTTGAATATCAACAATTTGGCGATGATTCATGTTGATGATGCTTTTGGTAGCGATGCCTTGGCGGGGTTTTCCAAAGTGCTGGGAGAGCAGGGTCTGAAGCCTGCTTTCGTTTCCTCTTACAAAAGGCCCATGGGTGATATTACTCAAGAGGTGAAGCGCTTTGCTCAAGTGGCACCGGGGGCGATTTTTGTCATTGGGTCTGCGGCGGAAAGTGCGCGTTTCATCCGCCAATATCGTGCCGTTGGTGGGCAGGCTCAGTTGCTTACGCTTTCCAACAATGCGGCCCAGGCATTCGTGGATGAATTGGGTGGTGATGGAGCCGGCGTTATAGTGACTCAGGTCGTGCCCGATTCAGCGCGAGCCAGCTTGGGCATCGCCCAGGAATACCGGCGCTTGGCGCGTGATCAGGGCAAGGCCGTAAGCGATGCTGGCATGGAAGGATTCATGTCGGCAAAAGTGCTGGTCGAAGCGCTGCGCAGAGCCGGGAAAGAGCCGACGCGCGAAGTTTTGCGCAGCACATTGGAGTCGATGCGCGATTTCGATCTTGGGGGTATCTCGATTCGCTATAGCCCAGCCGACCATACCGGAGGGAATTTTGTCGATACCTCGGTTATTTCTGCACGTGGGCGCTTGCTGCGTTAATGATCATGATCAATGCCTTGCTTCCTCTGAGCCGTGAGTCACTCTGCCGGCCATTTCATTCGCCCGCTGATATCCGGATTGGTCGTCTGGCGGTACGTAGCCTCTATCGCGAAGTGGCTTTGGCGCCAAAACCCGGCCTGGTGACGCCAAAAGCGAGCGGCAGCCACGAGGACATGGATTTCCAGACCTTTCTGCGCAGCATCCATGCGTTACGCACCTACTTCCCTGATATCGCCGCCTGTGGTCGGGGAGGGGCTGAATTCGCTGCCTTGCAGGAACATGGAATCGCCGCTGAGAGCGCCATGTTGGCGGCGACTAATGGCGTGAACACCCATCGTGGCGCGATTTTCAATCTGGGTTTGCTTTGTGCTGCTGCTGGGCAGGTGTTAGCTGCTGGCGAGCGATTGGGGGCGGAAGCCGCTTGTGCCTGCGTCAGTCAGCGTTGGGGAGCGGCGATTCTCGATGGATTGACGCCGCTGGCAGATGCTTCGAGCTTAAGTCATGGTTTGTTCGTCGCCCGGCGTTACGGTAGTGGCGGGGCTCGCCAGGAAGCCGCAGCCGGTTTTCCGACGGCTAGGGAAAGCGGCTTGCAGACTTACCGGGCAACGCTGGCAAGGACAGGGGATCATGAACTCGCGGCATTACAGACACTGTTCAAGCTGATGGCGACGCTGGAGGATACCAATCTACTCTGGCGCGGAGGGCGTCCCGGGCTCGCGTATGCCCAGGCGGCAGCGACGGATTTCATCACGGCTGGCGGGGTTATGTGTGGAAACTGGCGGGAACGGGCTGAGGCGATGGAGCGAGATTTCGTTTCCCGTCGCCTGAGTCCGGGTGGCAGTGCCGATTTGCTTGGCGTGACGCTTTTTCTCGCTGAACTCGATGAGGTGGACTGAACATGCGCTTGGCGCTCCTCTTCAGTGGTCAAGGCGGGCAGCGTCCAGAGCATTGGCAGCAACTCCGGGCAGAGGCTGGCGGCAGCCTGCGGGCATCGTTATGGCAAGTCTTGCCGGGGCTCCTGGAAAATAAGTCTGTGGTGGCTCCTGTGGAATTGCTCAGGAACAGCATTGCCCAGCCGTTGATTTTTGCGTGGCAGATGCTCTTGTGGGAAAAACTGAAAGCGCGTTTGCCACGCCCGATTTGTGCCGCAGGTTATTCGCTGGGGGAAATGGCTGCGTGCAGTGCCGCCGGATTGTTCACTGCGGCGCAGGGGGTCGTGTTTTGTGCCGAACGGGCGGCGGCGATGGATCGTGCCGCGACGGGGGAGCAGGGAATGCTGGCGGTTTTGGGCTTGAGCGAATCCCTGGTCCAGAGACTGGCTGCCGAGAACGGACTGGCTCTGGCGATTCGTAATGCGCCACGTCATCTGGTCGTGGCGGGGCCGCGCGCCGGGCTTCTGCGCATGGCGCAACGCTGCCAGGAGAATGGGGCTAGTCATCTTGTGCATCTGGCGGTGCAGACGCCATCGCATACAGCGGCGCTGACCTCGGCGGCGGCAGATTTTCAGCAAGTGATCGCAGCCTTGCCTGATTGCCGACTGGCCTTTCCGGTCTTTAGCGCCATTGATGCCACCGCAGCGCGCAGTGGGCGTGCCGCAAGGGATGCCTTGGCACGCCAGATCTGCACCCGCCTGGACTGGGCGGCTTGTTTGCAGAGCGTGCTTGAGATGCAGCCGGATGTCGTCCTTGAGATTGGCCCTGGTAACGCAATGAGTAAATTATTTTCCGAACTGGCCCCCGAAATTCCATCGCGAGCCAGCGATGACTTCCGCAGCATTGATGGGATGGTCAGCTGGTTGGAAAGTCGCAGTCGATAAAATTCCGTGTTCCAGCTTAAGCGAGTTTCAGTTCTTCGTGATCCATTCAGAAATTGTTCCAATCTACTTGCTGCTGGGCGCTGTTGCTGGCTTTCTGGCGGGGCTCTTGGGTATTGGCGGTGGCGTGGTGCTAGTGCCCTTGCTGAGCATGATTTTTACCGGCCTTGCTTTTCCTGCGGCTGAAGTCTTGCATCTGGCGCTTGGTACTTCAATAGCCACCATTCTTTTCACTTCTGTTTCCAGTTTACGTACCCATCATGCGCATCAGGCGGTGCTTTGGCCAATCTTGCGCTCACTGACGCCAGGAATCCTGCTTGGTACGCTCATTGGGAGCCGCTTGGCGGTAGCTCTTTCTTCTCAGGTGTTGACGGTATTTTTTGTCAGTTTCATGTTGTTTGTGGCAATTCAAATGCTTGCTGACTTTCGTCCGCAAGCTTGCCGTCAACTCCCCGCGCCAGCTGGTCTGGGGTTTGTTGGCATCGTCATTGGTGCCTTTTCCAGCTTGGCAGCGATAGGCGGCGGGGCTCTGACCGTGCCCTATTTGGTCTATTGTAATGTTCGACCTCATCAGGCGATTGGTACATCGGCAGCGGTTGGTTTACCGATTGCTGTTGGTGGGACGCTGGGTTATATCTGGAATGGCTGGGGGCAGTCTGGGTTGCCAGCTGGCAGTCTGGGTTTTGTTTATCTGCCTGCGCTGGGAATGATCCTGATGCTCAGCGTTTTGACCGCGCCGATTGGCGCACGCATGACCCACCAACTGCCGGTGGCGACGCTCAAGCGCATTTTCGCTGTCGTGCTGTTGGCGCTGGCCGGCAAGATGCTGTGGAATTTGTTCAGCGGGCCTTGAATACCGGTTTACGCTTTTCGAGGAAGGCGGCCAGTCCTTCCTGATAATCCTCGGTGTCGAGGAAAGCAAAGGAAGCGGCTTTTTCCTCGTCGCTGAGCGGCTGGTCATTGAGCAGGCGCTTGATCCACTGCTTGTGCCAGCCAGCCACCAGCGGTGCTCCGGCAGCGATGCGGCGGGCGGTGGCATAGGCTTCGTCGGCAAGCTGGGCATCGGGGACGACGCGGGTGACCAGTCCCTTGGCGTAGGCCTCGCTGGCATTGAGGATGCGCCCTTCAAGCAGGATTTCCTTGAGCACGGCTTCGCCGGCCAGGCGGAGCAGGGCTTCCATTTCGCCTGGATACATTGAAAAGCCGACTTTGTTGATCGGTGCGCCGAATCGGGCGCCTTCGCCGCAGATGCGCAGGTCGCAGCTGCCGGCGATTTCCAGGCCGCCACCGATACAGGCGCCGCGAATCAGCGCGACAGTCGGATGCGGGCAGTCGGCAATCGCCGTCAGCGCCCTGGCCACTTCGCCGTGGTAGTGCAGCGCCTGGGCCAGGGTGGCGCGACCGGTAACAAATTCTTCCAGGTCGCCGCCAGCGGCAAAGGCTTCATCGCCAGCGCCGCGAATGACGACGCAGCGAATACTGCGGTCGACGGCAATTTCGAGCATGTTTTCAGCAAGCTGCTGCCACATTGCAAGATTGATCGCGTTCAGCTTCTCCGGATTGTTCAGGGTCAGGGTGGCGATTTCGCCCGTTTTCTCAAGCTGGACCGTGGCCATGCCGATGTCTCCGAAAAACCAAAGACATGAATTATAAGGCTAGCGAAATTCATAATTATGGGATGTCTTGTATAAGATATAATATTCGGTGCCAAATTTTGGTAATTATTGATTAGGGAGAGTAGCCATGAGCAGCGCGATGTATGAGCGGATGCGGGCCAACCCCAAGTTCCAGGAGCTGGTTGCCCGACGTGGGCGCTTTGCCTGGACCCTGGCGGTCGTCGTTTTGTCCATGTTTTACGGATTTGTGATGGTGGTTGCCTTCAACCCCGCCTCACTGGGTCAGCCGGTCAGCGAAGGTTCGAAATGGACGGTGGGGGTCGCCGTCGAATTGTTCATGTTCATTTTCTTCTGGTCCTTGACGGCTATTTACGTCAAGCGGGCGAACACCGAGTTCGACACGCTGAACCAGGAGATCATCAAGGAAGCCTGGAAGGAGCAGAAATAATGCGCAAATCGATACTCGCGCTCGGACTCCTGAGCCTCTCCGCACTGGCTTTTGCGGCGGGTGATTCGCTCGGGCCGACAGAAAAGCAGGCGACCAACTGGCACGCCATCATCATGTTCTGCGTCTTCGTCACGATGACCATGGGCATTACCTACTGGGCGGCCAGCCGCACCAAGTCGACGGCGGATTTCTATACCGCCGGCGGCGGCATCACCGGTTTCCA
This sequence comes from Azonexus sp., assembly GCA_030824535.1. GTDB lineage: Bacteria > Pseudomonadota > Gammaproteobacteria > Burkholderiales > Rhodocyclaceae > Azonexus. Next base: position 1,674 of record JAVBXO010000364.1, on the reverse strand, counting down.
GAACGGTCTGGCGATTGCCGGCGACTACATGTCGGCGGCAACCCTGCTCGGTCTGACGGCGATGACCTACACCCAGGGCTATGACGGCTATATCTACATGCTGTGCTTCTTCGCCGGCTGGCCGATCATCCTGTTCCTGATGGCTGAACGCCTGCGTAACCTGGGCCGTTTCACCTTCTCCGACATTACCGCCTATCGCCTTGATCAAGGCAAGGTGCGTACGATGGCCGCGATTTCCTCGCTGATCGTCGTCTGCTTCTACCTGATCGCGCAGATGGTCGGTGCCGGTCAGCTGATCAAGCTGCTCTTCGGTCTGGAGTACAACATCGCGATCTTCGCCGTCGGCATCCTGATGATGGTGTATGTGACCATGGGTGGCATGGTTGCCACGACCTGGGTGCAGATCATCAAGGCCTGCATGCTGCTCGCTGGCGGTACGCTGGTGATGATCCTGGCGATGAGCGAATTCGGCTTCTCCTTCACCACTCTGCTGGAAAAAGCGACTGCCGTGCATAAGCTCGGCGACAAGCTGATGTATCCGGGCAGCCTGTTGAAGGATCCGGTCACCGCGATCTCGCTCGGCCTTGGTTTGATGTTCGGTACCGCTGGTCTGCCGCACATCCTGATGCGCTTCTTCACCGTGACCGACGCCAAGGAAGCGCGCAAGTCGGTGCTTTACGCGTCCGGCTTCGTTGCTTACTTCTTTAACGTGATCTTCCTGATGGGCCTCGCCGGCATCATCATCGTTGGTCAGAATCCGGAGTTCTTCGAAGGTGGTACGGTTGGCGGCAAGCTGATCGGCGGCGGCAACATGGTCGCCATGCACCTGGCCAAGGCTGTCGGCGGCAACATGCTGCTCGGCTTCCTGGCGGCTGTGGCCTTCGCTACCATCCTGGCCGTGGTTTCCGGTCTGGCACTGGCTGGCGCCTCCGCCATCTCGCACGACCTTTACGCTCGCGTAATCATGAAGGGGCAGGCTTCCGAAGCAACGGAAATCCGCGTCTCCAAGATTGCCACGATCTGCCTGGGTGCTGTCGCCATCGTGCTCGGCATCCTCTTTGAAAAGCAGAACATCGCCTTCATGGTCGGTCTGGCCTTCGGTGTCGCCGCTGCGGCGAACTTCCCGGTGCTCATCCTCTCGATGTACTGGAAGGGCCTGACCACCCGTGGCGCGCTGTTCGGCGGCTACGGTGGCCTGGTATCGGCAGTGCTGTTCGTACTGTTCTCGAAGTCGGTGTGGGTCGACGTGCTCAGCAATGCCGCACCACTGTTCCCCTACACTCAGCCGGCACTGTTTGCCATGCCGATCGCCTTCCTGTTGGCGGTCATCGTGTCGAAGACCGATTCCAGCGCGCGGGCCAAGCTCGATATCGCTGGTTTCGATGACCAGTACGTGCGTGGTCAGACGGGTTACGGCGCGGCTTCAGCGAGCAACCACTAAGTAGTTTTACTGCTTCAGCAAAAAGCCCGGTCTGAGTGCCGGGCTTTTTTTAGGATTGAGCTGACAGGATCGAGGATCGAGTGTTGGTTTCTGCGCCGTTGGCGCGCAATAATGAGCTAACAGCTAACAGCTAACAGCTAACAGCTAACAGCTAACAGCTAACAGCTAACAGCTAACAGCTAACAGCTAACAGCTAACAGCTAACAGCTAACAGCTAACAGCTAACAGCTAAC
>JAVBXO010000165.1 GCA_030824535.1 Azonexus sp. | reverse complement strand
GGGGGCCAGGTCGAGCTGCAGCGTGGCCCGGCCGTCGCGCAACAGGGCGTCGCGCAGGGGTGCGGAAATGGCGTAGATCAGTCCGCCTTCGACGCCGGTTTCGGTGATGTTGAATTCGCCTTGCTGGCAGCGTTCACCGCAGCAGGCGATGACCGGCTTGATCGGTTGGCCGGCGTAGCGGCTGCGGAAGTAATCGCTCCAGGCAACGTCAAAACCACAGTTGGCCGGCAGCAGTTGGGCAACATTGAGACCACGGGCAGCGAGCAAGGGCAGCCAGGCGCCGTCAGAGCCCAGTCTGGCCCAGCTACCGCCGCCCAGCGCCAGAATGGTGGCGTCGGCAGTGATGCTCAGTTCGCCTTCCGGCGTCGCAAAACGCAGGCTGCCATCGGCCTGCCAGCCCAGCCAGCGGTGGCGGACATAAAACTGCACGCCCTGGCTGCGCAGGCGGTGCGTCCAGGCGCGCAATAGCGGCGCAGCTTTCATTTCGGTAGGAAAAACCCGGCCGGAGGTGCCAACGAAGGTGTCGATGCCGAGTTCGTGGATCCAGGCGCGGAGTTGTGCGGGACCGAATTCGCCAAGCAGCTTGCCAATTTCAGCAGCGCGTACGCCATAGCGGGCGATGAAATCGGCCAGCGGCTCGGCATGGGTGATGTTCATGCCGCCCTTGCCGGCCATCAGGAACTTGCGGCCGACGGTAAAGCGGCGCGCGATAAACACACGCTCATGGGCGAGATAAATAGATTGTCTCTGACTCAAGCGGTGGCAAACAAAATTTACCATCACGAAAGACGCGCGGCCTTTGACTAAACGTCGATTTCAATAAATGGCAACGTTGGCGCAGGGCCTTCGACCGCGCCGGCCCGGACAAACACACGTTGGCCGGTTGTGCCCACCCCCCTGACACGCATCATCGCACCATCAGGAAACTCGACGGTGACCCCATAAGTGCCAACATCGACCACCGTCGCGACAAGTAATGGGGCATCCGGAATCAGTTGCTTAAGAAGGACGAACGGGTTGGTGATCATGGCAGCGACTCAATAGTGACGGATTGACGCAAGGAGACTCCGTCGTAATGGATGCTATTGCTGCGTGTAACGCCTCGGCGGGTCATTCCGGCGTCGACATAATCGGCGTGGCGGCAAATATCAATGATCCCCATCGGGTCCAGGACTGGCAATGAGAGTCTCACACCGGCGCGACGCCCGCCTTCGGCCAGGATGCTGGTGCCGAGCTGGCGCGCAGCCTCGGGATGGGTGAGTAGCGGATGGGTGCGATCTGGAGCTGGAAGATCACCAGCCGACAGCGCGCGTTTGATTTTGGCGAAATAGCCAGACTGGACCCCGGACAGATACACCACGTTGTACTCGGGCTTCTCCGTCCATTCGATGTCCTCCACCTCAGCAATGGCCGATGGGATCACATAATCCGGCGTCGTGGCACTCCAGCCCCAGGGGGCGGATGGATAGCGAGGCAGGATGCGCAGGGTAGGCTGGCTCCAGTGTCCTGCGACCACAGCCCCAGCCGCGCTGGCAACGTGGGTTGCTACAGCGAGCGGCGTGCCGCGCAGTGACAGTGCCTCTGCGTCCACTAACCAATCAGTGACTCCCCACGATAGAGCAAAGCCGGTATCGGTCAAAGAAGCAGCAATCAGCTGTTGCGCGGACATCGCCGTGGGGTTGATATGCGCAGCGCTGAGAGCGTAGGGTGCGTCGAGCAAGCATGCGATACCGCGGCCGGATACCGCGACGCCTCTTTTGACAAAGCGCCTTGACTGCCCAACACGCTCGACCAGGAATTGAAAATCGATGCCGTTGATACTGACGATGAGTCGCACCGGGTCAGGCGCGGGCATAACAGCGTCCCTGGCGCTATACGGCAGCTCGGCAGAGAATCTGGCCACCCAGCTATCGCTATCAAAAGTTACTGTAACTTCCTTCGCTTCGACGATCTGGTTGTCGTCAGCCCGGATCAATAAGACCTCGTTGAGCATGAGATAAGTCCTGTAAATGGGCACAGTTACGGTCTGCCCAGGTGCTGGTGGTGTGGGCGGGCCGGGAACAATGACTCCGACGCCGACGTTTAAGGGCACTGACAGTCTGTCCCAGCTCATCCGCTGCGCCGGGTCCGTCGGTCGCCCTTCCCCCCACCGCGTGACCACAATAGCGGCGCACTGGGCGGGCTCGCTAATTGACACCGCTTGGCGCTCCGGCAGTGGCAAGCGAAGCGTCACTTTCTGGGCCATTGGCCGGGCAAACCAGCCACTCCTCGGGTAATAGAACGGCGCTGAATAGCTGGCAGTACCGAAGATAAAATCAAGTGCATTGCCGACCGGGGCTTCATTTACGCTATCCGGAAATACGGCGCAATCAATCCCACCGCCGCGTACAGCGCTGAATATTGCAATGGCTGCCGGCCGTTCCCACGGCACTCGGCGCAACATCGGCCGGTGGTCGCCCGGCCACGGTGTCCGGCGCACAGGATCTGCAGGCCGGCTGGCGGGCCATGTGGAAAGAAGGCGTTCATCATCGCAATCATTCGAGGTGGCCCACGCCAATCGTGATGAGGTATCGGCTGAGGAAGTCGCCCCATTCACTACTAACAGACGAGTATCTTCGGCACTACCACCAAGCCAGATGACCGTTGCCGCCGTATCACATGCTGCCGACGGTTGATTGACGATACCCAGCGTGACAGCAAGCGGTCTGCCAGCACGCCAGAGCAATTTAGCAGCCAAATCAATGCGGTCAGTGCCGGGGGGGCGCACCGACAGTGCTACGTCATGGCGCCTCGGTACTGACCAGCGGGAGCGGGTGTGCGACGCCAGCAGGCGGCGAACCGGCACCACAATCCCCACAACAAAACCGGCTGCGCTGGCGGCGGGCCTAGAAAAATCTGTAGGAAACTGGGCTGGAATGTTGGCACCGAAAGGCGCTGTGTAGCCCCCCGGTGAAAAAGCAAACCCAAGTGCCTGCACCTGCCGCGGAAAATCGACCTGCCCCAGGTGAAAGTCAGCATGCGCAGCAGCTGGCCAGACATAAGTCATCAGAGCACCGGCACCACGTGGTCGTAGATTAGTGCATTCTTGGCGTCATCCATTACGATGACGAAGTGTGCCGAAGTATCGATGGCTTGTAGCGAGAATGCGCCCGTCACCGGGTCCGAAACGCACTCATCGACCAGCAGCTTGTCGCGACGACGGAAAGAACAGACCGTGCGTGCCAGCGGATTGCCTGCAGAGTCTCGAACAGTCCCAGACAAGCGCTGTAGAACACGGTTCGGGAACTCCTTCACCGGAACGGCATAGGTGGTCAGGTCTTTTGAGTAGTGCGACAGGCCTTTCGTGTAGCGTATTTCGTCATAGTAGCGAATCGACCCTGAACCGCCTGTCAGCGGGTCTTGGCCCAGATAGAGCGCGCCGTTGGTCTCAATCGGCGAGCTGCCAATATTGAATAAATACCGGCGAATACCGCCGGAAAACAAGGCAAGGTAATCTCCTTCGCGACAAATCGCAAAATGCACGCCCTGGGCGCCATAGGTTGTCGGCAGAAAGATCGTGGACGAAACCGTAACACCATTGACGATCAGCACCCCGTTATAGGCAAACGGTGATGTCTGCGACGACGAAATGCGTAGACCGACGCCAGTACCGTCCGCAGATGGCATGGTGATGAATGGCCGCGTAGCGGACACAGGGGAAGCAAGCGCATGCCACCCCTCAATCGTAAAATCCTCAGCCCCGGGTTTGAGGTCATCATGCTGAAACCCAATAGCGTCCGATGCGCCCAGGTAAGCCGATGAACCACCGAATCGCTGAAACGTCTGGTTCGTCGAGATCACCGGTGCCCCGATGCGAGACACCGTGTGTCCCTTCTCGTCGACAAAATTCGTCGCGCCGTTCTCGCCGTCGAAGCGGCAATGCAGCACCACCTTGTCGTAGTCCAGATCGTAAGCCGTGGGGTCGCCGCCAAATGCCTCGGCGGCGGGCGTGAACGGCTCATTGTACCGGGCCACGACTTCCGTAATGCGCAGTTCGTCGATATGTCCCAGCCAGGCCGAGGCCGCAGTCGACGACGCCAGCGCGCCGATGTAGAGCGCACTCGGTGCCGGTATCGAGACTGCGCACGCCACCACGGCATCCGCCACGCCATCGACCCACAATGTCAGCACAGCCCCGGATCGAGTCACAGCGACATGATGCGGCAGGTTGTCATTGACGACCGTTGATCCGGTGGCCACGTTGACGATTGCAGACGATGCAGCGCAATCGAACGCCAGCCGCCCTTGGGCATTGACCCACAGGGCCCAACCGCCAGCCGCCGAATTGCTCGAAACAATAGTGCGGCCTGACGACCCGGTTTTGACCCACGCCTCGACCGTGAAATCCAGCAGCCCGAAAGCAAAACCGGAAGCGGTCGGCACGGTCAGCCAATCGCCCGAACCATCGAGCAGCAGCGACGTCGCGCCGAATCGTTTCCAGGCCGTCGACAGCATCGCGTTGCCCACTGCCGTCACGACCTTGCCTGTCTCCTCGCGAAACCGGGTCGAGCCATTCATGGCGCCATCTAAATGCATCAATAGCGCGACCTGATCCCAATACAGATCATCACTCATGCTGGTATCACCCGGACAATCTGATCGTTTTCCAGCGCCCCAGCGGCGTCATCAAGCAATACGACCTGGCACTCGCCGGTAAAGGCCGTGGTGAACGCGTAAGCCCCCGTCGACAAGCTGCTCAAAGTCTCAGCGAGCATCACCCCGGTATCCCGGCGATAGAGCCGCACCATCCGCGCGACCGGATTTCCGGCAGCATCCGTCACTATCCCTGCCACATTTGCCATAGTCAGACCTCGTCGACGTCGCCACGCAGCTGCAGCGCAATATAGTCAGCGCCCAGCGGCGCCCCGGGCAGAATCGTCCGCACCACCCATACGGGCACGAAAGCCCCGATGGTGTTGAACCGCAAATTGCTGGCGACCGGCCAGCCAGCGACACCCCAGCCGCCGGCGCGGATGATCAACATCACCTGACCGGTCAGCGGGTCGAGCACCGTGCAGTCGGTAAAAGTAACCCCTGTGGCAACGACTCCGAGGTTTTCACCGATCACCTGGAACGCGGTGCTTGATGTGAAATGACAGCGCCAGCGTTCCGTCGGCGTGCTGTTGTTGAACACCTCAATTGGGTAGTCAATATTATTGAACTGGGCCGTTGCCCCAGTCCCTGGCGTATCGCTCCAATCAGTAAACGTCAGCAAGTCAAAAACGTTGGTAACGCGGGCGTAGAGATCGCCAAAATCGAGGGCTGACGACACATAAGTCTCGCCGGCCGCGTAATCCCGCGACAGCGAGCTATTGAACGTCAGCTCGCCGTTAATCTGCACATCGGTCAGCATGGTCATATCCTCGACCACATCCACCGCTGTCAAGGGCATAACCAGATCGCCCACCACGAAATCGTTGGCAATCGATACCGTCCCATTATCGAGGTCCGCTAGATACGCGGCGCCGCTGACGCGCTCGCCCGACGCATCCTCAAGCCAAAAAGCAGCCAGAGCATCCCGACTGAGGGCATGCGTGCTGCCCGGTACAAGCGGTATCGGCAGCTCGGTCCGCTGGGTATTGTGGATCACGACGATATTTCCAGGCCGGTAGATTGGAACCCGACCATCGACCGGCAGACGCACCGGATCCAAGCCGAGCAGATCAGCATTCAGCGGCAAGTTGCTAAGCACGACTGCGTTGTAGCCCAAGGTCGCCGGCTGGATGATCCGGGGCCGGAAAATCTCACCCTCGGAAACATTCGCTGTATTGAACCAGGGCTGCGACTCATTACCGGCTGCCGGCACCCGCTTGCCGAAGACCAGCCTTACGACGCCCGTATCCTGATCGACCGTGCCGGAGAATTCGGGATGGGACAATACGCCCGAATCATTGCACGTTGCCGAGAGCGACTCGCCGTCGGCTGCCAGCACCTGAACGAACATCGACCCCGGTCTCAGCGGCGCACCAGGAACCCGGAATTGCAGCGCCCAGGCCGCATGCGTCCCATAGCGCGTCAAACAGGCCAGAACACCGACCACCGGCGACGCCGCACCGCTCCATAGCGTCAGCGTAGCGACACCCGTCGATGTGTCTAGCGCCCCAGCCAACGTCCCGGCCCCGGTCGACGCCGAAATATCCGAGTACAGCACACCGGCGCGGTCGACATACACCATGCCGCCGAGGCTGAACATCAATGCGCCTGGCACCAGGCTATCAGTTACCGTCGTCAGCAGATCGATCCGCAAAGGCGCCTCAATAGCGCCAATCGACACAGTGATTGCCTCATTGGTAGCCGCCACCCCGGAGCGCTTGAAGCGCCAGGTCGCCGGGCCACCGCCGACCGTGACCCAGCCTGCAACCCCGGTCTGCCACGACGTCTCACTTTCGCCCTGGGCAAAGGTATTCAGCGTCGCGACGATCTCGATATCGTCGGGGATCTGTACCTCGCCGGACACGTAGTTGATTGTGCCGATCGCCTGGGTGCCGACCAGCGGGTCGCCGGCGACCCGGGCCGAGGCGCTGGTCGAGCTGGGAGATAGGCGCTGCCCTGACCTCACCAGCAGCACCCCGGCGCCATCGTCGGACACTGCCAACAAGCCGTGAAAATTCACCCCGCCGACGTCACCGGAAAAATACACCTCGCCGTTCACCCAGCCGCCAAAGATACCGCCGCCCTCGATGCCGACGCCCAGCTGCATCGTCGCTGCCGATGGCACAGTCACATCACCGAGCACCGGGGCGCTAGGGTTGTCCGGAGTCACCTGGTTGAAGCTCAACGACAATGCCGCGTCCGGATCGGGCAAGCGTATCGAATAGATCAACTCGCCGCGGCCAGTCGCATGGTCGAAGCGGCCAGAAACACCATCCCCGGCCAGCACGCCGGCCGAAGATACAGAGAATGCATACTGCACGTTGCTCGACTCGTAAGACCCGGATAGCGACCCCGGCGCGACGGGCAACGTCATAACAACAAAAGCCTGTTTTGCGACCGCACCCGCGTCGCTCGCCGCACCTGCCCGCTGTGTGAAATGCACAGCCGACCCCCACGAGAACAGCACTGACGTCCCGACATCCGGCAACGCCCCAAGTGTCGGAACGACGGCGCCAGACACGTAGTCGACTACACCCGAACCATAGGCCGGATCGCTACCCGCCAGATTGCCCCCTCCATCATCGCGCAGGCGATACCACTTACCTTGCGCACGGTAATCAATAGCGAGGGTACCCGGCGCCGGCGGCGGATTGAGCGTAACCGGATACACCGTGCCACGCGTCGCCAGCGAGACCACGATATCCATTGTGTGCGCAACCTGTGATGCCTCGGCCGCGGGGATATAGCTCGCCGAAACTGAAACACTCGAACTCGCCGTGCCTCCGGTACGGGTAATCGCGCCCGAGGCGTAATCGACCGTACCGACGAAGCTGCTGTTCGAGATCGAGCCGTCGCCCGTATCGCTGACCGTCGTCATCCCCGCCCCTGACAGCGTCAATTCTCCCTGAAGCGCAGACCGGCGTAAGTAGCGTGTCTGCCCGACAGCGAAAGTACCAAGCGCCTCGGAAACACGCTCGCCAGCGGCGAGCAGATTCCCCGCGTCTGCCAGCGACTGCGCAGAGAGCGGCGTTTCTCGTGTCGTCGTCGGCACAATCTGCGTATAGACCGATGCTACCCGGGCAGACATATCGCCCGCAGTCGCCGGCTGGCTCAAAGGCGCGATCCCGAAGTATTGTGCGGCGTCGACGACAGTTGTTTCGCGCACCCGGCTGGAGCGCGCGACCGTCGACAAGCGGGAGGGCGTCTCAGGGCCGCTGAATTCATAGCGCAGTACTTGACCAAGCGATATCGTCAGCACACGGCGCTGGAACACCCCCGATGCGTCCTCAAAGTTGCGCAACTCACCGATCACATCCTCGACGCGCACGTACTGTTGCGATGAAGTTATTCCGCCGACCTCATTGCTGAGACACAAGACATCGCCAACTTCCGGAAAAGGCTCCTCAATCCGCTGATAGATCATGATGCTGCGTTGTCCGGGGAGCTGTCGGCCGACAAGAATCATGCGGCTTTCCGGACCCGCCGCCATGTAGGCCTCAAGATGGTCGCGGGCGTTTGAACGACGGTCAAAACTGGATCCCGACGAAAACAACGTGACCTTCACTTTCGACGACGCCGGCGGCGTCATCACAATGGCGTGAGCGCCAGCATAGACGTCCACATTCGCGGTGCGGACGGCTCCGTAAACTTTCCGGAGATTTACCCGACCGCGCGTGGCATCTGTACGGCTAATTTTCGGGAAAAGATTGCCCGCAACGTTATCCGGCACAACACGCGATGTTCGCCGGCCGCCGCCATCCGCTGCATCGCTCATGACTTCCGATTCCAGCCAGACGATATCCTCAATCGCGATCATTCTTGCACCTCAATAAAACGCAGCGTTACTCGATACCAATCGCCCAGACCACCGGGGGCCGGGTTGGCAGTGAAAATGGTGGGTACAGCCTCGATACACGGCCCGCTATCACGGCGGAACATCACACTGAACAACTCTCCGCGCAGCGCCAGCGTCAACACGGCACCCGGCTCTGCCGCCCATCCCTGGATCTGCCGCAACATCGCGCCGGACATGCGCGCGCCATTGGGGGCATCCGGCTGAAGAGTGATTGGGCGACCGGCCTGGGCGACGGATTCGTCGACAAGCAAGGCGCCGGTCAAGCTGTAGCTGGTGACCGCCCGTACAGGCGACCAGGAAAACTCGTCTGACCACCAAAAATCCGGGTCAAGCTCCAGGGTGGTCCCGCCTTTAGTTAACGTAATCATCGAAGATTCGCCCTTATCCCCGCATCGTTCAACACCTGCAGGAATGCATTCACATCGTCCTGTCCATTGGCGTACAGCGTCCGGCCACCGCCAATCTCGAGGCGGATGGTTTGTTGACTGGCCGTCACGCCGGCATTCTTGATCGCCGCCTGCTGGGCGTTCTGGCCACCGGTATTCGTCAGCAAGCTATTACGCTGGATCAGCGCGGTGTTCTGGGCGATCAGATCCTTGACGGAAGTGCCCAGGTCGACGGCCTGGCCTGTGGCCAGCTCCTGGCGCGCCATCTGGATGGCTTCTTCCATGGCCATCTTGATCACCTGGTTGGTTTTTTTGGCGGCATTGATCGAGTCGCCCAGGTTGCCGGTCAATTGCGTGGCCGCCTGGCGGTCGTACAACTCGCCGTAATACTTCTGTGCTGCTTGCACTTCCTTAACGCTGGCGCCCAGGCGATACATTTCGGCAGTGATATCGATACTGCCCTTCCGGCCCTTCATTTCCTTGGTATCAAGGATGCTGGTCGTGTCTGTGACTTGCTTGCCGTTCACATCGAGGATCGGGTTGCCTTTTTCGTCCGTGTGGCCAGCACCATTACGCCAGGTGCCGTCAGCGCCTTGTGTCGGGATACTGGCGATGGCAGCGGCGGCATTGCGAGCCGAGGCGGCGACGCCATCGAGCGAACCACTCAGGCCTTGATAACCGCCAGCGGCCTGGCGAGAGGCGTCGCCCGAATAGAGGGTTTCCTCGGCCAAATCGCGCATGCGCTTTGCTGTCTCTTTCGCAATCTCGGCCTCTATTTGCTTGACGCGAGCCCCGGCTTCCATGGCGTCCAGCTCGGCACGTTTCGCATCAGTCAACAGCCCCTTCGTTTCGAGCTCAATACGCTGGGCACGCACGCTCAAAAGCGTGGCATTGGCTTCTGCTTCTTTGGCCTTCGCCGTCAATTCTGCCAACTGGATTTCAAGGCGCTTAATATTCAGCAGCGCCTGCGTCGCGCCAAGCTCATCACCACGGGCGCGGGCGACCTCAAGGATGGTTCGCTGCTGCTCAATGGCCAAGCGAATACCAGCTTGATCAATGCTGTTTTGCTGCTGCTTGGCGCGTGCAGCGATTTCTATCGCCGTGACCTGGTCTTTGAGCGCGTCCCTATAAAGGTTTGCTGCCTTCGCGACCGCGATATTTGCCGCGTTTTCCTGCTCTGCGGTCGCTAGGCCCGCCTGGCGCGCAACGTGAATTGCAGTCTGGACAACACGGGCTTGATCCCAAGCTGCCTTGAGTTCATTCACTCGCTTTGAATTGTCAGCCAGCGCCGCACTCTCGGAAGAAATGGCCACAGCACTTACCTTCGCCATATCAGCAACTGCCTGCGCTGCCTTCGCCTCTTCTGTTTTCGCCTCAGCTGCCTTCTTCGCTTCTTCAATGGCTTTCAGCTTTTCTTCGCTGACGACCTTCTGGCCCTTGACCTCTTCTTGCATAGCGATCACCTTGGACTGCAAGGTCTTTGCCTCAACATCTAATGCCCGTGCAAGTTGTTCGGCGCTTTTTGCTGCCTTGATGGCTGCTTCCTGTTTCGCGATCAGCAATTCATTTTCATTACCGGAAAGCTCAGCCAGCTTTACCAGCACATTGTTTTGGGCCTCGGTCGCCGTAACGACCTTCTTGGATTGTTCGACGTAATCGGCGGCAGACTTGATTACCTTGTCGTAGGTGCTAATCAAATAAGCCCAGCCAACCTTTCCGGCCTGTGCGGCATCTGCCGCATCACGAGTCCCTTGAGCTGCACCGGCCATAGCCTGCCCGACCAATTTCGACGTTCCCGTCAAGCGGGCCATCTTATCGACGGTCCCGACCATCTCTGTGCCGATTTCGCTGAGGCTGTTTTTGAGCTGGCTAAAATCGAGAGAAATAATTGCGGCGGCAGTCACTGACATTGCTTTTACCCAAGCAAAAAATCCAGCGGCTACCGCAGTTACTCCCGTCAATAGAATTAATAAAGCCTCATTGACCACCCCAAGCGACCCAGCTAGCGCAGCCATCACGCCGGTATCGCCAAAAATCTTGAAGGCCTGACTCCAGGTATTCTTTGCTCGCTCAATATCGTTCGATAGCCCATTAACCCGGCCCGAAGCACCGCCAAACGATTTCGCTACCTCAGCGGCGAACTTGGGTAAAAAATCTTCTGCAAGCAGTCCACCAGCTTCCATCAGCTTGCCAAGCTCAGCTGTCGTCAAGCCAGTTGCGCGCGCAGCAATCGACATCGCACCAGGGAGCACATCGCCCAACTGGCCCTTTAGCTCCTCGGCGGAAATCGTTCCCTTGGACATCATCTGACCAATGGCGACGAATGCCCGCTCGGTATCGGCGGACGACAACCCAAGTTTTGCCATCGCGGCGGCAATGTTTGAGAAGATGGCGCGGGTGGCTTCGCCTTCTAGCGAGGTGCCTTTTGCTGCGGCAGAAAGCTTCACAAAGCCGGCAGATGAGGCATCCAGGCCAATACCCAGCCGTTCCGCAGTTGCCTTGAGAAAAGCAAGATCAGACGCTGTCTTGCCGGCATCGCCATTAACTGCATTCAGCGATTTTTGCAAGCGATCAGCAGCCAGGT
>JAVBXO010000342.1 GCA_030824535.1 Azonexus sp. | reverse complement strand
GAACAACTGATAGCCCAGACCGTACCGGCCGCCATCCGCCTGCCGCAGGATCTGCCGCTGCCGGCGCCGCGCCGCGAACATGAAGCGCTGGCCGACCTGAAGGCCATCGCCAGCAAGAACATCATTGCCAAGTCGTGCATCGGCATGGGCTATTACGACACCCTGACGCCCAAGGTGATCCTGCGCAACGTCATGGAAAACCCCGGCTGGTACACCGCCTACACGCCTTATCAGGCCGAAATCGCCCAGGGCCGCCTGGAAGCGCTGATGAATTTCCAGCAGATGGTCGTCGACCTGACCGGCCTGGAAATCGCCAACGCCTCGCTGCTCGACGAAGCCACGGCCGCCGCCGAAGCCATGACCATGGCCCGCCGCGCGTCGAAGTCCAAGTCCAACCGCTTCCTGGTCGACGCCAACTGCTTCCCGCAGACCATCGACGTGGTCAAGACCCGCGCCGCCTATTTCGGCTTTGAACTGGTCATTGCTGCGGTCGACGCCGCCAGCGAGGCAAAAACCATCGCCGACGAGTTTTTTGGCGCGCTGCTGCAATACCCCGGCGACAACGGCAATGTGCGCGACCTCAGCGGCCTGATTGCCGCGCTGAAAGGCAAGGGCACGACGATTGCCGTCGCTACCGACCTGATGGCCCTGGTCCTGCTCAAGTCGCCCGGCGCGATGGGTGCCGACATCGCCTTCGGCTCAAGCCAGCGCTTCGGCATCCCGATGGGCTTTGGTGGCCCGCACGCCGCTTTCTTCGCCACCCGCGAAGCCTACGTCCGCGCGATGCCCGGCCGCATCATCGGCATCTCCAGGGATGCCCGTGGCAACACCGCTTACCGCATGGCCCTGCAAACGCGCGAACAGCACATCCGTCGCGAAAAGGCCAATTCCAACATCTGCACCTCGCAGGTGCTGCTTGCCAACATGGCCGGCATGTACGCTGTCTATCACGGCCCGCAAGGCTTGCGCACCATCGCCGCGCGCATCCACCGCCTGACCGCGATCCTCGCCGAAGGCCTGAAGCGCGCCGGCGTCAAGCTGCAGACCCAGCACTTCTTCGACACCCTGCACCTCAACCTCGGCGGCGCTGCGGCCGGCATCTATCGCGAAGCCCAGAGCGCCGGCTACAACCTGCGCCGCGTCACGGCCGGCGTGCTCGGCATCTCCTTCGATGAAACGACAACGCGCAAGGATGTCGCGACGCTGTTCAAGCTGATCGCCCGCACCACGCTCGCCATGGACGTCATCGACGCCCAGGTCGCCGCCGGTGACCCGGCACTGCCGGACGCCCTGCGCCGCAGCGACGCCGTACTCAGCCACCCGGTGTTCAACACGCATCACACCGAACACGAAATGTTGCGCTACCTGAAGTCGCTGCAGAACAAGGATCTGGCGCTGGATCACTCGATGATCTCGCTTGGTTCGTGCACGATGAAGTTGAACGCCACCAGCGAAATGATCCCGGTGACCTGGCCGGAATTCGGTGGCATTCACCCGTTTGCCCCGCGCGAACAGGTGCAGGGTTACCACGAAATGATCGGTGGCCTGACCGACTGGCTGAAGATCGTCACTGGCTTTGACGCCATCTGCATGCAGCCCAACTCCGGCGCCCAGGGCGAATACGCCGGCCTGGTGGCAATTGCCCGCTACCACGCCAGCCGCGGTGAAGCCCATCGCAAGGTCTGCCTGATCCCGAAATCGGCGCACGGCACCAACCCGGCCACCGCCCAGATGTGCAACATGCAGGTTGTCGTCGTCAATTGCGACGATAACGGCAACGTCGATATCGACGACCTGCGCAGCAAAGCCGAGCAACACGCCGACGACCTCGCCTGCCTGATGATCACCTACCCCTCGACGCACGGGGTTTTCGAGGAAGCGATCAAGGACATCTGCACCATCGTGCACGCCAACGGCGGCCAGGTGTACATGGACGGCGCCAATCTCAACGCCCAGGTCGGCCTGACCTCGCCCGGCTTCATCGGCGCCGACGTCAGCCACATGAACCTGCACAAGACCTTCGCCATCCCGCACGGCGGCGGCGGACCGGGCATGGGCCCGATTGGCCTCAAGGCGCATCTGGCGCCCTTCATGGCTGACCACGTGGTGACCCCGACCGGTGGCCCGGATCGCCACAATAGCGGCCAGGGCGCCGTTTCCGCTGCGCCTTTCGGCTCGGCCTCGATCCTGCCGATTTCCTGGATGTACCTGGCGATGCTCGGCGGCGCTGGCGTCAAGAAAGCGACGCAAGTCGCCATCCTCAACGCCAACTATGTCGCGACCAAGCTCAAGGATCATTACCCGGTGCTCTACGTCGGCAAGAATGGCCGCGTCGCCCATGAGTGCATCCTCGACATCCGCCCGATCAAGGCCGCCACCGGCATCGCCGAAATCGACATCGCCAAGCGCCTGATGGACTACGGTTTCCACGCCCCGACGGTGTCCTTCCCGGTCGCCGGCACGATCATGGTCGAACCGACCGAGTCGGAATCCAAGGCCGAACTCGACCGTTTCATCGCCGCGATGATCGCCATCCGCAACGAAATCCACCGCATCGAAGCGGGCGAACTGCCGGCCGACAATAATCCGCTGAAGAATGCCCCGCATTCGCAGGCGGATATCATCGACAGCGAATGGAACCGTCCCTACAGCCGCCAGGAAGCTGTCTTCCCACTGGCCTGGGTGGCGGCCAACAAGTTCTGGCCGAGCGTCAATCGCATCGACGATGTCTATGGCGACCGCAACCTGAACTGCGCCTGCCCGCCGCTGGCCGACTACGCCGACTGATGGTCGCCGATTGATGGTAGATCTCTCGGCAATCGCCAAATGGCCGAATGTCCCCGCCTGTTACGAGTGGCTCTCACTCGACCGGCGCGGGGACTGGCGGCTACAAGGTGAGCGCGTCACGCACCGCGGCCTGATCGAGTTCATGAACCGGCAATATGGTTCGGACGAAGCAGGCCGCTGGTTCGTCCAGAACGGGCCACAACGGGTCTTTGTCGACCTCGCCGGCACGCCCTGGATCTATCGCCGCGAAGGCCAGGGTTTCAACACCCACACGGGCCTCCCGGCCGGCGCCGTCACCGCCTTGTATCTCGACCCGGAAGGCAATCTGCTGCTGGCAGCAGAACCCGGCATCGGCCTGCTTGATGACCGCGATCTGGCGGCGCTACTCGACGAATGTCGCGACGCCGACGATCAGGCCTGCGACGAATCGGCCTTCACCAGCCTGCTTGACGGCCAACCAGCCCCGGTTTTCTGGCAGAAAATCCCGTTGCAGCCCATTTCTGCGGTCGACCTCGAAAAACGCTTCAATTTCATCGCCCGACCACGCGGCTAGCAAAGCGCCAAGCGGCATCGTCAAACCCTTTCCGGAATCGCCATGACCGCCACGATGAAATCTGTCGCTCTCTTCGCCCTTATCTGGCTCACCCCCTTGGGCGCCAGCGCCGAAGTCAGCGAGCAACTGGCTTACGAAAGCTACCGCGTCCCCCATGCCCCCGGCCGCACGCTATCGGCCAGCATCAAGGCGGTTTCGCCTTTTCGCTCGGAAGGCTCGATTTTCCACGCCTACACCGCCTGGAAAATCAACTGGCGCTTTCAATGGCAGAAGGACGGCGACGGCCTCTGCCGGATCAGCTCGACAACAACCAACATCAAACTGACAGTGACCACCCCCGAGCTGATCAGCAACGATCCCGAGGCGCGGCGAACCTTCGAAGCCCACAAACAGAAATTGCTGTTTCATGAAAACGGCCACGTCAAAATTTCCCGCGACGCCGCTTACACCATTGATCACGCCATCCAGAGCATGCCGCCGCAGCCCGACTGCAAACAGCTGGGAGCCAGCGCCAACGCCCTTGGCCGACAGCTGATGGCGGAAGCCAGCGCCCGAAACAGGGACTATGACCGGGAAACCTCGCACGGCAAGACGCAGGGCGCCTGGCTGAAATAATTCGCGACGGCGCTACTGCTGGCGCCTGGCATCGTCATTGCGTGCACAACGGCAAATCATTCTTTGGCTGTAGCCATGCCGACAAGTACCGACAACGCAACCCTTTGGGCCGGGCAACATCTGCTCGACCCCGTTCTCCTCGATTGCACCACGACGGTGATGCTGAAGATCCTCGATGGCAAGTGCAAGATGAACGAGGCCGACAAGATCGTCATCGCCGCGCTCTACGATGCCGTCAAGCATCGCCCCGGCCGGCTGATGGGCGCCGAATACCATGCGCTGATCGCCAGCGCCCGCCAAGGCATGAATGAGGCGATGACGATGTTCATTTACGAAAAACGTCTGCTCGCCGAAACCATGATTTCCCGGCCGGTGATGAAAGCCTACAAGGCCTGGCTGCGTGAGCAGGGCATCCTGCAGCCGCCCCGCGCTGGCGACGACTGACAGCGGCTTGCGCGCCAAGACTCAGCTATAGCCGTTGTCGCGCCACCAGGCGGCGATTTCCGGCAGCGCCGTATCAACGTCATCCTGCAAGGCCACATGCGCCTGCAGCAAGGCCTTGCGCTGGCGGGGATTGAGCCGACTCGGAAAATGCGGCAGCAGTTCGGCAACGAGATCGCCCGCCGCCGCCTTGCCCCGACCCGGATAGCCCCGACCCGCCAGACGCAGGGTGCGCACTTCGGCCGCTCCCGGTTCCAGCGGGCAAACCAGCACGCCATTCAACAAGGGCACTTCGACCCCGGCCCCGGCCAGCATCGCCAGCGCGCTGACTGGCATGCGGCAATGCAGATCGCGACCGCGCAACTCGAACAGGCGATGCGTGCGCAGAATGATCGTCAGGTAAAGATCGCCCGGCGCCAGCTCGTCATTTCCCGGTTCGCCCTGCCCGGCGAGGCGCAACTCGTCGCCCGGCAACATGCCCGGCGGAACGGTGATTTCCAGACTGATTTCGGCAATTTCATGACCACTGCCATGACAATCCCGGCAGGTCCGCTCAGTGAAAATCCCGCGCCCGCCGCAGGCCGGGCAAGCGACCAGCACGCGTTCGGCGTCACGAATCCGGCCACTGCCATGGCAGGCATCGCAGAAACGGGTCTTGGCAATCCCCGCCTCACCGCTGCCGGCGCAGGTCGGACAAGGCTTGCTGCGCGTGTAATGCACTGTCTGGCGACAGCCTGTCGCCGCTTCCTCAAGATCCAGTTCCAGACTATGGCGAATATCCGCCGCGCGCTTGCGGGCCGGTGCCGGCTCGGGCTCGGGGCTTTCCTCGCTGGCGCTGGTTTTCGGTGTTTCAGGCAGGTCGACCGCAAGAAGCTGCTCATAGGCCGCGTTGATCTGCTTGAAACGCTCGGTCGCGTGCGGATCCGGATTGCGGTCGGGATGCCAGCGCATGGCCAGCCGGCGGTAGGCCTTTTTCCAGGCTTCCGGCCCGGAGTTACGGGGGACGCCCAGCACTTCGTAGGGATCATGACCCATCAGGCTTCACCGTGTTGGCTGATCGAAGGCAGCAATTGCTCGATCAAATCAGAAATCAGACGCGCCGTCAGACCATGACGGTCGCGATCCGGGTTGTATTCGACAATTTCCAGCGCCCGCAAACCGGGCCTGGCGCCAATCTGCCGCAAGGCAGCCAGGGCTTCATCGGCCGCCAGCCCATCCGGCTCCGGGCTGCCGACACCCGGCGCCGAGCCCGGATCGATGACATCCAGGTCGAGCGTCACGCCGAAGCCGGCCGGCGCTCCGGCAACGATGCTCAGCGCTTCGGCAAGACAGGCGGCAAAGCCACGATGGGCAAGCTCTTCGGCAAACATGATGCGTACCCCGGCGCGCTGCAGGAAAACGATTTCCTCGGGCTCGTAGCTGCGCGGCCCGAGCACCACCGTATGCGCGGCACTGAGCTGTGGGCCAGGCCGACCGATATTGAGCAGGCGCTTGTCGCCCTGGCCGAGCAGGCAGGCCAGCGGCATGCCGTGAATCGCTCCGGAATAGCTGCTGGCCGGCGTATGGCTATCGAGATGGGCATCGATCCACAACAAACCCGGCGGCGTCGCCAGCACGCGCGCCAGGCCGCTCCAGGTGCCAATCGCCACCGAATGATCGCCACCAATGACCAGCGGAAATTCTCGCTCACGCAGCGCCAGTTCGACCTCGTCAGCCAGATCACGGCACAACTCGGCAATCCGTTCGACGGGCGAAGCGCCATCATCATCCGGTGCGAACAAGGTTTTTCCCCAATCGAGCCGGGGTTGGTGTTCAAGTTCGTGCCAGGCCTGGGAATGATGAAAAGCCACCGGCCCATCCGCACAAGCCTGGTCCTGCGCCCCAATACCGCTGGCTGCGCCGATGATGCGAATTCGCCGCGCCTTGCCCGGCCCGCTCTTTTTCACCTCGCGTCCAGCCTAGTCCGGACGCCCCAGAACCAGGTCGCGCAATTCCGCGAGCTCGGCTTCCAGCACGGCAACGCGGGCCTGTAGTTCGGCCAGGGCCCCCTGGTCAGCGACGCTTGCCCGACGCGGCGCGGCCTCGCTGATTTCAGGCTCGCCGGAAAGCAGATGCATCCAGCGATTTTCCCGCGCGCCGGGCAAACGCGGCAGTTCTACGACCAGCGCTCCGGCTTCGCGTTCAGCCAG
Organism: Azonexus sp.; assembly: GCA_030824535.1. GTDB lineage: Bacteria > Pseudomonadota > Gammaproteobacteria > Burkholderiales > Rhodocyclaceae > Azonexus. Next base: position 4,874 of record JAVBXO010000342.1, on the reverse strand, counting down.
TTCGCTGAGAAAGGCCTCGACCGACGAAATATCGACAAAGCGGTGCAGGCGATCACAGTTCAGGCGCAATTCGCCAGCCGTCTGCGGCCCGCGCAACATCAGCACGGTCAGCAAGGCCTCGGCCTGCCCCGGCACGCCGATTTTCTTGCCGAACAAATGCTCGAAACGACTGACCCGGCCACCACTGACCCGGCGCACCAGGCCGAGTTCCTCGAGATGCTCCAGCGCCTGGACAATAGCGCTTTCGCTGGCCTCCATGACCGGATTGCGGCTGGTTTTCTGATTGCAGCCAGCCTGTAGGGCATTGATCGACAGCGGATAGGTATCGGGAACCGTGCGCTGCTTTTCAGCCAGCGTCCCGAGGATGCGCGTTTCGATTAAGGAGAGCGGCGGAAGGGAAAAAGTCATGACGGGCATTTCCTTGACGAAAATTTATCCGAGCGAAGAATCGGCAAACTGGAAAAATATCACGGGCAACAAAAAAGCGCCCCTGAGGGCGCTTGTTTGTTCGTTGATAGCTGGCGGAGACGGAGGGATTCGAACCCTCGATACACGTTTTAGCGCGTATGCTCCCTTAGCAGGGGAGTGCCTTCGACCTCTCGGCCACGTCTCCGTGCCTGCAGCAACGAGGCGCGGATAATAGATGCTCCACGCCATTTGGTCAAGCAATTATTGATCGAGACCGAAGGTGCGGTGCAAAACGCGAACCGCCAGCTCCAGATACTTCTCGTCGAGAACGACGGAAATCTTGATTTCGGAAGTCGAAATCATCTGGATATTGATGCTTTCGTCAGCCAGGGCCTTGAACATCTTGGAAGCGACGCCCGGATGCGAGCGCATGCCGACACCGACCGCCGAGACCTTGCAGATCTTGTTGTCGCCAGTCACTTCGCGAGCGCCGAGTTGCACCTTGATGGTTTCCAGAATGGCCTGGGCCTTGGCGAAATCGCCACGATTCACCGTAAAGGAGAAATCGGTGGTGCCATCGTGACCGACGTTCTGGATAATCATGTCGACATCGATATTGGCTTCGGCGATGGAACCGAGAATTTGATAGGCAATCCCCGGGGTATCGGGAACGCCGAGCATGGTCAGCTTGGCTTCGTCGCGATTGAAAGCGATACCGGAGATGATCGGTTGTTCCATGTTCTTGTCTTCCTCAACAGTAATCAGCGTGCCCTCGCCTTCATCCTGGAAGCTGGACAGCACGCGCAGTTTGACCTTGTACTTGCCGGCGAACTCGACCGAGCGGATCTGCAACACCTTGGAACCGAGGCTGGCCATTTCCAGCATTTCCTCGAAGGTGATGGTATCGAGCTTCTTCGCTTCAGGCACGACGCGCGGATCGGTGGTGTAAACGCCATCGACGTCGGTGTAGATCTGGCATTCATCAGCCTTCAGCGCAGCGGCCAGGGCCACGCCAGAGGTATCCGAACCACCACGACCCAGCGTGGTGATATTGCCGTCGGCATCAACGCCCTGGAAACCGGCGACAACGACAACCATGCCGGCATCGAGATCGCGACGCATGTTGGTTTCGTCAATCGACAGGATGCGCGCCTTGGTGAAGGTGCTGTCGGTCAGAACCTTGACCTGGCCACCGGTATAGCTGCGGGCCGGGATACCGATATTCTTCAGCGCCATCGACAGCAGGCCAATGGTGACCTGTTCGCCGGTCGAACAAATCTGATCCAGTTCGCGCGGATCCGGATTGGGCTGAACTTCCTTGGCCAGCGCAATCAACTTGTTGGTTTCGCCGCTCATTGCCGAGACAACGACCACGACCTGGTGACCTTGCGCCGTAAATTTAGCGACACGCTTGGCGACATTTTTGATTCGTTCGGGATTGCCGACCGAAGTGCCACCGTATTTTTGAACAATCAACGCCATGGATAGGTCCGTTTAAACGTTGTAAACACGAAAAAGAGGGTGGGATTCTACCCCACCCTCTTACATTTTCGAAATGAAACGCTCAGAGATCAGCCAGGCCGCGCAAGTGGGCGCCAACGCTGCGGGCCAGCGAGGTCATCACGTAGCCGCCTTCGAGCATGGAAACGATGCGCTTGTTGCACAGTTCCGCGGCCAGCTTCTTCAGATGCTCGGTAGCCCAGGCGTAGTCTTTCTCGACCAGTTTCAGGCCGCCCATATCGTCTTCGTAGTGAGCGTCAAAACCGGCAGAAATCAGGATCATCTGCGGTTTGAATTCACGCAGACGTGGCGTCCACACCTGCATCACCGCATCGCGGAATTCTTCGCCACCGGAACCGGCTGCCAGCGGCACGTTGCACATGTTGGCGGCCGGCTTGTCGGTGCCGCTGTAGGGATAGAAGGGATGCTGAAAGATGCTGCACATCAGCACGCGCTCATCGCCGGCAAAGCAATCTTCCGTACCATTGCCATGGTGCACGTCGAAATCGATGATCGCCACCCGCTCAAGGCCATGCGCCTTGATGGCGTGCATCGCGGCAACGCCAATGTTATTGAAGAAGCAAAAACCCATCGGGGTATTCTTCTCGCAATGATGGCCGGGTGGACGAACCGAGCAGAAAGCGTTTTCAATCTCGCCTTTCATGACCAGATCGACCGCCAGGCAACCCGCCCCCGCCGAACGTAGCGCGGCTTGCCAGGTATGCGGATTCATCGCGGTATCGGGATCAAGATGGACCACCCCCATTTCTGGAGAAGCACGCTTGAGTCGTTCGAGATGCGCCGCCGGATGGACACGCATGAGTTGTTCAAAAGTTGCCAGCGGTGCGTCGTAATAGGTGAAATAGGCATCTATCCCCTGAGCAATCAGGTGATCGTTGATGGCGGTGAGACGTTGCGGGCATTCCGGGTGATGCGAACCCATGTCGTGCAACTGGCAGTCGCGATGGGTGATGAAGGCAGTGGTCGTCACTTGTTCTCTCTCTGCGAAGCGGCGCACGAAAATGGCGCACGTCGAAATGCCATTATCGGCCCATTCAACGCCGTGCTTCAAGCATTAGAATCCGCTTACAGGAATCAAACGGAAATTACCCATGTTCAGCCCCACCCCTGCAACCCTCAGCACCGACGCGCGACCACTCGCTGCCATTCTGGCCAAGGCCGGCGAAATCATTCTCGGCAAGACGCTGGAGATTCGTCAGGCAGCCGCCTGCCTCCTGGCAGGCGGCCATTTACTGATCGAAGATTTGCCCGGCATGGGCAAAACAACGCTGGCGCATACCCTGGCCCACCTCCTCGGCCTGCAGTTTTCGCGTATTCAATTCACCAGCGACCTGCTGCCCGCCGACATCACCGGCGTTTCGATTTACGAGCGCGACAAGGGCGAATTTCGCTTCCTGCCCGGACCGGTGTTTGCGCAACTCGTGCTGGCCGACGAAATCAACCGCGCCACGCCCAAAACACAAAGCGCCTTGCTTGAAGCCATGGAAGAACGCCAGGTCACGGCCGAAGGCCAGACGCGGCCGCTACCGAAGCCGTTTTTCGTCATCGCGACGCAAAATCCGGCGCACCAGATCGGCACCTTCCCCTTGCCCGAATCGCAACTCGACCGTTTCCTGATGCGCATCGAACTCGGCTACCCCGACCGTCTCGCTGAACGCGCGCTACTCGCGGGAGGCGGACAACGTAATCTGGTCAATCAATTGCGCCCGATGCTCGACCCCCAAGAAATTCCCCGGCTGCAGGAAGAGGTTGCCGCTGTTCATGCCGCCCCGCCACTCATCGACTATGTTCAGGCGCTGGTCGAAGCCAGCCGTAACAGCCCGACTTTCCAGCACGGCCTGTCGCCGCGCGCTGGCCTCGCCCTGCTCGCCGCCGCCCGCGCCTGGGCCTGGCTGGATGGCCGCAGCATGGTTTTGCCGGACGATGTCCAGGCGGTTTTACCGGCAGTCGCCCGCCATCGCTTGCGCTCGGTCCAGGGCGGCCACCTGGCACGCAACGAGGATATTGCCACCCTGATTCGCGGCGTCGCGATTCCCTGAGCCAGCATGCAATTATTTGCCCGCCTCAAACAACAGTTATTTCGCTGGCACAGCGACGGCACGGAAAGCATCAGACTCGGCCAGCGCCGGGTCTTTATCGTCCCGTCGCACGGTGGACTGCTGTTTTCTGCAATGCTCATCGTCATGCTGCTGGGGGCGATCAATTACGATCTGGCGCTTGGTCACGCCTTGGTCTTTCTGCTCGCCGGTATCGGCATGACCGGCATGGTCCACACCTTTCGCAACCTGCATGGCCTGATCATCAGCCCCGGTCGTGCCGAGCCGGTTTTTGCCGGCGAAAATGCTTATTTCCAGATTAGCTTGGGCAACGAGCGCAAGACGCCGCGCCTGGCGCTGGAATTCGAGGCGTCACCGGAGTTTCCGCTCACTGTTGCGGTAGACGCCCTCGCCAGCCGAAAAATCGCCATCCCCGTCCCCGCCCGCAAACGGGGCTGGCTGGCCCTGCCGCGCATTCGCCTGCGTACCCGCTACCCCTTGGGACTATTTACCGCCTGGAGTTATCTGCAACCCGAAATGCGCGCACTGATCTACCCGCAAGCCCTGCTCAGCCCCCTGCCCCCGGCCGACAAGCCAGCGGATGGCAATGAGTATCACGGTGATACCGGCCAGGAAGACTTTGCCGGGTTTCGCGAACGCCAGCCGGCCGACTCACTGCGTCATATCGCCTGGAAGGTCGACGCCCGGCACGGTGGCAGCGGCCCGCTGTTCATCAAACAATTTGCCGGTGGCGCCGACGCCGAACTGTCCTTGGACTGGCAGTTGACCGACCCGGGACTTCCCGTGGAAACCCGCATCAGCCTGCTCTGTGGCTGGGTACTCAAGGCCCACGCCGACGGTTTGCGCTATGAACTCGAACTGCTGGGAACGAGCATTGCCGCCGGCAGC
>JAVBXO010000327.1 GCA_030824535.1 Azonexus sp. | reverse complement strand
AAGGGCTTGGCCTCGCCTTTTTTACCGACTTTGCCGAACACCCACATGATCAGGAAGCCCCCCAAGGCAGCCGAAGCGACGCCAATCGCACTGATGAACCAGGCTGATTGCAAGCCAATCACGCCACAAAACAGCCCATAGCCGAGGAATAGCAAGCCCAGGTACAACAGAAGGCCTTTGATCAGCACCCGCAGGATGGCCATGTTTCACGCCCCCGACTTAGCGCAACTCGCCGCGCAAGGCCGTGACCTCGGCCTGCAAGCGGGCGGGTGTCGCTTCGCTGGCGGCCAGCGGCGTGCCGACGCGCAGGGTGATGCGGGAGAAGAAGCCACGGCGGAAGGGTTTGCTCATCGCTGCGCCGTCGATGCGTGAAAAATAGCTGCCCCAGAGCCCGGACACGGCCAGCGGGATGACCGGCACCGGGTCGCGTTCGAGAATCCGGCGGATGCCCGGCCGGAAAGTCTGGATTTCGCCATTCGGCGTCAAGCCGCCTTCGGGAAAGATCGCCAGCAATTCGCCGGCCTGCAGTGCTTCCGAGACGTCGTTGAAGGCCTGCTCCATGATCGCCGGGTCTTCCTTGGCCGAGGCAATCGGAATCGCCCGGCCATGGCGGAAGATGTAGCTCAACAAGGGGGCGCGGAAAATCCGGTGGTCCATGACGAAGCGCAGCGGCCGTGGCGAAGCGCTCATGATGACCAGCGAATCGACGAAACTGACGTGGTTGCAAACCAGCACCGCCGCGCCTTCTTCGGGAATCTGCGCCGCCCCTTCGGTGTGCAGCCGATACCCGGCCTTGATCAACAGCCAGGCCATGAAACGGATCAGGAATTCCGGCACCAGGCGGTAGATATAGAGCGCGACCGCCGCATTCAACAATGCCGCGATGCCGAACAGTTCCGGAATCGTCAGCCCGGCGCCGAGCGCCGCACCGGCCGCCAATGCGCCAACGACCATGAACAGCGCATTGACAATATTGTTGGCAGCAATGATCCGCGCCCGGTGTTCCGGCGAACTGCGCAATTGCACCAGCGCATACAGCGGCACGATGAAGAAGCCACCGAAGGTGCCGAGCATCATCAGATCGAACAAGACCCGCCACACCGTCGGCAGGCTGAGCAAGGCCAGCAGCTCGTGCGGCGTCGTGCCGACCAGCGCGCTGGGCGAGGCGAAATAGAGATCAAGACCAAACAGCGTCAGGCCGATGGAACCGAAAGGCACCAGACCGATTTCGACATGCTTGCCGGACATCCGCTCGCACAGCATCGAGCCCAGGCCGATGCCGATGGTGAAGGTGGCCAGTAGCAGGGTCACCGACGATTCGCCGCCGCCGAGCACGAACTTGGCGTAGGACGGGAATTGCGCCAGGAATAGCGCGCCGTAAAGCCAGAACCACGAAATGCCGAGAATCGACAGGAAGACCGTGCGGTTTTGCCGGGCAAAAGCGATATTGCGCCAGGTTTCAGTCAAAGGATTGAGACCGACGACCAGTTCAGGCGCAGGCGCCGGAGCGGCCGGAATGCCGCGACTGGTCAAATAGCCGGCAAAGGCCACGACAAAACCGCCGGCGGCAATCCACGCCGGATGCTCGACCGAACCGGCAAGCAGGCCGCCGGCCAGCGTGCCGATCAGGATGGCGACAAAGGTGCCGGCCTCGATCAGCGCATTGCCACCGACCAGTTCATCGCTGTGCAGATGCTGCGGCAGGATCGCGTATTTGACCGGCCCGAACAGCGTCGAATGCAGGCCGAGCAGGAACAAGGCACCGAGCAGCACCGGCAGACTGGTCAGCGCAAAACCGGCGGCGGCGACGAGCATGATCAGCATTTCCAGCACCTTGACCAGCCGTGCCAGCTTGGCTTTGTCGTACTTGTCGGCCAACTGCCCGGCCGTCGCCGAGAACAGGAAAAACGGCAGGATGAAAATGCCGGCCGCCAGATTGGCCAGCAGCTCCGGTTTCAAGGTCGTCCAGTGCGCCGCCTGGAAAGTCAGCAGCACGACCAGCGCGTTCTTGAACAGGTTGTCGTTGAAGGCGCCGAGAAACTGCGTGACGAAAAAAGGCGCGAAACGTTGCTGCTTGAGTAATCCGAATTGCCCGCTCATTTGCTGACCTCGCTGATTGCTTGCAAACCTTTGCGCCGACGCATGCGCCAACCGCCCAGACCCAGCATCGAAACAAATCCACCGTAACCAAACAAGGCATAGGTCGACGGCAGCGCCTCTTCCGGTGGCGCTTCGGGATCTTTCAATTCCGCCGGGAAAGGCCGCGGCGGCACCGGGATGATCTTCCAGTCGGCGCGGTCAGCCGGCGCGCGTTCCATATATTCATCGAGCGAGGCCACCGGCGCCTGGCCGAAAGCGCGCGACGACGGAAACTGCGGAATGCGGACGAAGAGCAGGCCTTCCAGGTCTTCATGCAACTGCTTTTCGTAAGCCGTCGTCGCCGGCGCTGCGCCGCTGGCCCGTTGCAGCAGGTCCATGCCGGCCGCCTCGAAGGCGACGAAGGGGTAAAGATTGGTCTTTTCGGCCATCAGATAGTCATAAGCCTTGCGCCCGCTGTCCAGGCTGGCATCCTTGAGCGCCATGTAAGGCAGCGCTACCAGCGCCTTGAGCCGGCTGCCCGGCCCCTGCTCGGGAATATTCCATCCCAGCGAACGCAGGGTTTCCATATTGATCCCGGCGCAGTTGGCCGTGGCGTGGTTGTAGCGGAAATCGTGGCGGTAGAAGTGATTGAAGGCCCGGCTGATGCCTTGCTGGTACAGCGCCGGCACGCGCCCGTCGCGGAACACGGCAACCAGCAGGTAACTCGGGCGATACCAGGATTGGCCGCTGTTCAGGTCGCCCTGATAGGCGTCCATCGGCAGTACCGAGGCGATGATGCCCTTTTCGCTGACCGAATCGAGGCCGTAGAAATTATTGACCAGCCAGTTGTCCCACTCGCCCTGCGCACCAAAACGGCCGGTGGCAACGGCGAAATGGCCGCCATGTGCTTCGTCGTCATCGCCCTGCGCGCCATTGAGCACGAAGGCCATGACCGCTTTGCCGGCAAGTTCCAGCGGCTTGCCGTCGCGGCTCCACAAGGTACGCGTCTGCAAGGACGGCGCCGCCGCCCCACCCTGCCCGGCGCGGACCAGGTCGGCGATCTTCTCGCCATTACTCAGCGCTTGCACCGGCTGTGTGCCGGACTGGATGGCGAAATCGGCTGGCCACAAGCTGCGGGCGACAAAACCCTGCTCGCTGATGCGCCCGCGTGCCTTGAGCGGACGACTGGCAAAAAATTTGACGCTGTCCTGGTTGTAATAGGAAAGATTGCTGTCGAGCTTGGGAATCACGGAAAACGCCAGCGACTGGCCATCTCCGGCCTGCAGCGCCGTGCCATCCGCCGTCAGCTGCCCGTGCACGCTCTGCGGCGAACCGATCCACACCAGCGCCGGGCGGGACGCATCGCCCTGCCCCTGCGTCGCGCCATTCCAATGCCGGATGTCGTCCTGCAAACGCTGTTTGGCCGAAAAACTGGCGACGGCATCGGTCGGCACAGCGATGGTGTCGCCGCGGAAATACCACAAACCCTGCTTCGGCCCCGGACAATCCGGGCAATTGCCGTCGGCCAGACGAAAACTCCCCGGACCATACAGACCGAGTTCGCCCTGTGCCAAGGCATCCTGAACCGCTGGAAAACTATTGGCCGTCGCCCCGGCCAGGCCGGAAAAAGCCCCCAGCAAGGCGGGCAACAGCACTCGTGAAAACACTTTCATGCGAAAAATCTCCTTGTAGCCCTTAATGCGAACCATGATCGAACAAGCGGCGCGTAGCAAAAACCGCCGGTGAAAATCCTTGCCCCTGCCAGGCCAACAGGCGCTTGAGGGTGAAATCGAACAGCAGCGGATTGTGCTGGCGCAGCACGTCGAGATCGTCGACCGCCGCCTCCGGCAACAATCCGGCGCGCGCCAGCGCCCCCGGTGCGGTCAGCGGCAGCACGCCGGGCAGCGGATAGTCGGAGCCATGCAGCAGACGCTCGTGCAGATCAGTGCGGCTGAGCAAGCGACGGATGCAATCCACGTCGCGATTGCGTTGTGTAATCGCCGAAATGTCGCCGTAGAGCAGACCTTTGGCCCGTGGCTCGTCCATCAGCTTGAGGAAAAGCTCAAAACTGGGGCGTGACTGGCCATCGTCGGCAAGATCCTCACCCAGCGTTGCGCAATGCGCGACGACGACCCGGACGCCGGCATCCAGCGCCCGGCGCAAGCGCAGCGGGTTGCCGAAAGCCTGGGTATCGCTGCCCTTGACCGCTTTTTCTTCGCCACAATGCACGATCAACGGGATGCGGCTTGCCGCCAGCTGGCGATAAAAGGCCTCGCATTTGGCGTCGGCCGGGTCCATGCCCATCGCCGCCGGCAGCCATTTGACGGCGCGCGCGCCCTTGGAAATTGCCTGTTTCAGATCGTCGACCGCAGCAGCGTGATACGGATGCAAGGAAGCCACCCATTCGAAACGCGCCGGGAAATCCCTGGCCAGCTTTGCCGCCCAGGCATTCGGCACATAAAAAGCCGAATCCTCGGGATGCGCCTGCCCCTGGGTGTCATGAAAGCGCTCAAAAGCAAAGAGCATGACCTTGAAGCCTTCGGGCATCGCGTCGCACAGATTGAGCAGGCGAGCCACATACGCCTGATCAACCTTGCCCGGCGCATGCTGCGCGCAGCCGGCATTCATGTAGAACAGGCGCTGGGCGTAATGCAGCGGATGCAACACCGACGAAAACTGCGGCCCAAGCTCGATGCCGCTGCCGCCATCGCCCAGCCCGGCGAGATGCACATGGCAATCCCAAAGCTGCGCCGGATCAATGCCCGCCCAGGCCTGCTGCAGCCAGGGGCTGTCGAGCAAGGAAAACGGGATGGCGGTGCGGCAGGGATTGACGATACTCGGTTTGGCGAGACTGACGCCGGCGGCCGACAAGGCCAGCCCACCGGCAAGCACGCCAAGGAAACGGCGGCGATTCATCAGGCTGTTTCCGCCAGCCGCTTCAGCGTCACATAGTCGATCTTCCCGGTGCCCAGCAGCGGCAGCGCATCGACTTTCTGGATCTTGCGCGGTACGGCCAGTTCCGGCACGCCGAGTTCGCGGGCCTTGGTGGCCAGCTGTTCGCGGCTGAGTTCGCCATCGGTGGTGAAGAGCACCAGCGCTTCGCCCTTACCCGGGTCGGGCTGGCTGGAGACGGCATGGGCCTTGTCCGGCGAGCAGGCGATGGCGAGTTTTTCGGCAACTTCCAGGCTGACCATTTCGCCGGCAATCTTGGCGAAGCGTTTGACGCGCCCGACGATCTTGACGAAGCCGTCATCGTCGATTTCGACGATGTCGCCGGTTTCATACCAGCCCTTGCCGACGTCGGACACCGGCGGCTGCAACACGCCGGGGTGCTCGGCCTTGAGATAGCCGGACATCAGATTGGGGCCGCGCACATGCAGGATGCCGCCGTGTTCTATCCCCGGCACCGGCACCAGGCGTGATTCGATACCGGGCAGCAGGTTGCCGACGGTGCCGGTTTTGTAGGCCATGGGGGTGTTGACCGCAAGAACGGGCGCCGTTTCGGTCGCGCCGTAGCCTTCAAAAATGCGCACGCCAAATTTCTCGAACCACAGCCCACGCACGGCATCCGACAGCTTCTCGGCACCGGCGACCACATAGCGCAGGCGATAGAAGTCATACGGATGGGCAAATTTGGCGTAATTGCCGAGGAAGGTTGAAGTGCCGAAGAGCACGGTGCAATTGCGGTCGTAGGCAACCTCGGGAATCACCCGGTAATGTAGCGGCGATGGGTAGAGGAAAAGACTCGCGCCGGTCAGCACCGGCAGCAGCGCCCCGGCCGTCAGGCCAAAACTGTGGAAAATCGGCAACGCGTTGAGCACCTTGTCGTCGACCGAAAAGTCGATCACGGCACGGATCTGGGCGATGTTGGCGAGGAGTGCGCGATGCGACAGCACGACGCCCTTGGGCTTGCCTTCGGAACCCGAAGTAAACAAGACGACGGCGGCATCTTCCGGCGAAGTCTTGATTTCAAAGGCGCGCGGGCAATGTATCGCCCAGCCCATCAGCCACAGCTTGTCAGCCAGGCTGATCTGCTCGCGCACATCTTCGAGATAAACCAAGCGAACGTTTTTCAGCCCGGCCAGTTTGTCAGTCAGCTTGGCCTGCTCGATAAAAGCCCGCGAAGTGAGGATGGTTTTGACCTCAGCAGCAATGCAGGCGGACTGCATGGCCTCGGTGCCGGCGGTGTAATTGAGCATGGCCGGCACGCGGCGGCGGGCGCTCAGGCCGAAGATCAGGCCCAGCGTCGGCGCCAGATTGGGCAGCAGCAGCCCGACCTTCTCCCCCGGCTGCGACATGCGCTCGATCTGACGCCCGAGGATCAAGGCCATTTTCAGCAGGTCGTTGTACGAATATTCGATCTGTTTGACGTCCTCAATCAGCCGCCGCCCCTTGCCGAAAATCTCGGCGGCATCGCACAGCGCGGTGTACAAGGTCTGTTGTGGCCGCGAAGCGAAGATCATTTCCTGCATCAGCTTGCGCATCTGCTCGCCGGCCTTGCGCCGACGCAGTTTTGCCGTCGGCGCTTCGGGCATGGGGAAATGCGCCTCGGGCAATACGGTCAGATGAATTTTCGGGAAAAAGGCGCGCGGATATTTGCCCGACAAACGCGAGAAATAAGTCCGCGACGGGCCATCAAGGCGCACCGGAATCACCGTCGCACCGGTCTTGGCGGCGACGAAGGCCGGGCCCTCATAAACCTTCATCAATGATCCGGTCTGCGTAATCCGCCCTTCCGGAAAAATCACCACCGGCCGCCCGGACTCGATCAGGCGGATGACCTTTTTCATGGCCATCGGGCTGGTCGGATCAACGGCCAGATAATCAACCTGCGACAACATCAGATGAAACCAGCGATTGTTGGCGACGGCGGTATGCACGACAAAGACCGGATCAATCGGCAGAAACAGGCCGAGCAACAGGCCGTCGAGGAAGGATTCATGATTGGCGACGATCAACAGCCGCTGATGATTGAAGTCCGTCTGGCGGAAACGAATATCGACGCGGAACAGCAAACGGGCGATGAACCGCAACAAGGGACGCAGCAAGCTTCGCATCAGGTGTACTCCCGGACGTAATCAAGAACATTGGTAAAGGTAGCGGTAAGCGCCTCGCGGTCGATCCAGAACCAGACTTCCTTGCCTATCTTTTCGGAAGCCAGCACCCCGGACTCATGCAGCACTTTCAGGTGATGCGAAACCGTCGACCGCGCCAGCGTCGACACCTCGGCAATCTGCCCGACATTCAAGCGCTCACCCGGTTCAAACAGCAGCAAGATACGCTGCCGATGCTCATCACCGAGGGCCACAAAAATTTTCGACATCACCGCCCATTCGGGCGGGATCGTTTGGCTGTAATCATTTCTCATGTCGATAATATTAGTTATATCGACACGATGGTGTCAAGAGAACTTTCGCCGGATTTTCTCGTCGGCAGCTTAAGTTGAGACTTTCGCAGCTTGGATCGAGATAGCAAACCGTTGTACCCCAAGCGTTTTGGGAACTTCGTCACGCTCAATAACGATTGGAGCTAGTGATTTCGTGGTTTTGAGTTTTCTAGCTAAGTCAGCTAGGGCCCAGCCTACGAGCTGTTCGATCAGAACTCTTGCGGCTGCGGGAGGACGACATTTCGGCCTAAGCGGTCATTGGAATGCTGCGCCCTGAATGGCCGCAAAGGATAGGGCAGCGGTAGAAAACCAGAAGTCATCCCGCATAAACACTCTGTATAGCAGGCTCTCGCACGAGCCGACCCACAACTCCCTGATGATGTTTGCAAGCGCTGTAGCTGCTTCGCCCTGAGCTTACCTGTCGAGTTGAGACTAAAAGTCTCTGCCTCAGCCAGTGCGTCAGTGGCGGCAGATCAAGCGGCGACGGCTTTGGCTCTATGAGTGATTAGTGAAAAAGCGCGGAGACTCGCATGGCTATACCGCTAACCGTGCGGGCATCTATCCCACTTAAATAATGGTAAAGTAATCTAGGGGGCGGGTTGCTTCTCTTGCTCGCTGCAAGGGTGGACCTAATAAATAACGATGAAAATCGTTGTCAGTTCATCTGACTGACCCTTGAAAAAGGGTGTTCTTACCTTCGAAATATCCCGCCCCCACCTCGATATTTGCTAGGACAAGACAAAAATGATGGACAAAATTTGGTTTACCTACAAATCAAGAATACGTACGCAGCAAAGACTTCAGAGCAACGACTTCCATTCCCAACTCTTGATGGTCTGGTATGCATTGCTTAGCACTTTTGTGGCAGTTCTTGCCCTCAAGAATCAGAAGATATTGGGGGAGGATACGGACATGGTTTCGGCACTTTTCTCGATCGGCTTGCTGGCAATCTCTATGATTGTGGCAAATAGAGATTTTCGAGGAAGGTCGATTGAGATGCGCAGAAACTATCTCGATCTTCAGCATCTCCATCGTCAAGGTACGGCAGTCCCTCCTTTGCTTACTCAACAGGAAATTATCGACCAGTACCAGAAACTATTAGATGCTGTTGAAAACCACGGCGAGATTGATGATAAGTATTTTCGTGTTTTCCAGCATGGTCTCACATCCAGACATCCAACGAGAGTTCAAATTGTGGAGGTGTATGCATACATAGTGGTTAGAACCTCCGTGTTATGTCTCTTATATATAGCGCCACTGTTGGTTTTCTTGAAGGCTTTTTAGTAATGTCTGCTGCGATAGTATTTCGAAAAGTATTCTCGAAAAAAAATCTGACCGCAATATATGCCAATAGAATATCATTTTCTCGAGCGATCGGGATTGATAGAAAACGTCCCGATCGCTATCGCCTTGAATTAAAGGAAGAGGTTAAGCTAATTAATGAGCGTATAAAAACTGGCACCTATGGTTTTACCGCTTATAAACAAAACCTTATTTCCAAAGGGGCTAACTCTTACCCTAGGGTTATATCAATTCCAACCGTACGTGATCGGTTAGCGTTGCGTGCATTATGTGATTTGTTTGCCGAGGTGTATCCAGAAGCCGTTTCTGAGATACCGCAGATTAAAATTGAGCGCTTGAAAGAGGCGCTATCATCCGAGAAATATTCAGAGTACGTAAAGATCGATTTGTGCCAGTTTTACCCATCAATAAGTCATAAACGGTTGCTGAGTGTCCTAAAGAGGCGTATTCGAAAACCCGAGTTGCTGAACTTGATTGAAAAAGCAGTTTCGACTCCTACGGTAAGTCAGATTAAAGGGGGAATTGGAGCAGAAAGAAATAAAGTGGGGGTTCCCCAAGGACTGGCCATATCTAATCCTCTCGCAGAGATTTTCTTGGCCGATGTTGATAAGACCTTACGTGCAGACCCTGAGATCGCGTACTCACGTTATGTCGATGACATTCTTGTTCTCTGTAAGCCTGGTACAGCAAAAAAAGTGGCAGACAAAGTCTGCTCCTTGCTGGAAGGCTTGGACCTAAAACCACATAGGCCAAATGACGAGGGCTCAAAGTCGAAATATGGGCCCCTTGATGATGCATTCGATTTTTTGGGGTACCACGTCAAGAATCGACAGCTAAGTATCCGAGAGCAAAGCATCCATAAATTTGAATCATCTCTGGCAAATATATTTACATCATATCGGCATAAGCTTTTGAATTCCAAGAGTCCTGCAGACAAGCTCCGGGCAATAGAAATATGCCAATGGCGTCTCAACCTAAGGGTGACTGGGTGTATTTTTAAAGGGAAGAGGTTGGGATGGGTTTTTTACTTCTCGCAAATTACCGATACATCTAGGCTACGGGCGGTTGATCATACAGTCGATTGTTTTATTTCTCGTTTTGGTCTTGTTAAGGAGATTCGACCAAAACGGACACTGAAAACGTATTACGAATGTCGAAGACGCGATAAAGATGATCATCTGTACATACCTAATTTCGATACGCTGCCTACGGATCAGCGACGGGAGCTACTTCAACTACTTATAGGAAAACCGGGAATTTCAAAGCTCGCCGATAAACGTATCAATGAGCTGTTCGAGATGAAAATCAGCGCTGCAGTAAAAGAGCTTGAACAAGACCTCGCAAACGCATCTTGATGTTGTCGTGAATCCCGAACCCAATTTTCTGACCACGCCTACGACCACTGCCTATGCTTTGCCAACGTTGAGTACCTCGAGCGCCAATGACTGCTTTGGTCGACAAGCGGAAGCAGGTTAATCAGCTATGCATCCGACGAAGTCTGCAATGTTTCAGCCGATTACAGGGTGGCTAGACAAACCGAGGCTCAAGTTGAGTTGCGGAAAACCGGAAGAATCCCAACTTGACGTGCGAAAGCGTGATGAGCAAAGGTTGCGAGACTCAATGGCACACGTGGAAATGCGAGGGGCTTCTATCTCGACTTAAGCTGCGGACGAGAGGATTTCTCGCCGGCAATCGACGTCAAGATGGCAAAGCCCGTGCGACAAGGGTTTCCTGGCATTCCAGGCCACCACCAGGCTCTGCTCATCAGCCAAGATAAACGCTTGGCTGACGAACGAAAAAAAGCCGGTTCTGAATACAGACCGGCCATTCTTGATTTGCGACGGGTAAGGACGACTTTTACGGCACGGCTACGTCAGCTTCGTGCCCTGTGCTGCACATGTTCAGGACTTTTTTACCGCGGCTGAATGCTCGGTCTGTGGCTTTTTCTCGGCGGCAGCCTCCGACCAGCTGGTGGTCGGGATTTGAAACAGGGAGAAAAAGGAATGGGTAAATGAGTCGTGCATTTTTTCCATGTCCGTGACCATCGTCGTCCAGGAATCTTCGTTGGCGGTTTTCAACTCCTCGAGTTTGGCAATGGTCACTTTTGACTGCTGACGCAGCTTGGCTACTTTTTCTTTGTACGCCTCACGTGCCTCTTCTTTGGCCGCCTGGGCCTCAGTGGCCAGTTCGGTCATTTTGAGATTCAACTTTTCAAGTTGGTGTTCCATCTTCGTGATGTATTCGATTTTTTGCGGCATGGTAATCCTTCCCTGCGGGTGAACATTGCTTGGCCAGAACTGGCTTGATCAATGCATTTCATCTAGCTATTTCGTTCGTTCCCACCCAGAGTAGCCAAGGGGTGGGATGGGGTCTGTACGCTGCCTCACACAGTCCCGCACTCGCTGATATTCAGCCTTCCGGCAATCACGGGATCGCAGTTGCCGTTGGCCGACAAGCGCTGAAAAATCAGTGCGCGAATAGGGCAATCAGAATGATGATCGGGATCGGTACGCCGAGAAACAGCAGCAAAAGTGAACGCATGGTGACCTCCTGAAGTCGAATATATGAATTGAATAGTCAGGCATCGCGCTGTCCCCCTGCGTCAGGATAGTTGTCCCACTAGCCTGATTTAGAGTTCAGGCGTGATAAGCAGTGGGCAATGAAGAGGACGAGATGAAATATCCGAAGGAACTGAAGCAGAAAGTACTGTC
>JAVBXO010000167.1 GCA_030824535.1 Azonexus sp. | reverse complement strand
CAGTCGGCGTGCCAGGCACGCAGGTTTTCGGCCGGCATCGGTTTGGCGACAAAGTAGCCTTGCGCCAGATCGCAGCCATGCAAGCGCAGAAAATTCCAGTCGGCGAGGTCTTCAACCCCTTCGGCGACGCTGCTCATGCCCAGTTGCTTCGCCATGCCCAGGCTGCCGGCAAAAATGGCGTGCCGGGTGTTGTCGCGATCAGCGCCATGAACAAAACTGTGATCAATCTTCAGTTCGTTGAAAGGGATGTCGCGCAATTGCGCCAGCGATGAATGGCCGGTACCAAAATCGTCGATCGACAGGCTGATGCGCTTCAGGCACAGACGAGTGAGGATTTCCAGTGGTGCAAGGATGTCGCCCATCAGGCGGGATTCGGTCACTTCCAGAATCAGGCTTTCCGGCGGGACGCCTGAAGCGGCGACTTGCTTCAGCACGAAGTCGGCAAAGTCCAGACGCGCCAGATTTTCCATCGACACATTGACCGCCACGCGCAGGATCAAGCCTTCGTCGCGCCAGCGTTTTGCTTGCGCGAGCGCCTCAGTTAGAACAAAGCGGGTCAGCTCGTCGATCAGGCCATTCTCTTCGGCCACGCCGATGAAATCATCGGGATAGATCAGTCCGCCTTGCGGATGCTGCCAACGCACCAGCGTTTCCACGCCCTTCAGGACGCCACTCACGACGTCGACTTTCGGCTGGTAGTAATTCACCAACTCACCGCCAAAAATCGCTCGGCGCAGCTCGGCCGCGCCATGGTGAATACCACTCGCGGCAGCCACGTTCGGCTGCACCCTGCTCCAGATTTCCAGCACGGCCCGCAGCGGTTCCTGTTGTACCGGCTTGTTCAGATGTCCAAGCACATTCAGCTTATGGGCCCGCGCCAGCCGCGCGGCGGTTTCCAGCACGCGTTCATCCTCGCCACTGACCAGCACCAGGGCGCCGGTGTAGTGGAGATCGACCAAGTGATGGATGAACTCCACGCCGTCCATACCAGGCATGTTGAGATCGATAAAGATCAGCTGCTCGCTGAAGTTTTTCCCATCAAGCAAGCGCAAAGCTTCCTGGCCGGAGGTGCACGCCTCCACCTTCTCCTGCCCGAGCATGGCCAGTTGATGGGTGAGCAGCTGGAGCTGGAAGGAATCATCGTCCAGTAGCAGGATATGTCGTTTGGCCATAATCAGCCCTCCACCAGATTGAGCGCAGCCATGACAGCTGCCAGCGCTGCCTCGAACTCCGGCACCAGCCCCCGAGCGGCAGGCTCATCGCCAAGTTTGCCGGCCAGTTCCAGGCGCGCGCAGACATCGCCCAGGGCCAGCGCGCCGACCGAACGGGAGGACGATTTCAGCTTGTGGGCGCCATCGGAAGCGACTTTCCAGGCGGCGATGCCCAGCGCGGCGCGAATTTCCGCCGCCGTTTTTTCTGCTGAATGCCGGTACTCCTTCAGGAACTTCAGGATCAGTGCCGGATCATCTTCGCCGAGCAGTTTTGGCAAGACCGATCTATCGAGCACCGCCAGCGCTTCTTCCGGCCCAGGCGCAGCGATTTCTGCTTGGCCTCGCTCAGTGCCAGGCTCAGGCAACCATTTCTCCAGGGTCGACTGTAACTGGTCGAGCAAGACCGGCTTGGACAGGTAATCATCCATCCCGGCAGCCTTGCAGCGAGTTTCCTCGCTCTTCAGCGCGTTGGCGGTCAAGGCGACGATGGGAAGACGCTGGCCGCCACCCTCGGCACGGCGGATCGCTGCGGCAAGTTCATAACCATCCATTTCCGGCATGTGCAGGTCAGTCAGCAACAGCGCATGCCCGCCCTCGCCCCAGCGTGCCAGCGCCTCCCGGCCGTCGCTGGCGATTTCAGCGACGTAACCCAGCAAGGCAAGCTGGTGCTGAATTACGCTCTGATTGATGTCATTGTCTTCAGCGACCAGAATCAAACTGCCATGCCGTCTGATGGTCCCGGACGACAGCCCGTTAATTAACGCCGATTTTTCAGCACTGCTCGAACTGTCCGGATCAGGCACAACGGCCCGGCCGGCGGCAATCGCCACCGCGTTGAGCAGCGCCCGGTGAGTCAGAATGTTGCCATCGACCGAGACCAGATTGGCCTCCTCAATGCGCGCGCCCTGACGCGGGCCACGCCCGATCACGACGAGATGGACGTCGCTGTCCCGGTTAGCGCGGGCGCTATCGTACAAATCATCCAGCGGCGGGCTGGCCATCCGGGTGTCGACCACCACCACGGCCCGGCCCGGCGGACGACTGACGATCCATTGCTTGGCATAGGCCAGATCGCTGGTCCACTCGACGAGCACCTGGTCGTGCGCCAGATACGTCACTAGGTCGCCGGCAATCCCGTCATGGCAATCGACCACCAGACAAGTCAGCCCGGCGACCAGTGGCGCGGGCGTCAGCACGGCTTCATGCTGCGCACCTCCCGGCACCAGGAACGGAATCCGCACGGTAAATTGCGAGCCCTTGTCCGGCTCGCTATCGACCAGGATTTCACCCGCCATGATGTTGGCCAGCTGCCGTGAGATAGCCAGGCCAAGCCCGGTACCGCCGTAGTTGCGCGTGGTCGATGTGTCGGCCTGGATAAATGGCGAAAACAGCCGTGCCAGCGTGGCGTCATCAATACCGATACCGTTGTCGACGACCTGAAACTCCAGAACGACGCGCTCCTCGTTTCTCTCTACCAGCAAGGCGCGAACGGAAACCCGCCCTGCCCGTTGTTTCAGGCTGGAAAACTTGATGGCGTTATTGGTGAGGTTGATCAGGATCTGGCGCAGCCTTCCCGGATCGCCGAGCAGATCGAGAGGAATCAAGGGATCGGTAAACAGCGTCAGCTGGACATTTTTCTTGACCGCCATGCGATCCATGATCTCGCAGACTTTTTCAACGACGTCGGCGACATTCATCGTCACCGATTCGATCTGCAGCTTGCCGGCCTCGATCTTGGAGAAATCGAGAATGTCGTTGATCACCGCCAGCAGCGCGAAGGCCGAGTCGTGGATGATGTTGGCCATTTCCATCTGCGGGCCATTCAGGCTGCTTTGCTGCAAGACGTCGATCATGCCGATGACGCCATTCATCGGCGTGCGGATCTCGTGGCTCATCGTTGCCAGGAATTCCGATTTGGCGAGATTGGCCTTTTCAGCCACCGACTTGGCGTTTTCCAGTTCGATGTTTTTTTCCTGCAGCACCTGATCAAGGCGTTTGCGCTCGGTAATGTCGCGGGCGGCGGCGAATACGCCTTGCAATTTCCTGTCCCGGTCATAGAAAGTCGTCGCGTTAAAAGACACCACCGTTTCCTTGGCGTCACGGGTACGCGCCGTCAGCTCGTAGTTGGTGACCTTCTTTTCGCTCAATACCAGCTTGATGCTCATTTCGGCCCGCTCGGGATCGGTGAAGTAGCTGCGGAACGGGGCGCCGATCAATTCATCGCGGGTGCAGTCGGTCAGCGCCTCCATCTGCTTGTTAACGTCGGTGATGATGCCCGAGGGATCGGTGGTCATCAGCGCATCGACGTTCGATTCAAACAATGAACGGGTATAGAACTGATGGTCGCGCAGGCGCTGGGCCAGTTGTTTCTGCTCGGCCTCGATTTCCTTGCGCGCCGTATTGTCAGTGCCGATCAGCAGATAACCGATGATCGCGTCCTGGGCATCGCGCAGCGCCGTCACCGAGACCACCGCCGGAAAGCGGCTGCCGTCCTTGCGGATGTAGGTCAGCTCGTAAATATCCTCGATCCCGCGCGACGCCTTGAAAACCAGCGCCTCGAAACCGGGGGCAATCGAGGTTTGCAGCTCGCCGCTGAGCGCTTTGGCGCGGGCAATGACTTCCTGCGGATCAGAAATGTCAGCCGGCGTGACCTTGTTCATGACTTCCGCCGCCGAATACCCAAGCATCCGTTCGGCGCCGACGTTGAAAATCTGGATCACACCTTTGGCGTCGGTGGCGATGCTCGAAAAATTCGCGCTGTTGAAAATCGCGCTCTGCAAGGCCCCGGCCTTCAGCAGAGCCTCTTCCGCCTGTTTGCGGGCGCTGTTGTCGGTGCCGATCAGCAGATAGCCGATGATCCCGTCCTGCGCATCGCGCAAGGCCGTAACCGAGACAATGGCCGGGAAGCGACTGCCATCCTTGCGGATATAGGTCAGTTCGTAAATATCCTCAATGCCGCGCAAGGCCTTGAAAACCAGCGCCTCGAAACCGGGGGCAATTGGCGTTTCCAGTTCGATGCTCAGCGCCTTGGCGCGAACGATCACTTCCTGCGGATCGGAAATATCGGCCGGCGTGACCTTGTTCATGACCTCCGCCGCCGTATAGCCCAGCATCCGTTCGGCACCGACGTTAAAAATCTGGATCACGCCCTCGGCGTCGGTAGCGATGCTCGAGAAATTGGCACTATTGAAGATCGCGCTCTGCAAGGCGCCGGCTTTCTGCAGCGCCTCTTCGGCCTGCTTGCGCGCCGTGATGTCGAGCACGACGCCGATCAGACCACCAACTTCGCCGGCGGCATTGGTAAACGTCGCCTTGTGAAAAACCACGTCATGCATCGTGCCCCAGGCGCCCAGCATTTTTGACTCGAAAATCTGTACCCCGGGGTTTTCCCAGAGCTCCGCATCCTTGGCTTTATAGATCCTCGCCAGATCGGGCGGCGCAAAGTCGGCCATGCATCTGCCGAGCAATTCTTCACGCGGTTTGCCGTTCAACAGTTCGAAGGCCTTGTTCATGCCGATATAGCGGCCCTTCGTATCCTTGTAGAAAACCGGCATCGGCATCGATTCGAGCAAGGTATTGAGAAAACTGGCGCTCTCCAGCAAGGCTGCTTTCGCCTGTTCCAGCGCGTGGATCTGAAGGGCCCCGGTCTTCCTCCGCAGGGCGGACTGGCGTAGGCGATGTGCGCCTGCCTTGTCGGGCGTGGCGTCCGGCTTTTTCATGGGGATTCCCTCGGTCGTACATTCTGCGGAGCTTGGCGACATCAATTGCGCCGAAGCAGCTCGCCAAAGCGCAGGGATCTGCTCCCATCCGTCGGTGTAAATATGCTCACTGGCAAACCTAGGGTCTGTGCGCTAGCGAACGTAGGGATGTGCTTGGGGAATCGAAACTTTCCGGAAATTGCGCTGCTCGCCAGGCATCAGCCGCCGCGTGCTCATGATTTCCCCCGGCGATTTTACCCGGCAAGGTTCGGCGCAATACCTGAGCGCAGCCCAGACTGCAGCCCATTTTTTGTGCCAAAACCATGGTCGACCGCAGGAATGGCAGATTTTGCCCGGCAGATCGGATTTTTTCGTGGCGCGCATCCGTCAACCCAGCCAACCCAGCCAACTCAATTCGTATCAGTACGCTTGTGCTCGACCCAGATCAGCTGGTCGGTAGCAAAACCAGCCGCCCGCGCCTGAGCGAGCAGTTGCTCGCGAACCTCGGCCGGCAGCGTCTTGTCGCGGGCAAGAATCCACAAATAATCACGATCCGGCCCGGCGACGAGCGACCAGCGATAGTTCTGCTGATCGAGTGCTATCACATGATAGCCACCGTAGAAGGGGCCAAAAAACGACACTTTCAGCGACGCGGTGCTGCTGTCGCCGATGAACAGCGCACGACCAATGGCCTCTTTCCACGCCTGCCGCTGCGTGTTGTAACCCCGGTTAATGACCTTGACGCTGCCGTCGTCCTGCAACTGGTAGGTGGCATTGACGTCGCTCATGCCGCGTTCGAAAGAATGATCAAGGCGGGCGATTTCATACCACTGCCCGAGATAGCGATTGATGTCGAACGCAGTCACCGGATGCAGGCCTTCGGGCGGTGCCGTTGAACAGGCAGGCAGCGTCAGGGCAAAAAACAAGGCAAGAATGGCGGAGCGGAGGGACGGCATGGGCAGGCTTTCAGAAAACACGTCAGGCGTATTTCAAAACAACAGAAACTATATTTCCGTCCCGAACAAGACCGGGGTGCATAAAATCAAGGAAGGCTGCCATGGCGCCAAACCTGAAAATTGCCCTTTTCAGGCGGTCAACCGCAATAACGCAGATTGACCCAATCCAGCAGCAATTCCGGCTGCTGGTAAGCGAGAAAAATCAGGATCAGCAGGGCGATAGCCAAGGCGGCGGCGATGCCGGCGAGGAAGTAGCGCCAGTGCGGGCTCATGCGGTGACCTCACGCAGCAAGGGGCGTTCGTCGATGGGCCAGGAGCAGATTGTTGCCACGACTGAAAGGCCGATGGAGATGCTCCAGGCCAGCGTATAGGAGCCGGTTTCATCAAAAATCCGCCCGCCCAGCCAGGCGCCGAGGAAGCTGCCGAGCTGGTGGCCGAGGAAGACCAGGCCGGTGAGCATGGACATGTAGCGCAGGCCGAAAATCTGCGCGATCAGGCCATTGGTCAGCGGCACCGTCGCCAGCCACAGCACGCCGATGGCGGCGGCGAAAATCCACGCTGTTGCGGTGGACAGTGGAATCAGCATGAAAATCAGGATGACCACAGCGCGCGTGCTGTAGATCAGCACCAGCAAGTTCTTTTTACTGCGCCGCCCGCCGGCCCAACCGAAAAGGAAGGAGCCGAAGATGTTGAACAGGCCGATCAGGGCCACGGCCGTCATGCCAACATTCGCCGAAAGCCCGCCATCGACCAGGTAAGCCGGCAAGTGCAGCATGATGAAGGCAGTCTGGAAGCCACAGACGAAATAGCCCCAGAACAGGTAGTGAAAGCTTTTTTGCCCGCCCGCTTCGCGCAGCGCCTCGCCCGCCGACTGGCCGCCGCCGCTCGCTGGTTTATGGCCGTCGGCCATCGCCCAGGCCAGCGGCACGATCAGGCCGATGCCCAGCGCCAGCAGCATCAGCGCGATTTCCCAGCCGTAGCCAGTGATGAAGGCCTGCCCCAGTGGCAGCACGCCGAACTGGCCAAACGAGCCGCCAGCGCCGGCAATGCCCAGCGCCAGGCTGCGCCGTTCGGGTGTCGTATGGCGGCTGATGACGCCCATGATCACCGCGAAAGTCGTCCCCGACAGCCCCAGGCCGATCAGGATGCCAGCCGAAAAATCGAAGGACAGCGGCGACACCGCCTGCGACATCAGCACCAGCCCCAGGGCGTAGAGCAAGGCGGCAATCGCCACCGTGCGCCCGGCGCCGTAGCGGTCGGCGACCGCGCCGGAAAAGGGCGAAGCCAGCCCCCAGACGAGATTTTGCAGCGCGATGGCAAACGAAAAAGTTTCGCGCGTCCAGCCATGACTGGCAGTCATCGGCTGCAAAAAGAGCCCGGCGGTGTGGCGCACGCCCATCGCCAGGGTCAGGATGACGCAGCCGACGACGAGAATCACCAGCGGCGTTCGCCACGGTTGCTTGTGCAAGCTCATCAATACTCCCGAAGACAGGCTTGGAGCCTTCCGCTTCAGGCCGGGTTCCCGGCGCGTGACTCAAGCACTTCCCAACGTTCGAGCAGGCCCATCAATTCGTCGTCGATGGCCGCCAGACGATCCGCCGCCGTCTGCGCGCCCTTGGGGTCGCTCTGGTACAGCGCGGGATCTTCCAGCCTGGCGCTCAAGGTGCCCTGCTCAGCTTCCAGCGCGGCGATCTTGCCGGGCAGGGCTTCGAGCTCGCGCTGCTCTTTCCACGACAATTTATCGACCTTGGGCTTGGCTGCCTCAACTGGCTTGGCGGCAGCCTTGACGTCGGCTTTCGGCTTTTCGGCCAGCTTGGCGACACTGGCCTGGTAATTGGCCCAGTCGCTGTAACCGCCGGCGTATTCCTTCCAGCCGCCCTCACCTTCGGCGGCGATGGTCTGGGTGACGACATTGTCGAGGAAGGTCCGGTCATGGCTGACGAGAAAAATGGTGCCGTCGTAGTCCTGCAACAGTTGTTCGAGCAGTTCCAGGGTTTCGATGTCGAGGTCGTTGGTCGGTTCGTCAAGCACCAGCACATTGGCTGGCTTGGCAAACAGACGGGCCAGCAGCAGGCGGTTGCGCTCGCCGCCGGACAGGGAACTGACCGGCGAACGGGCACGCTCCGGGGCAAACAGGAAGTCTTCGAGATAGCCAATGACGTGCTTTTTCGCGCCGCCGATTTCGACCCAGTCGGAACCCGGCGAAATCACGTCGGACAGCGTTGAATCCGGGTTGAGCTGCGTACGAAACTGGTCGAAGTAGGCAATTTCCATCTTCGTGCCCTGGCGCACGATGCCGGCATCGGCCTGCAGTTCGCCGAGAATCAGCCTCAGCAATGTCGTCTTGCCGGCGCCATTAGGGCCGATCAGGCCGATCTTGTCGCCGCGCTGGATGCGCGTCGAAAAATCCTTGACGATGGAACGCGCGCCGAAGGACTTGAACACATGTTCGAGTTCGGCCACCAGCTTGCCGCTCTTGTCGCCAGCGTCGAGCTGCAGATTGACCTTGCCCATGCGTTCGCGCCGGGCCTGGCGCTCGGCGCGCAACTGATCGAGGCGCTGGACGCGGAAAACGGCGCGGGTGCGGCGGGCTTCGACGCCCTTCCTGATCCACACCTCTTCTTCCTTGAGCAGCTTGTCAGCGCGGGCATTGGCCAGCGACTCTTCATGCAGCATCGCCTCCTTGCGCTGCTGGTATTGCGTAAAGTTGCCGGGAAAACTCGCCAGCTTGCCGCGATCCAGTTCGACGATGCGGGTACACACGCGGTCGAGGAAGGAACGGTCGTGGGTCACGAAAAACAGTGTCACGCCCGATTCGATGAGTAAGGTTTCCAGCCATTCGATGGCGGCGATGTCCAGGTGATTGGTCGGCTCGTCAAGCAACAGCACCTCGGGCGCGACGGCCAATGCCTGCGCCAAGGCCAGACGTTTTTTCTGGCCGCCGGACAGGCTGCCGACCCGCGCTTCGGGATCAAGGCTGAAACGGGCGATGACGCGTTCGGCCTGGGCTTCATAAGCCCAGGCGCCGCGCGATTCGAGTTCGTGCTGGAGCTCCGACATGCGCGCCATCAAAGCTTCATGATCGCCACCATCCTCACCGAGGCGATGCGAGACCAGGTGATATTCAGCAAGCAGCGCCGAAGTTTCGCCCATGCCCGAGACCACCGCCTGGAAGACATTCATTTCCGGATCAAACGGCGGCTCCTGCGGCACGTAGCCGACGCGGATGCCGGGCTGCACCCAGACTTCGCCGTCGTCGAGCCGGCCCTTGCCACTACCGGCGGCCATCGCCGCGAGCAGCGAGGATTTGCCAGTGCCGTTGCGGCCGATCAGCGCGACGCGTTCGCCCGGGTCGAGCTGGAAATCGGCCTGATCGAGAAGCGGCACATGGCCATAGGCAAGACAGGCGTCGTTGAGTTTTAAATAAGGCATGATCAGCGGGGGGCGCATTACCGGAGGCTAGCGCGCATTTAAAGGCAGGCAGCGATTCTAGCCGCTAGGCGTCGCGCCGTAGCGATCTATCGCAGCCAGCCGGCCAGAAAGCCGGACAAGTCACAGGCAAGCGTCCCAAACCCCGCCGGCCATGGCAGGCTTGAGAGAATTTCAAGACGCGAAAAAGGGGCTAGTTAGCCCCTTTTCGCACGAATCAATGTGGTGCCCCCGACAGGAATCGAACCTGTACCTACTCCTTCGATACCACTTCGACTTTCGCCGCCACAACATAAAAGTTGTGTTCGTGGTCTGGACTATACCTTGACCATAGGTTTTATACATCCCGTTAGGTCCGAGCCGTCTAGTCTCTACACGTTCCTGAAAATCCAGGCTTCGCTCGGTATTGCCACGAGGTTTTACCCCCAAAGGTTTCACCGACTTTGACTCGATTCACGCAGCCGCTTTCGCTTGCTAGTGCCCAATTTTACTCTAGGAGGGAGTTGTTGTATCCATTCAACTACGGAGGCAGGGGTCGGATTCTACAAGCAAATAGGGCTTGCCTCAATTTTCCCGTCACGAAAGCCATCCGTGACCGGCACTACGAAGCACTACCACTTTCGACACTTTGGTGGCACTGGAAATTCTGGATGACGAAAAAGCCCCTAAGACATAAAATCCAAACATGAACCCAATCAACGAACTTCGCTTTGCTGTCAGTGACCGCATCGACGATGCAGAGGTCGGGCCTAAGCACGTTCCGTTGAACCTGTTGGGTGACTTTCAGAAAGATGTCAGCGACTTTCTCAAAGGTTCTGGTCAGGAGGTTGATCCGGCAGAGGTTCTTATTTCTATTGAGGAAGGTTCGTTGGCGCTGGTTGCTACTGGTCTGATTGCAGCCACGACTTTGTGGGCCGACCTTGACCGCTTGCAGTCGCCCGACTCACTTAGCCTGATTGACGTAAAGCGTGCTGCTGTTGTCGAACGCTGGCAAACCGTTGCCCGGCAAAACCCGAATCGAAAATACCGGATTGCCGACTTTTCTGCACAATTGAGTCTCACGGTAGATTCGTCGTCCGATTTCCGCAAATTAGAGGAGACTTGGGTGGCAGTCGAGAAATACATTCATGGCAAGGTAGTGGATTGGGGTGGAAAAACCAAGGCGAACGTCCATCTTGAAATGGATGACGGCACCACATTAAAAGTAGCTACTTCACAGAGCCTGCTGGCACAGGAAGAGCACAACCGTTTGTATCGGTCTGCTTTGTTACACATTACTGCCGAAGAGAACCTGCTAACAGGGGCCATTCGCAATCCCAACCTGCTGGCTTTCGAGGAACACCACCCATCCTACGATGAGGTCGAGTTTAAGAAAATGGTGCAACGGGGAACAGCAGCATGGTCAGGCATACCCAACGCGACCGAATGGCTTGAAGACTTACGAGGTGGCCGCGCATGACGGCATCGGTATTGCTGGACACGAGTTTTCTGATTTCCCTCGTTGATCAAACCCGGCCGAACCACGAAATCGCTGCCGAGTATTATCGCTTGATGCTGGAACAGCAGGTTCCAATGTATTTTTCGGCTATCGTTGCCGCCGAATTTGGAATCAAGCAAGCCATTACCGACCTTCCGCTGAAAAATTTTCGCCATATCCCATTCAACATCCCGCATGGAAAAGAAGCCGCACGATTGTGGAATCTGCTTGGGCAGCGAGATGATGGGGACAAGCGTCATGTGGTGCGTGATGATGTGAAATTAATCGCACAAACGTGCCATGAGGATATTGCATTCCTCATTACCGAAGATGCCTCTACGCTTCATAAGTATTGCGAACGATTGAAATCAACAGGTGCAACAAAGACCAGGGCCATCAAACTTGTGGATGGATTTGATGCATCTGCATTTCGGATAGACGGGCAACGAGGGCTTGATTTAACTGCTGACTAAATGAGGAAGGGGTCGCACACGTTCGAATCGTGTTGGGGACACCAACTTCATGACTAAGGGCCGATGCCAAAACATCGGCCCTTTCCCGTTCACAGCCCCGATTTTAAAAAAACTTCAAAAAACTCTGGCTTTTTCAAAAAAACTCTCTATAATGCAGCGCTCTGACAGTGCGCCCGTAGCTCAGTTGGATAGAGTATCTGGCTACGAACCAGAGGGTCGGGCGTTCGAATCGCTCCGGGCGCACCA
>JAVBXO010000172.1 GCA_030824535.1 Azonexus sp. | reverse complement strand
TGCGATAGTCGACAGCACAGCCAGCATGTCGCTGGTGTTGTAGGTCGCTTCCTGATTCCATGCGGCACCAAAGCCATCGTCGGAAATATAATCATCGCCAGCGCCTCCCTTCAGGGTATCGCCGCCGACCGAGCCGCCAATCAGATCCTTGCCGGCCCCACCGTCAACTTCAGCACCCGGCAGCAAAGCGAACGTACTGTCACCCGGCCAGTTCGAGAACAGGATCAAATCATTCCCCGCCCCGCCGAGAACATCTGTGACGAGAGCGCCTTTGCTCAGCGTATAGTCAATCCCGATCAGATCGTCCCCCGCTCCCCCGTCGACGCGGGAATCCAAGCCAGCTTGACCGTTAATATGAACATCGATGGCATCCCGGCCTGCGCCGCCGGAAATCGAACTATCCCCACCAATTGCCGCCTGGATATAGTCATCGCCACTCCCGCCGTCCAGCGTTCTGGTGTAGTCGCCCCAGGAATTCAGCACCCTGTCATTTCCCGCCCCGCCGTAGACGCTCGCGGCAAAATCGCCGAGAAATTCGAAGACATCGTTACCCGCACCGCCCTGCATCATCTTTCCGTTGACCAGGTGATCATTGCCCGCACCACCGTTAATCCAGTCGGTGCCATTGCCTTCGATGCTGTCATTGCCGCCACGACCGAAAATGCGGCATTGCTGACCTACCGACCTCACTTCGTCGTCACCCTCGCCCAGATCCACGGTCGCGCCAAAGACAAGATTATCCAGACTGACCCAATCGTTTCCTTCGCCGGTCAAAATCGTTCCACCTGTGCTCGAATAATCGACACTGTCATCCCCGGCCCCAGTATCAATCACCCCAATCCGGGAATTGTCATAGGGATAGTCCCAGGTAGTCCACAATTCATCGTTATCGTCCCCATAAAAGATGTCGAGCACTTCATAACCCGTGAATGTCAGTGTCCGACTACCTTCCGTGAGCGTCAGTTCACCACCCGCAACACGTTCCTGGAAAAGCCAACTGGGCGAGACCTGAGTGAAATCCAGCACCAGGTGATCCTGGTAGCCATTCAATTCGATGGCGCCACTGAAATCAGCGGCAAATTGCGCCAGGCTGCCCCCGGTCACGGTGAAAGTGAAGGGTGGTACATACGCGCTTTGTTCTGCCGACACGCTGGGCATGGGCGTGGCAATGCGCAAATGCTGGATGTCCGAATTAAAGAAAGACATGTTTTCAGTAAAATTGAAGCTGTCATATCCCCCCGCCCCATCCAGGTCATAAAGCGTCAGCTCCAGCGATTCGACATTGCGCACAGTCGTCCATGGCGCGTTGCTATTACCGTACACTGGGGCAAGCAGATCCGAGGAGAGGGAAGCAAGCAGCGTGTCATAGCCCGCAAAACCATCGATCACCGGATGTAGCACCGACCCCGACAAGGATAAAACGTCGTCACCGTCAGTACCCAGCAGCCAGCCTTGCGAATTAATCGTCCCGCTCATTTTTATCTCCAGATTTAAAAAATAAATTGCATTTCCCTTGCCCGCCAGCACTTCCCCTGGCGGGAATGTCGCTCAGGCCAGCACCAGCAAGTCGCTGGCTGACAGCACCGCCTTGCCACCGATCACGGCGATTGGCACCGCCTCGCCGCTGCCATTGCCATCGGCGTCGTAGGAAAGCAGGTGGGTATTGGCATTGAAGATCAGGCGCTGTTCGGCGGTGGTGGCCGCCTTGCCTACAGTAAACAAGAGGTCGGGCAGCATTTCACCGCTAGTCGTGCCGCTCAAGCCCAGCGCCGTGTAGATCGTCGCGTCGAGCAGCAGGACATCCTCGCCGGGGACGAAATCGACAACGCGGTCGACGTTGTCCGCCGCCGGTGTCGTTTCAAACAGGAAGCGATCCTGCCCGGCGCCGCCGATCAGCTTGTCCATGCCCAGGCCACCACTCAGGGTGTCATTGCCCAGGCCGCCGATGAGGACGTCGTTACCCCAGCCGGCATGCGATCCCGGGAGATTCGTGATCCACCACTGCATTGCCGGCGTGTTGTAGTTCGACAGATTCCAGGAAGCATCGACCCCGGCATCGCGCAGGAAATCGTTCCCTGCGCCTCCCTGCAGCGTATCCGAATTATTGGAACCACCGATCAGGTCATTGCCGCCCCCCCCGTTCACCAACAATCCCGGATCGCTCCCCGCGACATCTTCAGAAGGAAGCATGATCAGGTCATCACCCGCAGCGCCCTGTAAAGCGGCCTCACATCCCGCTGAATTTTCCAAGACCAGAAAATCATTACCGCTCCCGCCATCGAGCTGAATGCTTTTGCCAACGCTACCAATCACTTCCAGAAAATCATTACCCGCACCACCATTGCAAATACCTGATTGCCCCAGAGATACGGCGCTAATTTCCATCATATATAGGTAGTCGTCCCCAGCGCCTCCCTCCAGCGTTCCCCATCCAGCGGTAATTGCGTCGTTCCCGCTACCGCCCAGGGCATGGCCATATTCCAGAGTCAGATGGTCCGCGCCTGCCCCCCCGATGATCAGTGCCTCGCCGCCACCCATGACAATCACCTCGTCATTGCCGCTGCCCGCATCGACCCGTGATAGTCCGAAATCAGCGGTAATCTGCAGCGAATCGTCCCCGGCACCGCCAAAATACTGACCACCACTGCCCTCGGACCACACGTCGTCATTACCCACCCCAAGCCAGACCTTCATGTCCAGCGAGGCGGCGCTTATAGAGATAAAGTCATCGCCTTCCCCCGTCAGCAGATGCATTCCCCCGCTGCC
The DNA here is from genome assembly GCA_030824535.1 of Azonexus sp. Taxonomy (GTDB): domain Bacteria; phylum Pseudomonadota; class Gammaproteobacteria; order Burkholderiales; family Rhodocyclaceae; genus Azonexus. The sequence goes on along the minus strand of JAVBXO010000172.1, from coordinate 8,748 downwards.
AGCGTAGCTCACTGAGTCATTGCCCGCGCCGGTATCGACCAGCCCCGGCAGATTGAAAAAATTACCAACAGGCCCGTCGAGGAACAGGGCATCAGCACCGCCCCCGAGAAAGAGTTCGAGCGCTTCGTATCCCTTTATTTGCAGGGAGCGACCCGCCGAAGACACTGCAATCGCCTTTTCCCAAGGCATTGATTCGACACGGACGGAACCGGCGGGCAATTCGCTGAAGTCAAGAAGCAGATGATCATTGCTCCCGTTCAGCACCACCTGGCCCGACATCCCTTCGGCGAATCCGGACAGGGCATCGCCCAGCACGCAAAACTGGAAGGGGGACCCTGCCGACTGATCGCTTGGCGGCACGGGATTGCTCACCAAGTTCAGAAACTTGACCGTGCCCTCTCCCGCAAATGTGTCACTGCTCAGGACATAGGATGTAGGTCCAGCGAATTCGCTTACCGCCAGGTCAATCTGGATTTTTTCGACACTGTTCAGCATCAATGCCGGTTGATAGGAAATGCTATCCCACACAAGCTGCAGGGTGTCCGTCCCCGCCAGCCCATCGATGCCCCGCAGGCCATCACTCCAATAGGAGTCATAGTTAAACTGCAGCACATCATCGCCCTCGCTGCCCAGCAGCCAAGCACTCGAATTAATCGTCCCGTTCATGTTTTTCCCCTTTGGTTTAATGATGATGTGCCAATGGTAATCAGGCAGGATAGCCCGAAGGCATTGCACTGGGTCGCCGGTGGCGATGAAACGATGAGTGGTCAGCTTTTCGGGGTCTTTCCAGGCATTCAGCGGAAAGCACAGCTACGTTAAAATGCGCGCCATGAGCAAAACCGACCACGCCCCCGAAACCCAGGCCACCAAGTTTCTCAAGAGTCACAAGGTGGCGTTTTCCAATCACCTTTACGCCTATGAGGAACATGGCGGCACCAAGGTGTCGGCGCGCGAGTTGAATGTTGATGAGCACGCCGTGGTCAAGACGCTGATTTTCGAGGACGAGAACGCCAAGCCGCTGATCGTGCTGATGCATGGCGACTGCAAGGTATCGACCAAGGAACTGGCGCGGCAGATCGGCTGCAAGAAGGTCGAACCCTGCAAGCCGGAAGTTGCCAACCGCCACACCGGCTTTCTCGTCGGTGGCACCAGCCCCTTCGGCACCAAGAAAGCCATGCCGGTGTTCATCGAAAAGACCATCCTCGACCTGCCGCTGATCTACATCAACGGCGGCCGGCGCGGCTACCTCGTTGGCATCCATCCGCACGACATCCTGCGCACGCTGAACGCCAGACCGGTCGAAGCGGCGCTCAAGGGCTGAGGCTCGCGCTCTCCCCCCGGCTGGATCACGCCAGCGCGCGGAACCCCAAGCTGCACGCCGAGCACCGGGTTCGTCCGGTGTTTCGCCACGCGAGCGAGCCCGGCGCGCTTTTACTGATTGATGAATAAATTTACCGTATCGAAAATAAAAGAACTTTTGCCGGGCGGCAGCAGTCACTCAGGGGAATGCCCAACCAACCCCAAGGAGATGAAGCATGCCTAACCGAGCTACGATCAAGATCATTCAGAGCCGCAATTTCCTGATTTCAACCCCCGAGAAAAGCGTCCATGCCGTCGCCGCGCACATGAAGGAGAACCATGAAGGTGCCGTACTCGTTGTTTCCCCCGAGGACGGCAAGCTGATCGGCATCGTCACCGAACGCGATCTGGCCTTCAAGGTGCTGGCCGAGGCGCTGGACGCCAACACCACGGCCATCGGCACGGTGATGACCGCCAATCCGCAAACCATCGGCCCAGAAGCCCCGTTTGGTCACGCCCTGCACCTGATGTACGAAGGCGGCTTCCGCCACATGCCGGTCATCCTCGACGACGGCCGCCCGATTGGCGTGCTCTCGGCCCGCGACGCACTGGGCCTGGAAATGCTCGATTTCCGCCACGAACTGGAGCACCGCGAAGAGCTGGCGGTCATTCTGTAAGGAAAGACTGAGCCTGCCCCCGGCTTGAACGGGGGCAGGGATCCAGTTCCTTGACAGTGCGAACTCGGCAGCCGGCTGCGTGCGTGCAGGGCAGGCCGGTGATCGGAAGACCTGATGCTCAGCAACTGACCGCAAGGCATACACGACCACCTCGCCCCCATCGCCATCAACCCGATACCAAACATCGCATCGTCCGCTACGTGCAAGCCAAAAGCAGCCCGGTAGCTGCCGCCACTGCCATCCCCCAACAGCGCCGCCGAAAAACTCGCTCTGCCCTCCTTGGCCGTTGCCAGCCACAGCACGCACCAACAGTTCCGCCTGTTCATCGAACACCTGCCGCTGCAACAGGAAATCAGCCCCGGCAGTTTCACCGCCTACGGCCTGAGCAACGAAGCCAGCATTCCCTGGTTTTGAAGCCTTTTTTGAGGGGGATTTTCCCCCTCAAAAAATCAATGACTTAGCGGAGGCGTGAAAAACAGGAAGAAAGCGGTGAATTGGCTGGAATCTCTTTAAAATTAGACTGGTAGATCAGATATGATCTAGCTCACTGCTGAACAGGCAGCTCAGAAAAAGCTGCAAGCCACCGTGCAGCAATACGTCAAGCTCACTGCCGGACAGGCAGCTCAGAAAATACCAGCGAGGCTTTTTATGCATTTGCGCTCGCTGCCGAATGTATTTTTTTGCAATATCGCTCGCGCCAGTGTTCTTTCCATGCATTTCCACGGTCCCCCTGTCAGCGGGCATACTCACGCTCCTTTGCCACGATCAAATCACGGCTAAATTACTTCCCGGCAAGCGTCGTACGCCCCCTTTTCCGCAGATGAAAACCCTCGTTGATTTGCCGTTGACCGCAGTATTACGCCATCGCCAGGCTATTTCTGGCCTCATTCAGGAAGGGATGGGGCGACGAGAGTTCGAGACTTCCCATGCAAATCGATCACATCACTTTCGTCGCCAAATCCCTGATGCAGGCCCAGGACTACGCTGCCCGCATGTTTGGCGTTGCCTTACCCGCTGGTGGGTGCCATCCCTTGATGGGAACGCACAATCTGCTGACCCGGATTGCGGATGAGGTGTTTCTTGAGTTCATTGCCATTGACCCGCAAGCGCCCCGGCCGAAGCGGCAACGCTGGTTTGCGCTGGATCGGCTGCTGGCGGAGGGCTGGCTCGATGCTGGCCCCCGGCTGTATGCCTGGGTCGCCTGCCTGCCCGGCCTGGCGCAAAGGGAATTGCCCATGCCGGCGATGGAGACCATCGAAGTCACTCGCGACCATCTGCGCTGGCATTTTTCCCTGTGCCTGGATGGCGAAGCGAGTGCGGAGGGAGTTTTCCCGGCGCTGATCGACTGGGGCAGCATGGGCAGTCCGCTCGGGCGCATGACCGATGTCGGCATTCGTCTTGAGCACTTCCATCTGGCGCATCCCGACATGGGCGCATTGCAGGCGCAATTGTCGGCGCTGGGCTGGGATTCGGAAGCCCCGGCAAATCGCTGCATGAGCTTTGCGCTGGCCGAGCAAACGAGCCTGGCTCTCGAACTGCTGACGCCGCGCGGAAGGGTAAAAATCAACAGCTATCCGCCCGCCGCACGCGGCGGGTAGCCGTTCACTAGATCGACCGCTCAATAATCACGCCGACCCGCTTGACGCCCGGCATCATGCCGAGTTTGGCGACGGAGACGCGGACCCATTGGGCGGCGAAGTTTTCGAGCATGAAGGTGGCGATGTGCTCGGTGAGTTTTTCGAGCAGGTTGAAGTGGCTGGCCGAGAGGTCGGCGCGCAGGCGTTCGACGACGACGGCGTAGTCCACGGTGTCGCGGATGTCGTCACTGGCGCCGGCGGAGGCGGTGGAGACGCCGATGTGCAGCGAGATTTCGACCGTCTGCGGCATGGCTTTTTCACGCGGATAGATGCCTATCCACGTTTCTGCGCGCAGTTCTTCGATGAAAATAATGTCCATTTGGCGGTCGACCGTAACACGGGGGTAAAATTCGCCGCGATTGTACCCTACCGGCCTGCTTTCGCCCTGCCAGCACGGTGAACGCCGGTCCATCGATCTTTTGCCTGGCCGAGGCCCTGTTCTCGACTGACTACATCCCGCTCCCGGTTCACCCTCTCAACTCGCCGACCATGCCAACCGCCCTCGCCCTTCTCGCCGCTTACCTGCTTGGCTCCATTCCCTTCGCCATGATTTCTTCCAAGGTCTTTGGCCTGGCTGACCCGCGCAGCTACGGCTCGGGCAATCCCGGCGCGACCAATGTGCTGCGCAGCGGCAACAAGAAAGCGGCGCTGTTTACGTTGATCGGCGATGCGCTGAAGGGCACGCTGGCGGTGATCGTCGCCCAGCAGATCGGGCTTTCCGACACCGTCGTCGCCCTCGTCGCGCTGGCTGTTTTCCTCGGCCACCTTTACCCCGTTTTCCTCAAGTTCAAGGGCGGCAAGGGCGTCGCCACCGCCGCCGGCGTGCTGCTGGCGCTGGACCCCATCCTTGGCCTGGCAACTATCGGCACCTGGCTGCTCGTCGCCTATGTCTCGCGCTATTCCTCCTTCGCCGCCATCAGCGCCGCCATCGCCGCGCCGGTGATTTCGGCGCTGATGCAGGGCGGCAGCAACCAGACCGTCATCGTCGGCATCCTCGGCATGGCGCTGATCGGCAAGCACTGGCAGAACATCCAGCGGCTGATGGCCGGGCAGGAATCGAAGATCGGCAGCAAGAAGAAGGGCTGATCGGGCAGGCCGAAAGGTCAAGGAACTGCTTTGAAAACCGGGCTGATTCTGCGGTCGACCGCAGAATCAGCCAAAATCAGCGCGCCCCGCCGTAGACCTCGGCCAGGCAGTCGTATTTCTCATGCGCCTCGCTCTCCAGCAGCGCGGCTTCATACCATTCGACCATCGCCGGATGCGCCAGCAGAGCGTCGCGATACGCGGCCGCGACCGCCGGCAAAGACACGTTGTAGATGTGCAGACGCCAGGCAATCGGCGCGTACATCGCATCGGCGACCGAGAAATCGCCGAACAGCCATGGCCCGTCGCCGCTGGCGAACTGGCTCCGGGCTTCGGTCCATAGTTCGACAATGCGGTCGATGTCGCGCTGGACATCGGCTTCAGCCGGTTTGCCGCGCAGTTTCAGCTTGAGATTCATCGGCATCGCCGTGCGCAGTTTGGCGAAACCAGCGTGCATTTCGGCTGCGATGCTGCGCGCCCTGGCCCGTGCTTTCGGATCGCTCGGCCACATCTGCGGGTATTTTTCGGCCAGGTATTCGGCAATGGCGATGCTTTCCCAGACCTGGAAACCATCGTCGTGCAGACTGGGCACGCGGCCATTGCCGGCGATGAGCTTCAAGGCCGGGTTGTGGTCGCGGCCGGCGACAGACACCAGGTGTTCGGTAAAAGGAATGTCGAAGTGCCTGAGCAGCAGCCAGGTGCGTAGCGACCACGACGAGTAGTTCTTGTTGCCGATGTAAAGCTCGAGCATTGCTTACTCCGTATCAATGTCTGAAATGCCTCAAGGACGCGCTGATTAAATCGTCACCGTCGCGCAAGCGGAGATCCAGTTTATTGAGTCTCCTGGATTCCCGCCTGCGCGGGAATGACATTTGTGGACAAATCAACTTCTTCTGAAATCCCGCCAGCGCGGTATTTGAAAATCACCTGAAAAAGACCGTCTACCGCAGCAGTCGTTCCCGGCCGGGTGCGCCGGAACTACGGCTACGCAGCCCTACGCACTCCTACGCAATCTAACGTATTTCTGATGGCGGACCCCGGCCGTAATCTGGCGTTGCACTGCAGCAACGCAGATCCGACTACCTAATTCCAAGTACTCAACGTCCAAGGAGCTTCCATGAGCAATCGCCGCAATTTCATCAAGGCCACCGTCCTCGCCGCCGCCCTGTCGTCCATCGGCATGGCGGCCCACGCCGCCGATACGATCAAGGTCGGCATCCTGCACTCGCTGTCCGGCACCATGGCCATCTCGGAAACCGCGCTCAAAGAAACGGCGCTGATGACCATCGACGAAATCAACAAGGCCGGCGGCGTGATGGGCAAGAAGCTTGAGCCGGTCGTCGTCGACCCGGCGTCCAACTGGCCGCTGTTCGCCGAAAAGGCCCGCCAGTTGCTGACCAAGGACAAGGTTGCGGTGACTTTCGGCTGCTGGACCTCGGTGTCGCGCAAATCGGTGCTGCCGGTTTACAAGGAACTGAACGGCATGCTGTTCTACCCGGTGCAGTACGAAGGTGAAGAACTCGAAAAGAACGTTTTCTACACCGGCGCCGCCCCCAACCAGCAAGCCATCCCGGCTGTTGAATACCTGATGTCCAAGGACGGCGGCGAAGCCAAGCGCTTCGTGCTGCTCGGCACCGACTACGTCTATCCGCGCACGACCAACAAGATCCTGCGCGCCTTCCTGAAGTCCAAGGGCGTGGCCGACGCCGACATCATGGAAGAGTACACCCCGTTCGGCCACAGCGATTACCAGACCATCATCGCCAAGATCAAGAAGTTCGCCGGTGAAGGCAAGAAGACCGCCGTTGTGTCGACGATCAATGGCGACTCCAACGTGCCTTTCTACAAGGAACTGGGCAACGCCGGCCTGAAGGCCACCGATGTGCCGGTCGTCGCCTTCTCGGTCGGCGAAGAAGAACTGCGCGGCGTCGATGCCAAGCCGCTGGTCGGCCACCTCGCCGCCTGGAACTACTTCGAGTCGCTGAAGAACCCGGAAAACACCAAGTTCATCAAGATGTACAAGGACTGGGCCGCCAAGAAGAAGCTGCCGAACGCCAACACCGTCGTCACCAACGACCCGATGGAAGCCACCTACATCGGCATCCACATGTGGGCGCAGGCCGTCGAAAAGGCCAAGTCGACCGACACCGACAAGGTCATCGCCGCCATGGCCGGCCAGACCTTCAAGGCCCCGTCCGGCTTCACCGCGACCATGGACGAAAAGAACCACCACCTGCACAAGCCGGTGTTCATCGGCGAAGTCAAGGCCGACGGCCAGTTCAACGTCGTCTGGAAGACCTCCGGCCCGGTCAGGGCCCAACCGTGGAGCCCCTTCATTGCCGGCAACGACAAGAAGAAGGACGAACCGGAAGTGAAGTAAGCCGCTTTTCTTGAAATCTGCGGTCAACGGGGCTACGGCCCCGTTTTTCCCAAGTCCTGCAAGGCCTCGCCCAAGGCCGCAGCGTCACCCAGATCGCCCAATAACTCACGCTACCGGGCGCGGATTTTCGAAAAACCCAGGCTGAACAATCCGGCGGATCTGTTCGCCTGTGCGGCAAGGCATGGCTTGATGTAGCAGGTGAAAATGGGGTGATTTTCAGTTGGCGCAGACCTCGGCGACGATGGATAGCGAACGCAGGCGCAGTTCGGGGTCGAAGATGTCGGAGACGAACATCATTTCGTCAGCGGCCGTCAGTTCGCGCAGTTTCTCCAGTCCCTGGCGCACCCGCTCGGGGCCACCAATCACTGCGGCGGCGAGGAAGTCGCTGATGCCGGCGATTTCACGTTGCGACAAGGCTGACAGCAGATTGGCGACGGGCGGCTGCAGCGGCCGGCGGCTGCCGGCCAGGATGCCGAGCACGCGCTGGAAAGTGCTGCTCGCCAGGGTGTCGGCTTCTTCGTCAGTCGGCGCGGCGATGACCGGCACGCCGATGATCACGTAGGGCTGCGCCAGCTTGGCCGAAGGCTTGAAGTTGCGGCGGTAAAGTTCGATGGCTTCGAGCAGCTGCCCCGGCGCGAAGTGCGAGGCGAAGGCGTAAGGCAGGCCGCGCTCGGCGGCGAGGCGGGCGGAAAACAGGCTGGAGCCGAGTATCCAGATCGGCACTTCGGTGCCAACGCCGGGAATCGCCGTGACTCGCTGTCCCGCTTGCGCCGGCCCGAGCAGGCGCTGCAGTTCGGCGACATCGCGCGGGAAATCGTCTTCAGTTTCGATGCGATCACGGCGCAGGGCGCGCATCGTCACCTGATCAGTGCCCGGCGCCCGGCCCAGGCCAAGTTCAATACGTCCCGGATACAGTTCCGAGAGCGTGCCGAAAGCTTCGGCGACAACCAGCGGCGCGTGATTGGGCAGCATGATGCCGCCCGAACCGACGCGAATGGTCGACGTAGCACCAGCGATGTAGCCGACCAGCACCGCCGTCGCCGAACTGGCGATGCCCGGCGAGTTGTGATGCTCGGCCAGCCAGTAACGGGTGAAGCCCAAGGCCTCGGCATGGCGCGCGGTGCGCAGCGAAATGGCCAGCGCCTCGGCAATCGTGCCGCCTTCGCGGATGGCGACGAGGTCGAGAAAGGAAAGCCGGGTAGAAGAAAGAGCGGACATGGTGGAAATCCGGGCGTGAGCGAAAAACACAGGATAGCAAGCTCAGGTGGCAAAATCACCGATAAAAGAAGTTTTCTCGAGAATTTAGCAAACCCGACAAGCTCAGCCGCGATCGTCGGGATCGTCGGGATAAAGCGCCAGGCGGATGGCCAGATGGAAACCTTGAGGCACCCTAAGTAATAGCGCACAACGGCCGTGGATCATCATTCCCGCGTAGGCGGGAATCCAGCTGGGCACCCGCCTACGCGGGCGCGACGAAATCTTCCATCACTGTTGGGTCGCAACACTTATCCCGCGTGCAATTGCTCAATTCGATAATCCATTGCACAAAACAAATCCTGATTAGCAACAAAGCTCAGCTAAGTAGGGCAGGAAGCGGTTTTTGGGTCTAGATTGAAATGGTGTTCGGTGCTTTTCTGAGGATGAAGCCATGTCGATGAACAAGATCCAATTT
>JAVBXO010000177.1 GCA_030824535.1 Azonexus sp. | reverse complement strand
GTTGCGGTTTGCTGGTCGGAAAAATTCGATTGCCGGTACGTTTGGGGAGGGCAAGCTGCGAGTAAAAAACGGTTTGTTGCTTGTGATAGACGACTTGGCGCTGTTTTGGTGGGATGTCGTGTGTTTAGGATAAATAGTGGTCAGCGGCAGGGATTCGTGTTGGCGAAAAGTTATAGGACATATGCAATAATGCTTGCCGCCTATGGGGGGATGATCCAAGTCGGTAGACTTGCAATCAAACATTTTGTGGTTTGCATATTTTTATTGTGTCGTAGTGCAAGACCTCGGTTTTCTGTGACCCCGGGTTTTCGGATTTTTCTACAATTCTCAGGAGCTGCGCGAAAAGCCCCGCAGTCCGGTGATTTTCCACGTTAGGCCGCGTTCATGAGAAACGATTCGGTCAATTTATGTGTTTGCCATGTCTAAACTAATCAACTATTTGGTCGCATCGTTTTTGTTGCTGACAAGCCATGTTGCACTGAGCAAAGTAGAACTCGTTTCGAGTGAGCTAGATCGTTCTACGCTGGTCCTTAAGCTCACTGTACACAATCCCGATACCGCAGCCCGACGCGTCGTAGAAATGGGCGTCAATCAAGATGTGGCCGGCGGGATTAAATGCGGGCATACAGGGAGCGAACCCAAGGTTCGCTCTTTGGCCGATTATCGAATCGAGTTTTCTCTGATGGGGGTTCAGCAGTCTCTTGTTCGTGCCGATCCGCTTGTCCTTATTCCGCCTGGGGAAAATCTTAGTTTCACGCTTGCGCTCTCTCCCGACACGGGCGGTGTCTGCGGAAACTGGTCTTTCGAAGTGAATGGTTTGGCGGTGCTTGATGACGGTACTAAACTAAAAACAGCCAAGACAATCATCAATTCGGACGATTTCAAGGCTGCCCTGAATCGAAATTCCACACGGACCGAAGTGTCTGCTTTGTTGCAACACCGCGATCACATCTTGCGTATTAAAGGCATCGAGAAACTCAACGCAAAGGACTTCGATGTTGCCACTCTGGAAAGCGCTTTGGCGGCAGGGCTTGATGATCCAAATCCATGGGTGCGAACCACTGCGTACAAGAAAATTGCCTCGCTAAAGCTTCTTGGGTTTGAGCCCGCGTTAAGGGCGAAATTGCAGCGGCTTGCAAGACCAAAAAATCGAGACGAGCGCAATGACTATAGCTCGGAAGCTATGCGTCTCGTTGATGCCCTGGTAGAAATGAAAAGCATGGGCGCAGCCGACCAAATTCTGGATCTTATTGAGAATCGGGATTTTAACTTCTCAATTTCGCTCGGAAGTTCGCTCCAGATGCTTCAGAGCCCTGCTGTGCTGGCGAAAATAATTGACCGTCTGAATAAAAACAAAGCTTGGGCGAGCGTTCCGGATAAGAAGAACGGTCCTGATGAGGAAGATGGTGAGGCGAAAAGATATTTGGAACTGTTGCGTGCGCTTATTTCCTATCGCGATCCTTCGACCTTGCCGCTGCTAAAGTCGATTATGGAAAAACCTGAAAATCGTCCCGCTGTGCGTTCAATCATGCATGCGTTCATCAATCTGACGAGATTTTCTCCACAAGCGGAAGACCCTTTCTTGCGCAATTTCTTGCAATACGCCGAGAAATATTTGTCAGACGACGGGAAGGACGACAAGGTGAATGTGCGGGGTACTGCGCTGATTCTATTTGTAAGCACGACAAGTGATCCGCATAAGAAAGTCAGGCTTCTAAGGAACGCGCTGAAAGACAGCTCAGTTTCCGTCCGCCTTGACGCGGCAAAGGTGGCCGGAGCGTTAAAACTCAAGGAACTTGTTCCGGAACTGCGAAGGGCGCACAAATTGGCAGGCGACAAGCAGAAGGATTACTTTTGCGAGCCGCTCAAGCAACTGGATGAAACCTGTGATCTCCTTACTTTGCCAGTAGACGCTCCCAAAGTGACTTGGCGAGAGGAGGTGGCAATGCCGGGCTCCAAAGAAACGCTCGTCGTTGAGCGGACGGTCATGCGGCAAATACTCAAAATAGGATATGAAAAAAATTCAATCCCGAGTCAACACATCATTCGCTTCCAAGATGCTGCCGCATCGAAACAGATGATCGAATGGCGCTCAAGCAAAGTCGGCGGCCCTGCCGGCATCTATCCGGAGTTCCCATTAGTGCTGGGCAAGGCACGCGATGGCACCTTGTTTGTTTATACCAGTCGCTCTGTTATCGGTGCAGCTTGTTTCAGGTATTCCAAGTATCAATTTAAGGGAGGCACTTGGTTTGAAGTGGATTTGCCGCTGAATATCGAAACATGGAAAGCGAATCTTTATCTTGGGGCTGATGAGAATATGAGCACCGGTTTCGTTTCGCTGGCTCAAAAGGCCGAGGAGAAAGATAATCCACGCGATCCGGATTTTTATAGACAGGTCGGTCCGAAAAAATACCACTGCCAAAGTCACTATTCCGGCCCTTATCCACCGATAGAGCGCTCATTTCGCTAATGTTCAAGGTGGTCGGATTGCGGCCTGACTGTCAAGTCCCGCCTGTTTATATACACGTTTCTTGAATAGGTCAGGTTTTTTTGCCTGGCTTCCTCGATCGCCGAACGCTTGAAGCGCAAGGCGATGGTGTCAAGGGAAACGGCTTTTTCGTCCTGTAGATAGACGGCGTCGTCAGTGAATTCGCCGACACGCGTGGCGGCTGACCAACTGAAGATACCGGCGCGTCGCGGTGAGCTTTCTTCGGGGCGGTACCCCAGAACCGGCGTTGATTTTTTAGGCTTTGCGCACTCGCCGGGGGAGTTTGCTGGCCATCAGGCGATGGCTGTCGGATTCGAGGATGGCGATTTTGTCGATGTCGGCGAGGGTGTTCAGCGCCCACAGGACCGCCAGGTAGTTGCCGATGCTGACGTAGGGCGAGCCTTTTTCGATTTCGATCAGTCTTAACGGCCGATGCCGGCTCGCTCAGCCAGATCCGTTTGCCGCCATTCGGCGGCCTTGCGGGCGATGGCGATGCGTTCGCCCAGTTGCTGCAGGCTATCCCGGACGTCGATGGGGTAGGGGGGGTTAATGTTTGTCGTGCGACACATTATTTATGCTTAAGGTGCGCTTGGACAAATAATTGGCTGGTGGTGACTGATCCAGTAAATGGCATTTCTGCCGCGCTGGGCGTATCGAAATTTCAAGGTGCTGGATCCCCGCTTTCGCGGGGATGACAAATCTTTCAGGCCGCCGGACCGCCCATCCCCGCATCTCCCGAAAATCGCCCAAATTTTGCGGTCGACCGCAGAATTGGGTGGGAAATGGGTCAAGTCAGTAGCGATTCCTTGATTTTATTTCCCCAAGAACTCCTTTGATCAACCGAAGCGTCATTCTTGAGTTCTTGAAAATTTCAATCTGCCATAAGGGTTCGCAGCCAGACTCAAGAACCCGCAGCCAAAAAATGCAGGTCTGTCGTTCAACAAGTCCATTCTTCGCCAAGCGTCTGCATCTGTTGCAATACCAGTTCCACTGCGGCGTCCTGCTGATCGGGCGGGTATTTGTATTTGCGCAGGATGCGTTTGACCATCAGCCGCAGCTTCGCCCGTACGCTCTCCCTGGCTGACCAATCTACGGTGATGTTCTGGCGCAGGTTTTCGGTCAGCTCATGGGCGATTTTCTTCAGTGTTTCATCGGAGAGCTCGCGCACCGCCGACTCGTTGTCGGCCAGCGCATCGTAGAAGCGGATCTCGTCGTCGTTCAGCCCCAGCGCTTGACCACGATTCGCTGCGGCCCGGAACTTTTTGGCCATCTCGATCAGCTCTTCAATGACCTGGGCCGTTTCGATGGCGCGGTTTTGGTAGCGCTTGATGACGTTGCTCAGCAGTTCGGAAAACTTCCGTTCCTGCACGATATTGCTGGCGAACTTGCTCTTGATCTCGCCTTCGAGCAGGCGCTCCAGCAGTTCTATCGCCAGATTCCGCTCGGGCAGGTTGCGTACATCGGCCAGAAAATCGTCATCGAGAATGCCGATGTTCGGCTTGTCCAGTCCCACTGCGTCGAAGACATCGACCACTTCTTCGGAAACCACCGCCGCACCGATGATCTGGCGGATGGCCAGTTCCTTTTCTTCGTCACTGCGCTTTTTCTGGCTCAGGTCGCGCTTGGTCAGGATGACTTTCACCGCCTGATGAAAGGCCACCTCTTCACGTACTGCCTTCGCTTCGTCCAGCGTGCAGCACAGCGTAAAAGCCTTGCTCATCGCCAGCGCCGTATCGGCAAAGCGCTTCTTGCCGTCTTTCAGGCCCAGCACATGGTTGGCCGCCCCCGCCAAGCGTTTGTGGCCAGCACTCAGGAAGTCGCTGAAGTCGAAGCCATGCAGCAGGCCACGCAGGATGTCGAGTTTCTCTTCCAGTACGGCATAGGCTTCGGCGGCATCGACGGTCGGCCGGCCACGGCCTTTGCTGTTGGTGTATTCGCGCAGGGCGCTTTTCAGTTCGTTGGCGATGCCGATGTAGTCCACCACCAGCCCGCCTTGCTTGTCCTTGAACACCCGATTGACCCGCGCAATGGCCTGCATCAGGTTGTGGCCCTTCATCGGCTTGTCGACGTAGAGCGTATGGACGCAGGGCGCGTCGAAGCCGGTCAGCCACATGTCGCGGACGATGACGATCTGCAGCGGGTTGGCGGGATCCTTGAAACGTTTCTCCAGCCGTTTCTTGATCTGGCCGCTGTAGATGTGTGGCCGGAGCAGCGCCTTGTCGCTGGCCGAGCCGGTCATGACGATCTTGATCGCACCCTTTTCCGGGTCGGCATCGTGCCAGTCCGGCCGCAGCTTGACGATCTCGTTGTAGAGATGGACGCAAATCTCGCGGCTCATCGCGACGACCATCGCCTTGCCGCCGAAGTTGCCAAAAAACCGGGCCTGGTTGCGGGCCTCTAAGTGCGCCACCAGATCGCCGGCCACGCTGGCAATGCGCGGCTCGGCACCAACCACCTTTTCCAGCGCCGCCCATTTGCTCTTCAGTTGCGCCTTCTGGCTGTCTTCCTCGTCCTCGGCCAGTTCGTCGACCTCGTCGTCGATCTGCGGCAATTCTTCCTGCTTCAGCGACAGCTTGGCCAGGCGCGACTCGAAGTAGATGGCGACCGTCGCCCCATCCTCCTTGGCCTGCTGCATGTCGTAGATGTGGATGTAATCGCCGAACACGGCGCGGGTGTCGCGGTCCTCCGAAGAGACTGGCGTGCCGGTGAAGGCGACAAAAGTGGCATTGGGCAGCGCATCGCGCAAATGCTGCGCGTAGCCCACCTGATAGCGAGTCTGGTAACTGGCCCGAGCGTCGGCGGCGAGAAGATCTGTAGGTCGGGTGACGCTATCGCTAACCCGACCTACGACACTGGTTTGATACTCGGCGACAGGCTCGGCTACTTCAAGCAGCTGCGCGTCGTTGGCTGCTGCGGTCGACCGCAAATTTCGGCCTATTTTCAATTTGGCTTCAAAGCCGTACTGCGTTCGGTGCGCTTCGTCGGCAATCACCACGATGTTGCTGCGCTCGGAGAGCAGCGGGAAGCTGTCTTCATCCTCACCGGGCATGAACTTCTGGATGGTCGCAAAGACGATGCCGCCGGATGGCCGCTTGCCCAGCTTGGCGCGCAAGTCCTGCCGGGTATTGGCCTGCACCGGCTGCTCGCGCAACAAATCCTGCGCCAGCGAAAACACCCCGAACAACTGCCCGTCCAGATCGTTGCGGTCAGTGATGACGACGATGGTCGGGTTCTCCATCGCCGTATCCTGCATCACCCGCGCGGCAAAGCAGGTCATCGTGATGCTCTTGCCGCTGCCCTGCGTATGCCAGACGACGCCGCCTTTGTGGCGTTTGGCTACATCCGCACCGGGGCGCGAAGCCGCCACCACCTGATTGATCGCCGCCCGCACCGCATGGAACTGGTGATAGCCGGCAATCTTCTTGACCAGTGCGCCGTCATCCTCGAACAGCACAAAGAAGCGCAGATAATCAAGCAGTTGCGCCGGCGCCAGCACACCGCGAATCAGCGTTTCCAGCTCGTTGAACTGGCCCAGCGGGTCGAGCGTCAGGCCATCAATCGTCCGCCACTGCATGAAACGCTCGGCATTGCTGGAAAGCGAACCCAGCCGCGCCTCGCTGCCGTCCGAAATCACCAGCAGCTCGTTGTACTGGAACACATCGGGGATCTGCTCCTTGTAAGTCTGGATCTGGTCGTAGGCTTTCCAGATATCGGCCTTCTCGTCGGCCGGATTCTTCAGCTCCAGCAGCACCAGCGGCAGACCATTGACGAACAGGATCACATCCGGCCGGCGGGTGCGGTGTGGGCCTTTGATGGAAAACTGGTTGACCGCCAGCCATTCGTTCAAGCGACTCCCTCTCCCTCGGGGAGAGGGCTGGGGTGAGGGCTCGGCCCAGTCAATCAGGCGAACGAAATCACCGCGCGTTTCGCCCTCTTTCTGGTATTCCACCGGCACGCCGCCGACCAGCAATTTATGGAAATGGCGGTTGGCCGAGAGCAGGGCGGGGATGCCCAGGTCGAGCACCTGCTTGAGTGCATCTTCCTTGGCGGAGGTCGGGATGTCCGGGTTCAGGCGATGAATCGCTTCACGCAGCCGGAAGGGCAGCAGCACCTGCAGGTAGTTAGCACGTTCCGGGCTCTCGCCATCCGGGGCGATGCTCGTCCCATGAGTTGTTTCGTAGCCAACATCGGCCAGCCAGCTAAGTGCTTCCTGCTCGAGTTGGTCTTCGGTCATGGTCGATTCCGGAAAATTAACGACATAACCTCTTCACGCCACTCTTCGATTAAGCGCAGTGCATCAAGTCGGGAAAAATCCATGCGTCGACGGCGATGCGGGCCATCGCCAATAGAATCCCAAATGCCTATTGCAGTGTTGAATAGCGCATCGGCATTTTGTCCGTCACGTTCCGAGCCTCCGAGAATTACTGGCGCGATGCGCCCCCATGCGGACGAAAATAAATGCTGTATATGAGGGGCTTCCGAAAAAAATTCACCCAGCACTTGAACAGGACAATTGAGCAGTAATTGTTGTTCTAGCTCTTCGTACAGATAAGTCGAATCCCGACGATCTGCTTCTTTGTCAAAGTCTTCAGCGAAATAGGGCGAGTACCGGTATCTGGTTAGTTGAAAAAGGAACTCGCTTCGATCATCCGTCGTGCAATCGCGGAATAATTCAATCAGTCGCTCCTCATCCGGTGAAAGCCAGCCCGACAGGTCAGCGACAGCAAAATACTTCTTTATTTCGTATTCGCGCATATTGCTTTTACCGTGTTCCCAGCAGAATTTGGTTCAAGGCCACATTGACGTAGTAGTTGCTGCGCCCGATCTTGTTCTTCTGCACGAACCCGGCCGCATCCAGCGCATCGAGATACTTGGTCGCCGTCAGGCGCGATACGCCGAGATCGCGTTCGATGAATTCGATCTTGGTATAGGGGTGCATGAACAGGTTGTTGATCAGGTCCTGGCTGTAGAACTTGTAGTTGGCGCGAATGCGGTGCTTGTAGTCGAATAGCGCGTCCTTGATCGCATGGATCGTCCGGATCGTTTGCCTGGAGGTTTGCTCCACGGCTTCGAGCAGGTACTGCACCCATTCCTCCCAGGCATCGGCATCGCGCACCGCCTGCAGCAGGCGGTAATAGTCCGCCTTGGTGCGCACGATATGGCGCGAAAGGTAGAGCACCGGCACATCGAGCAGCCCTTCCTTGACCAGATAGAGCACGTTCAGGATGCGCCCGGTACGGCCGTTGCCGTCGTAGAAAGGGTGGATGCTCTCGAACTGGTGGTGGATCAGCGCCATCCGGATCAGGGGATCGACCGCGAACCGCTCGCCATCGTTGATGAAGCGCTCCAGGTCGCTCATCAGCGCAACGATTTCGGCGGGGTCTTGTGGCGGGGTATAGACCGTTTCCCCCGCCCCGGTTTTCAGCGCCGTACCCGGTAGCTTGCGAAAACTGGCATTGTTGCGCTCCAGCTCCGCCTGAATATCGACAATGTGATTGGCGGTAATCAGGCCAATATCACGGACCTGCCGATAGCCCAAATGCAGCGCCTGCCGGTAGCGCAACACCTCTTTGGCCGCAGGATTGGCAAAAGCCTCCGGCAGCACGTCATCCTTGAACAGCTCGTCGTGGGTGGTGACGATGTTCTCGATTTCCGAACTGTCCTTGGCCTCCTGCAAGCCCAGCGTATTGATCAGGATGCTCTGGTTCGGAATCGACGCCGCAACCCCTTTCAACTCAGCCAAGGCACGGCTGGCGCTGGCCAGGCGTTTCAGGATGGCCGGCGTATCGAAGCGGGCGGCATTCAGCGTTTCGAGGGATGGCAAGACAGTCATGGCAACAGGCTCGCGCAAGGTCTCGTGTATAGGAAAGCGGATTCTCCATGCACGTCGACCGGGACATGTTTAAGGAATCGACATTTTTATACATATCCAGCAGGACGTGCATAAAAATCGTCATTTTTTATGCACGTCCAGAGCGGGTATTAAAGCCCGCTTTAATAGCGGATTACGAGACTGAACTTGCTTCTGGCAGGCGGAGCTGGCCGGAGATCAGGCGGGGAAGCAGGGTGTCGCGGATCCCAGCCAAACTATCTATCCTCAACCGATTGGCTGAAAGTTGATCCAGCAAAGGTCGCACAATTTGACTGAAGCGCTTTTGTAGGGCGATCGGTGGCATTTCGACCAGCATTTCGCGCTGATTCGTCAGGCTAACGAAATCCATGATAGCGGCTTGCCCCTGAATTGCCCCTACCTGCTGCGTAAAGCCAGGATTTTTCATCCAGTAATGAAGGAATTCTGGCGTCAATACATCCCCATCCAATGAGCGCCAGAAGCAAACCTGTGGCGAATAGACGGCGCCACCTGAATCCGAATCCACAAAAGCGAAACGGCCGATGGTTCCCTTGGAAGTGAACACTGTGTCACCGGTCATGGCGGTTTTGCTAAGAGCCTTGAGTGAGGAATCCATCAATAGGTGATCGCGGGTTGGCACAATTCGGCCGTCACTCAGATCGCCAGCTCGCACAAAAGGGGCTCCAGGGAGGCCCAATTCGGAATTTTTGGCTCGATATCCATCACCAATAGTAAGGGCACTTTCACTGATTAGCAGCGCAGCCTTCTTCGCAGGCCAAGGTATTGGGTGTTCAGGAAAAAGTGCGGCGGTCGCGTCGTCCATGCCTTCCGGGGCGCGGCCTTGTTGTTTGGCGTGGACGGGGTCGAAATCGACAAACCACGATTTGAACAGCGCCTGCGCGATGGCTTCGAGCGTGGCATTAGTTTCGCGCAGGAGGGTGATACGGTCATCCAAGGATTGCAAGACACCAACAATTTGGTCCTGTTCTTCTCTCGGTGGCAATACAACATGAAACGCTTTTACCTCGGGAAAATAGATCGTCTGGTGAGTGGTGCCGGAAGCGAATCGAAGAAAGCTAGCACGCTCCGCCAACAGTACATATTTCAGGAAGCCGTGGTTCAACTGTGGGCCACAGACCCAGTTAACGAAATCTTGGCTGGTCGCCATGGGCACCCCCATCACGACAACGTATCCTACTGATGCCGTACGTGAAAGACATACGGTATTAGCTGGCAAAATTCGGGCAGAAGAGTTTCTAATTCCAAGTTCATTGGTGTACTGGGCTGTAACGTGAATCGTTGTCCCATGGTTTCCCGTTGCATCACGAATACCGATCCATGGGACATCGCCCCCCCAATATTCAGGGTGTTTTCTGCTCGGTGTGTGACCAGTCTCCAGTCGTGCTACATCGGTCAAGAGTTGCCACGACCATCCTTCAGGCAGATCTGATTTTGGGTTGCCAACAGAGATGGAAAAATCACCCGGAATAACTCCAGTTGTTGCGGCTTTACCACCAGTTTTGGATTCAAGGCTGCGCTCAGAACTCATACCCCAGCCCCTGCGCCATCCAGCCCCAATTCCCGCTCAATCGCTTCAATGCTCGGCAACTGGTCGCGCAAATTTTCCGGTAAGGCGTGCGACAGGGTGTATTCGGAAATACCCATTGGTTTGTGGATGTCGCTCAGGGCGTATTCGGCCACCAGCCGGTCCTTGTTTTTGCATAGCAACAGGCCGATGGTCGGCTGGTCGCCTTGGCCGCGTCGCTGTTCATCGACGGCCTTGAGGTAGAAATTGAGCTTGCCGGCGAATTCTGGCTCGAAGTCGCCGGTTTTGAGTTCGATGACGACGTAGCAGTGCAGGCGGGTGTGATAGAAAAGCAGGTCAAGGAAAAACTGGCGCTCGCCGACTTGTAGGGGCACTTGTCGGCCGAGGTAGGCAAACCCGGCGCCAAGTTCGAGCAAAAACTGGGTGATGTGTTCGACCAAGCCACTTTCCAGTTCGCGCTCGGTGTATTCCTTTGAAAGCGAGAAGAAGTCGAACTTGTAGGGGTCTTTGAGCATCTGCCTGGCAAGGTCAGACTGTGCCGCTGGCAAGGTCTGCTCGAAATTGGTCACGGCCTTACCCTCGCGCTGCCATAAACCGCTTTCAATCTGATGCACCAGAACGCTTCGGCTCCAGCCGTTGGTTTGCGTGGCTTGCACGTAATACAGGGCTTCGTCGTGCTGCTTGCACTTGGCAATAATGGCGAGGTTGTGCCCCCAGGGAATGCCGAAAATTTGCGAAACAGGCTGTTTCGCAAATTGGGCAACAGGCTGTTGCCCAATGACGTCAGATACCCAGAATAGGTGCCATTGCCGAACTAGCTCAAGATTGCGCTTGGAAAAGCCTTTCATCTCGGGGAATTCGAGCGTTAGGTCAGCGCTGAGTTGTTTGAGAAAACCGGAGCCCCAATCTGCCTGCGCCTGCCGGACGACAATATCGGTGCCCAAATCCCAATAAAACTGGAGCAAAGCGGTGTTGACCGC
Organism: Azonexus sp.; assembly: GCA_030824535.1. Classification (GTDB taxonomy): domain Bacteria; phylum Pseudomonadota; class Gammaproteobacteria; order Burkholderiales; family Rhodocyclaceae; genus Azonexus. The sequence continues at coordinate 685 of JAVBXO010000177.1, read as the reverse complement.
AACTGCCGCCTTGAGTTGAACCTGACGAAAACGGCTTTTCAGCTCGCCCAGCCACTGGCGGTAATTGGTATGGTTTTGGATCATTTCAGAACTCATACCCCAGCCCCCCCAGCTTCTGCCGGATCAAGACATCAAGCTCCGCCCCTTTCGCCATCTGCTCGCCGAGCTTCTCTGTGAGTTTCTGCATCTTGTCGGCAAAGGCTTCGTCGTCGTCCTCGACTTCTTCGGCGCCTACGTAGCGGCCCGGGGTCAGGACATGGCCGTGTTCGGCGATTTCGGCGAGTTTGACGCTGCGGCAGTAGCCGGGGATGTCCTTGTACCCCTCTCCCGCCGGGAGAGGGGCCAGGGGTGAGGGCAAATCAACCGTCGTTGCGGCATAAATGGCTTCGAGGACGGCTTCCGGTTGTTGCAGGGCTTCGTTGTTCCAGAAACGCAGGATACGTATGCCTTGTTCGGCGAGGAAGGCGGAACGGCGATGGTCGTGTTGCAGGCCGCTATCGGTATTGTGTTGTCCGCCATCGAGTTCGATGGCCAATTTGAGTTCTGGGCAGTAAAAATCGAGAACGTAGGGCGCCTGCGGATGCTGGCGGCGGAATTTAACACCGGCCATGCGACGGTCACGCAAAGCTTGCCAGAGCCATTGTTCAGCATCGGTGCCTTGCTGGCGAAGCTGGCGGGCAAATTG
>JAVBXO010000139.1 GCA_030824535.1 Azonexus sp. | reverse complement strand
GGGTCAGGTCCTTGCCGGCGCGGCGCAGGGCTTCGACCAGCACGCGGCCGGCGATGTAGCCTTCGAGCGAGGCGTGATGCGCCTCACCGATCTTGTCGCCGAGGGCAGCGCGGTACTGGCGGACGATGCTGTGCTTGGCGTTCCATGGTGAGGGCACGATCTGGGTCATGACGATGCCGCCGATGTTGTTTTGCAGCTCGGCGCGCAACAGCGCCGGACTGAGCACGGACAGCCCAAAAATCTGTGGTCGCAGGTTGGCCTGATACATGCCTTTGACCAAGGCCGCCGAGAGTTTGCCGGTGGTGCCAAGCACGACGGCCATCGGCTTGTCGCGGCCGATTTCGGCGATGGCGGGCGCGACCTCCATGCTCTGCGGATTGACCGCGAGCATTACCACCGGCGTCAGCTTGTGCCGCGCCATGGCTTCCTCGAAGCTGCGTCGGCTGGACTTGCCAAAGGCGTCGTCCTGGTAGAGCAGCGCGATCTTGCCGATGCCCAGTGTCGCCTGGTGCTCGACGATCTTTTCCATTTCGTCGGCGTAGCTGGCGCGCAGGAAAAAGAGATTGCCGGCCGGCTTTTCGCGCAGGCCGTCGGAGCCGCTCAGCGGCGCAATCATCGGCACGCCGGCTTTTTCGGCGATGGCCTGGGCGGCCATCACGGCGCCGGTGCCGGTGTGGCCGAAGAGCGCGAAAACCTGCTTCTCTTCGATCAGCTTGCGCGTGTTCTCCTCGGCGCGCTTGGGGTCGTAGCCGTCGTCGATGCTTTCCAGCTCGATCTTGCGGCCATGGACCCCGCCCTTGGCATTGGCTTCGGCAATCGCCAGTTGCTGGCCCTTGAAGTAGCTGGCGCCGACTTCGGAGGCCGGACCGGTGAGGACGATGGACTGGCCGATGAGCACCGTGCCCGAAGTAAGGCCCGGCGCGGCGGCCGGGGTCGGTGGCGCCGCGTGGGCGGCGGTGAACAGCGCCAGACCGCAGAAAGCGGTGAGCAGGGATAATTTCATCTTGTCTCCTTTTTGTTAGTGGAATCGTTGCGGTGCCGCTGCCCAGGCGGCGGGTCGGCGAAGGGAAGAGTCGATGCTTCCATCCGCCGTTGAGGCAGTCAAAAAACGCCAGCAATGTTTGCGCCCATTGCCAACAGCCAAAAGCCGCGAGTCCCGGAAGGGAGTCGCGGCCCTGAAAATGGCCTCAAAACGGTCGTCGACCGCAAGATTGCTGTCAGACGCGTTTGAACAGCGGGCTACGCACCTGTTGCGCATCGGCTGCCGAGAAAAATTTCTCGGTGTAGATGTCGCGTTCGAACAAGCGCCCCTGCATCAGCGTCGTGATACATGCATCGATCATGACCGGCGGGCCGCAAAGATACGCCTTGCAGCCACGGAAGTCATTCTGGAAATGCGCTTTGAGCACCTGATGCACAAAACCGCGCTGGCCCTGCCAGTCACTGTCGGCAGGCTCGTCGGAAAGCGCCGGCACATAAGTGAAGGACGGGTAGCGCGCCGCCAGATCGAGGAATTCCTGGTGGTAATACAGTTCTGCCTGATTGCGCGCGCCGTAAGCCAGCGTGATCGGCAGTTCGCTGCCCTCCTCCAGCAGATCAAGCAGCATGGAACGCGGGCTGGACAGCCCCGAACCGCCGGCGATGAACAGCGACGGCAGATTCGCCGATTTATGCACGAAGAAGCGGCCATACGGTCCGGACACCGTGATCTGGTCGCCGACCTTGAGTTCCTTGTGGATCCAGGTCGTGCCGGCGCCGCCGGGAACGATGCGGATGTTCAGTTCGATCTCGTTGCCGGTCGAGGGTGGATTGGCCAGCGAGAAGGCGCGATGACCAAGATCGTTCGGCAGGTTCATGTTGACGTACTGGCCGGCCTGGAAATCGAGCACTTCGTCCTTGTCGAGCTTGATCCAGATGCCCTTGATCGTCGGCGTCAGGTTCTCGATGCGGCTGACGACACCGGGAAAATCGCGCACCGGGATGTCGCGGGCGTCGTCGTCGATTTCCATCTCGACTTCGATGCTCATGTCCGATTCCAGCCGGGCGCAGCAGGCCAGCGCCAGGCCCTCTTCCCGCTCGAAATCCATCAGCGCGAAATTGGACGAATTGCCGTGATCGACTTCGCCGTCGGTGATGCACACCTTGCAGGTCGCGCAATAACCCTGGCCGCAGGCATGCGGCAGGTAGATGCCGGCGCGCAAGGCAGCATCAAGGATGGTCTGGCCGTCTTCGACTTCGATACTGCGGCCTAAGGGTTCAATAGTTAGTTCGTAGCTCATTTTTCAGGATCCAGGAGTCAGGACCGAGGATTGAGTAAAGGCCTTGGGGGTGCCTCCGGTGCCGTCATTCCCGCGCAGGCGGGAATCCACTTCCCACGCTTTTCTGGACTCCCGCCTGCGCGGGAGTGACGAATTCCAAACTTGATCCTCGATCCTGATAACTAACAACTCATCAATATCCCGTGCCGGCAATGCCATCCAGACCGGGCGTGCGGAAGCGGATCAGGTCTTTGTGGCCGATGCCGTTTTCGGCCAGGGTCTGGTCGCGATCCGGCGTGAAGGGGGTGTTGCTGTTCTGCCAGATCACCGTGTTCCAGTCGATGTGCTGCCAGTCCGGGTGGTAGGAAAAGCAGTCGGCCATCTTTTCCAGGATCACCGCGAACTTGGTATCCGGCGTCAGCGCCAGCACGAAGGGGCGCGAGAACATGCGGTGGCGTTCCCAGTTCACGTACAGCAGCTGCTTGCCCTTGTAGTTTTCGAGGGCGTCGCTCGACTTGAAGTCGTAGGGGGCGAGGGTTTTCAACATCGTCATGGCTGTCTCCTTCTTAGTTCTTGGTCGCCTGCTCGCGCCACTTGGCAAAATTCGCCTGGTCGTCCGAGCCGTTGAAGTCGCCGGTTGCGCGCTTGTCGAGCTTCCAGTAGTCGAGCATCTGGCTGCCCGGCTGGTAGTCCGGCGCATTGACATCGACGCCATCCGGTTCGCAGTTGCCCTGCAGCGCCTGGTGCGAGGAGATGAAGGTCTGGACGTACTTTTCCGGCTCGTTGTCGAAGATTTCCTTGCAGTGGTCGGAACAGGTGTGGAACTTCTCGCCCTGATACACCGACTCGCGGAAACACATTTCCATCGGGTCGCCCGGCTCGTTGAACTTCATGGTGCTGACGCAAACCTGGCAATTCATCGGCTGCGTCTTGTTGTTGTAGCGATTGCCGGCCTTTTCCTGCTGATCAAGGTATTCGAGCACCGGACGGTAGTACTGGTCGAAGGTGTTGGGATACTTCTCGGACAGCCAGTCCATTTCGTCGGGCGTCGGAATCCAGGTGTGGAAAGGCGTCGCATCGGGCTTCATGTAGAAACCGATCCACGACTGGTGGGTCACGTGTTCCTTTTCCTCGATGGTCTGGCCGAAGCACTTGGGGATGGTGATGCCGTAACGGGCGAGATCCTTGAACAGCGAGCCGCCGTTGTCCTCGACGTACATTTCCCAGGCTTCCTTGAAGCTCATGATGCGCTTGGGCAGCATGTAATCCATCATCATGCCGACCGAAGCCAGCTTGCGCGTGCCACGCCAGGTCCATTTGTCGATCCAGCGCTGGACGATGGGCAGATTGTCCGGGTCCTGCTCGAGCATGAACTTGATGCATTCGAGGCCGAGCGTCATGTGCCGCGCTTCGTCGGACTGCGCCGAGAAGCCGACGGTCATCGCCGCCATGTCGCCGTTGTAGGCCGCGCCGGAGATGAAGGGCACGAACAGGATGTTGGTCAGCACGTATTCGAAGGCGAAGCCGATGGCGACCATGAATTCGAAGGGGCCGGCGGTGATCGCGTCGTCGAAGAAGGACTTGCCGTCGGACAGGTACCACATGCGGGATTGTTGATGGGCGAACTCGTCCATCCCGTTGTAGTACTTGTTGTAGTTGGAGATCGAGTGGATCTGCGTCTGGAAGTGACGGTATTCATCAACTGCCTGCATCTGGCAGGCGACGCGCGGACCGGCGCCGTTCATCTGGCGGCCCATCATCGAGAAGCCGCGGGCGGCCATCAGTTCCAGCGGCGGCGTCGAGCCGAGGAAGAGCTTGAGGACGTTGATGTAGCGGGCGTCGGTGACCGACAGGTGGCCGTTGTTCTGGTTGAAGCCGTCGAGAATGGCGTACAGCTTGCGCTCCTTCTCCGACTGGTACTTCCAGTAGGCATCCATGGTCAGGCGGAAGGGGTCTTCCCACTTGTCCCAGTCGTGAATCTTGATGCCTTCGTAGGTGGTCTGCGGGAAGACTTCTTCCGTCGTGTGGAAGGTGGTGTCCCAGGCCAGATCACGGGTCATCAGGGCATAGCGCTCTTTGAGGCCGAGCTTCTTGGCAACTTTCATATCCATGGTGTTTGCTCCTTGTGGCCTGGAATCAGGCATTCCAGGTCAGGGTGAATTCGTCGTCGGTCTCGTCGAGATTGCCGGAGAGGGTGATCAGGTGCAGTTGCAGTTCCTGCAGGTCGAATTCACGACCCATCTTCTCGGTGACCGTCTCGCGCTTGATGACCAGGCGGCCGGGCACGTCGATCTTCACCATCGACGGCTGGTCAACGACCAGCGCGCCGGGGTTGTCTTCGAGGATGGCCTCGACGATGCAGCGGGAGTCGTCGTTTTTCTGGAAGGCGATAAAAGCGTTGGACATGGAACTTCCTTTACAGGGGGATACCGGCCTTGGCGGCGCGGGCATTCAGGTTCTGCACCAGTTCGGCGAGGATGGCGTCGGCTTCGTCACCAAAGGCCAGCACGGCCACCGGTTGCAGCGCCGTCAGTGCGCGGTCGCGCCAGTGCTTGATCCACTCGCCCAGCTGGGCCTTGTTGTCGGCGTTATCTGCCGCAGCGACCTTGAGCACGGAATCCAGCCACTTGGTCGTTTCGCCGAACCATTCGCGCTGGAAGCGCGTCAGCATCGAGAACACCGGGCTGTAAGCGGCATTGAGCTTTTCATTGAAGCGCTCGTAAATCAGCGGATAGAGCAGGCCTTCAAGGGCGAAATCCTGAGCCACCAGCACCTCGAACCAGTCCTTTTCAACCATCAGGTCTTCAACGTAATGGCGCAGCTCCTGCCATTCGGCGCCTTCCAGCCAGGCGGTCTTGGCCGTGACCAGCGCGTCGAGATCATTGAAAGCCATACCGAGGCGGGTCACGTACTGGGCGACGCCGAGCTGATCCATCGAGGCATAGCAGGCGGCTTGCGAAATGGCGATGCCGTAGCCGTAGGAAGAAACGTAAGCCTTGTTCAGGTTCGAGCCCCAGGCGACGTGGCGCAGCGGCAGGAAAACCTTCAGCGCCGCTTCCTTGCCCACTGCCGGGTAGGCCGCAGCCAGACCGAGTTCGTCGACCAGGTCGAAATCGCCCTCGGCCACTTCCTGCATCCGGCCACGTGCCAGCGTCCAGGCGCCGTAGTAGTACTGGCGCGGATCTTTCAGCGCGTACCAGTCCTGCATCTTGATGCGCGTGCGCCCGGTGTCGAAAATCTCGTATTCCGGCGCCCAGGTCGGGCGGTAGTGATAATTTTCGACCGGCTGCAGGTCCATGGTAGCTTCGATATAACGCGAAGCCGGCTTGTCGGCGCCCATCCGGCGGGCCAGGTGGCCAAAGGTCTGGCGCAGCGGTGTGATGCTGACCGTCCGCAAATCAATTGCCATGCTTGTCTCCTCGAAAAATCAGTGGTGCTGCGGTCGACCGCAGCGGAAAGTCAAAATCGCCTAGCGAAAACGCTGGTGCGTCGCCTGGTGCAAATTCCAGTTGAAATCGGCGTCGGCCGCCTCGCTGTCGCCGGGCTGAACGGCCTCGGTCAGCAGCTCGACCTGGTTGCGCGCGCAGAACTCGTCGAAAGCCGCCTTGGGCATGACCAGCTCGGCCGCGACATCGGGATCGCCCACAGCAAATTCGAATTCGATCAGGCCATTGGGCAAGGTGCGCAAGACGCGCACAAACTTGCGCGTGATGTCAAAAGTGCTATCCGCCATCTCGTCTCACTCCGTTGATCGGCTGCCAGGGGCAGCGCTTTGATGGGAGTGATTACACCATTTACTAAGATGTTAATGAATGGACGTTTGGGGAAATGACTTGTACTTTTCGTAATTCAGTCTGGCACGAGGCGGCCTGACGGACGTTCGCGGCAGCAACGGCTGTACAAGTTCTGCCTTGCCGGCGCGCAGAATGAAAAATGCCTGCTTTTTGCGGTCGACCGCAGAAAGCAGGCATTTTTCGGATTGCTGGTCTTACGAGCAGCGCCGCCCTGCCCCGCGCTAGCTACTCGCGGCACCGGGGCGGATCAGCGTTATCTTCAGATCACCATGAAGTTGCTGGCGCTCAGCGGCAGATTAATACCGACAATGGCGATCTGACTTGCCAGTTCAGCGCCGTTGCCATCGGCGTCGTAGAACAGCTTGCCGCTCAGGCTGTCGTAGATCAGGTAGTCATCGGCATCGACCGCCACCTGGCCCGAACCGGCGACGAAATTATCCGCACTCAGCGCCCCCGTGCCGCTCAAACTGAGGAAGATCGCGTTATTCAGTTCCAGCGTGTCGTCGGCGGCCACAAAATCGTTAATCCGGTCGACATTCTTTTTGGCGGAAAGCGGGCTCTCGAAACGGAAGACATCCCGGCCAGCGCCGCCCGTCAGGACATCATTGCCTTTGCCGCCAATCAGCAAATCCAGGCCACCGCCACCCGCCAGGATATCGTTGCCTTGGCCGCCAATCAGCGAATCCTGACCACCGCCACCCATCAGGCGGTCATTGCCGGCATCGCCGACAAGATTATTGGCCAGGCCGTTGCCGGTGAGCATGTCGGCGTAGGCGCTGCCGTACAAGGACTCGATGTTTTTCAGCGTATCGTCGCCGGAACCACCGCTGACCTTGCCATCGACCAGGCTGGCAACGACGCCGCTAGCGACAGCCATGCCGTAGGTAAAGGAAACCGTATCGCGGCCGGCACCGCCATCAAGAATATTGTTGCCACGGCCGGCGTAGAGAAAGTTGTCGAGGGCGTTGCCGGTCAGATTGCCGTCACCTTCCAGCCCAACCCAGGCACTTTCGACATTGGCGGGCAAGGTGTAGGCGCTCAGGTAGGAGTAAACCAGGTCGGTCCCCTCGTTGGCGTTTTCGCTGACGACATCGGCGCTGTCATCAACGAGATAAATGTCATTGCCCCCGCCGCCCAAAAGGCTGTCAGCGCCGCTGCCGCCATCGAGAGTATCGTTCCCGCCAGCGCCCTGCAGCACGTTGGCCAGCTCGTTTCCGGTTAGCGAATCTGCGCGAGCCGAGCCAATCAGATTTTCGATGTTGATCAAGCGGTCAAGGCCGGAAACCTCGGTAAATTGATGCTCATAGGCGAGGTTGACCGAGACCCCCTGATTACCACTCAGGCCATATTCATAGGAGACGGTGTCTGCCCCGTCCCCACCATCCAGCACATTGTCACCGACACCGGCATACAGCGTGTTGTTCAGGGAATTACCGGTCAGATTGGCGGCACCATCCCGCATGATCACCCCTTGCTCGACATGATCCGGCAGGACGTAATTTTCCTGGTAACTCAGCACCGTATCGTTACCTGAATCCTGCTGCTCAATGACCGGATCTTCGTTTTCGAGAAGAACGTAGAAATCGTCACCGCCGCCACCTTCCAGGGTGTCCAGACCGACCCCGCCATCCAGCACGTCATCCCCCATTCCACCGTAGAGATGATCATGGCCGCGCATTCCGAACAGCTGATTGTCCAGGCTGTTGCCGTTGATCTGGTCATTACCGTCACTACTGACAAAGTTTTCGAAAGTATCGCTGCCGCCGGCAATCCTCCCCCATAGCGTCGAGCCGACGCGGACGTAGCCGCCAGCGCTCATATCGGCAATGATGTTGTCCGCCACCGCCGCGAAATTCAGCCAGTCCTCGCCACCATTGGTGTCGGCGAAGAGCGTGCGCTCAGGCTGCTGTGCGGCCAGCATCGAAAAATCGCTGGTAAAGGTATGGACATCGTCAGACGATGCCCTGGCGCCGTAAAAGTCGATGGAAAAGGCACTGACCGTACCGATATCCTCGGCTGCCGCATCCTTGACCACCAGTTTCCAGGTGCCGGCACTATCGTAGCCGCGCAATCCGGCCACCTCGAAGGTCCAGCTGAAGCCGTCATCCATCAGCGCATCGCCATAGCCAAGCGCCAGCAAGGGAAAGATCCGGCCATCCGGCGCCTGCAGTCCGATTTCGAGATCCGACGCGGCGCTGTGGCTAAGCTCGATGGTCACCATGGCCGTTTCAATCGCGACGTTCTTGCTGACCTCAGCCGCCAGGCTGACCTGGCCAGGCAAACCTTCCTGGTAATCGGGAATCGCCACCGCGCTGCCGCTGTAGGCACCGGAAGCGGTCAGCTCGTTGCCGCTGGTCGCCGCCCTGTCGGACATCATCAGCCAGGCCTCGGCCATGCGCACGGCAGCAAATGCATCGACCATGCCATAACCATAGGAGAGGTGATACAGACTACCGCCACCGTTCCACTGCTTGCCACTGCCGCTTTCCCAGGCGCCCACCTCAAAGCCCGCCCCCTCGCTGCCAAAGCTTGAACCGGTATGTGAAGCCGACAAGGCCAGGATGTTGTGCACGTCGCGCCAGCCCAGGTCGGGATTGGCGTCCAGCATCAGCGCCACGACCCCCGAAACGACGGGTGTCGCCGCCGAAGTACCATTGAATTGCGAGGTGTAGTCGACCGGGTTGGTGGTGGAGTCCCGATAGTTATACCCGCCCTTGCCACTCACATCGGTGGTAACCCCGGCTGCGGGTGCCGTCACCAGAATGCCGGCACCATAGTTGGAATAATATTCAGCGTTACCGAACTTGTCGGTTGCCGCAATGGTAGCCGTGAAGCGCGAGGCATTCAGGCCACTGCCATTGGCATCCATGTGGTCATTGCCCGCCGCCTGAACAATCACCGTCCCCAGGCCGTTGCGCCCGGTTTGAGCAACCGTCTGATAGTGCTCGTTAAACAGCGAAGCCGTCGAGAACGAATAGCTCAGATTCCACTCACCGCCGAAATCACTGCCCACCCCCCAGCTATTCGACATGATGTCGAACTTTGCCGCCCAATCCAGCGCTGCAAAATTAACCTCATAGCTCTCGAGTTGCACCCGATCCAGATAGTCAACGCCAGTGATTGTGACTCCCCAGGCGACGCCAGTGCCCCCCAGCCCATTACCCATGACCGCCCCGATCAAGCCCGCTACCGACGTGGCATGAGCCGCAGTCTTGTCGATGGGCACCGGATCATAGACCACCCCATCATAGGTAAAGTGCAGGCTGGCATCGTAGTTGCCGGCCAGATCCTCATGCGTGTACTCCACGCCCGTGTCGTACACCCCGACATGAACCCCCTTGCCGGAATATTCATTCCATATGGTTTCAATATCACCAATCAAGGGAAAGTGCCATTGTTTGAGGTAAAGCGGGTCGCTGGGGGTCGTCATTAGAACTCCTTGATCAAGATGGAAATTTTCAAACCAGTTATAGGCAAAGTGGCAAATACAGCCGGACCCTGTTTTCGGGGCGGCAGTCTAAACCGCGCGCGGCCATAGGGGATGCGCTAATGAGTAACGCGAAGCAGCGGAAGGTTCACCGCCTTGAGATCAAAGACAGGTTCGGCCGGCCCTACAAGCCCGGACATCCCTGCACCAGCCATGCTTGCATTCTCGCAGAATGAAAAATGCCTGTTTTTTACGGTTTACCGCAAAAAACAGGCATTTTCTGATTTTTGGAAATCAATTCACCCCGTACTCGAAAAATCCCCCGGTGACTCCCCCGTACCCCGGATATTCCTTTAGCGGTCGGGCATCGGATCAAAAACAGGTGTTGGTGTAATGCTGAAGCACTTGGCCACCCACGCCTCCTTCAGGCGGGGACGGACTCGCCTTCAAGGGCCGGCATCAAGCGGGAAATTAACCGAGCAATGCAAACACTTCGAGTGCTTGTTCTTGGCCTTTCAGGCTTAGTTCGCCAATGCTCCGAAAACTTTCCTGAAAATGCGTTTTTTGCAAAGTTGTTTGAGAGACCAGACAAGAGGCCGAATGGGTCGGACACAGGTTGCACAATCCGCATGCCAAGTTGACTGCATCACCCATGGCCGTGAATTTGAGTCGTTCGTTTGTCCCGTAGATTCCCAAACCGACCGGTCCGCTATGGACACCTATTTTTGCCTTTAACGCAGGCGCCCCACTTGCGGCCCGCCTGGATGCCCACTGCTCAAGCCTGCGCGTCGTTTCAATGGCGCATTGAACGGATTGCCCGGCATGATTAACGGCGCCGGAAGCTCCCCAATAGCCAAAAATCGAATCACCGTAAAAGCCATCAACGACGCCGCCTGTTTCAACAATCCCCTGTGTTACCAGCGACATGTACTCGTAGATCAGCAAAGCACTGTCTTCCGGCGTGCTTCCAGCAAGACAGGAAAACGAAGCGACATCGAAAAACGCCAGTGACAACTCACGCTTCTCCCAATGTGGCCCCAAACCTTCTTCGCCCAGACGCAGGACGCGATCAGCAACATGGTCACCAACAAATTGGCGGAGTGCCTTCTCGAGCAGTTTCTCTTTTCGTGTGCGGAACATTGGCTTGTAGTCCTGAAAAATTTTCGACGTCGTGGCGTCAATTCACCTGAAGCTCCCGAGTATTTTTCAGACTCAGGAACTTTCTTCATCAACACGTAAAAGCTGCTCATCGCGCTGATGCCTCATGATCAGAACTGCTGTGATGCCAAGAATTGACAGGATAAAACCAGGCAGGAAGCAGATTTGGGCAATGGCCAGCACACCACTTATGTAGCCAGCGCTGGGATAAAGCGTTGGCTCACGCCGATATTCGGCCCACAAGGCACTCGCCATTGCAACTAGCCCGAACGCTATGGCCATCGAAATCAGAACCGTCATGGCGCTGGCGTCGTTAATCGGAAGATAGCCAGCTTCCGAGATTTCCGGAGCCCCCATCACACTTACCAGGGGATCACGTGCCATACCAAATGGCACAGATGGCGGGTAATAGATAGCGGCGATGGAAACCTCAGAAGAAACTGGCTGATTCACAAAACCCCATTTCTCGAGATAACCAAGAAGAAAACCACTACCCAGCGATTGCAGATGGACACCGACCACGGCCAGCGGAATGGCAAAAACACCGGTAGTCAGCGAAAGTAGATCAAAACGTTTCAGGCTGATCACCCTGGAAGAAAACTGGATTAGCGCCGAGATGAGCGTCAAATCAGGTTGCACGACTGGTAGCCGCCAGTAGCTGCTGCTCAAAGGTTTCGCCAAACAGCTTATCAACCCCGGCAACTGCCCTAACCGCTTTTTCAGGATCGAATGACCTTCCCTCAAGAATGGCCAGTGCCTGGTTATGCAAGGCATAGGCCAGATGGGCCGCAGCACGAACTGAAGGCTCCCCGCCAGCATTGCTGCCCAAATGCCCTGCCAATAACAGTCGTAGCTCATAGACGGCGAATGCCAGGATTTTGATTTGGTCGATGTTGTTGTTCATGGCAGTTGGGAATTTCTATAAACGGGAGAGCAATTCATTCCGACATCGTGCAGCAAGCCATACGGAATATCAACGCGCAAATACCCTTCCTAGACGTAATCGCCGTCATCCCTTCCCCCGCAATCCCATTTCTGCGGTCAACCACCCAAAACAGCAGTTTTTC
>JAVBXO010000063.1 GCA_030824535.1 Azonexus sp. | reverse complement strand
GATATCCGGATGGCACTGCAATTAGGCATGCCTGTCGGCAACGAGCGTTTTGCCGAAGCGATCTGCAGCCGCTTGGACATCCGCCACAACTCCGGCAAGCGCGGGCGGCCGAATAGGCCAGCGGACGAAGCGAGCGCGCAAGCGATAACCAAGCAACAGGATTTTGGATTTTGAGGAGGATTGGTATGGGAAAAACGATTAAGCGAAAACTGGAAATGTCTCTGACCCCTTTGGTCGAATGGGCGTTCCACGATGATATTCAAACCAGCCATCAACTATGGTCGAGGATGGCAGCATGAGCGCCTTTCAGATTACGCCATTTGGCATTGTCATCATCTCGGCTTACTCATTTGGAATTTTTGCAGTTACACTGTTTCTCAGTCGCCTGCTGAAAAATTTCCGCTGGCGGTGGTGGCTGCTGGTGCCGCCAACATTGCTCCTGCTGGCCTTGCCTTGGGCCGAAGAGGCCTGGATTGCTTGGCATTTTAATGAGGCTTGCAAGGAGGCTGGGGTGAAGATTTATCGGCAGGTGGAGGTGGACGGGTATGTCTATGACCTAAGCCGCGACTCTCGATCTTCTGCAAACCCAGGGTTATGGAAGCTTGATGCAAATTCTCTAGAAGCATTTGACCGCGAGGGATACAAATTTCGCGAAAACATGTTGAAGGATGGTGGAGTGCTACATGTAGAGCGACACCCAGAGGGCCTGATGGCGACGCTGCTAGACAAGCCGACTGCGCGATACGTTTTTAAGCACGCCTACGAACCAGTGCCATTTCGTTACGAAGAACCGATTGGCTGGAAGCTTGAAAAATTTGAATATGAAGTAATTGACCGAGAGACGGGAGAGATTCTGGGCAGAGATAGACGTATTACCCGCTTCCCAAACCATATGGAATTGCTCTGGCTCCGTTATTTCGGCCCAGCTAATCTTGGCTGTTCTGGACCACTAAACCAACCAGAAAAACAAAAGCGCACAGGCCTGATTTACAACTACGTACTAATTCCCAAAAAAATCCCGATGAAATAGGAGCACATCATGAATATTCTCGATTATTACGAATATGCAAAGCTTACTACTGCAGCATACGTTGTCATGGATAAATACAATGGTGTGTTCTCGAGTTCGCAGTTTGTAGTAGAGGCGAATTCCGATGAGCAAAAGCGAATGCCCTTGGCTTTGGCGGAACAAATTTTTGATCCGAGTAAAAGCGGTGGGCAAGCAGTCTGGACCATTCCCTCCGGCGGCTACTACGGCAACGACGTCTCCGGCTTCGCCGCGACGCTGTTTCAGCGCGGCACCGAGAAAGTCCTTGCCATCCGCGGCACCGAACCCAACTCGTCCTTCAACGCCTACACCGACCTGCTCAAAGCCGATCTCCATGAACTTGGCGAATACGGTATGGCGATTTCTCAAGCGGTCAGCCTCTACAACTACGTCCAGCGCCTGATGGCACCCAGCGTGAAAAGCGACGTTGTCCAGTTGCAAATTCACACGGGCCTGCTCCCGCCCAACCCTGCCGAGCATTCCGGCGATTATGTGACGGCACTTGGTGTCCCACCCAAATTCATCTGGGTCACCAAGACCTATACCGGCCAAGGCTTGGGCGAACTCATCAAATATGGTGACGACCTCAGGCTGACCGGCCACTCTCTTGGCGGCCACCTTGCCGCTATCGGTGCTCGCTTATTTCCCACACTATTCTCGAAAGGAGCGATCACGTTCAATTCGCCAGGGCGTGACCCGTGGGTAGGAATGTCGAATCTCTTCCCCGGCACCTCCTTGGTAACATCAGGCAAGCAATTGACGGACAAGTTTATCAAGACCTTGTTTGCCCCCAATCTCGAAGAAGCACCTGCCGGTAGTTTTTCCGGATTGGTGACCACCATCGAGAGCGAAGACGCTATTCCCGGTGACGACTTTGATGGCGTCTCCGGCAATGGCACTGGCACCCCCTTCAGCCCGGAAAAGTACATCACGACGGAAAGGGTTTCCCATGACATCGGCCACCTGATGGATGGACTCGCCATCCAGGCGCTGATGGTCCGCATGAACAGCAGCATGGATGCTTCGCAGACCGGGAAAATTGTCGAGGCTGCCAGTATTTCGACCGGCGCAAGCTATGAAACCCTTCTTGAAAAACTGAACCTGACGATCACCGGCCAAAGCATTACCGTACAGCGTACCGAACCCGGGAGCTTTATGGTCGATGGTGGAATGATCGAAGCTCGCCGTGACTACTACACGAAGCTCATCGAGCTTGAGAAAAAGATCAAGGAAAACACTAATCTCCAGCTGGAGTTATTGGTCGACAAACCTGCTAATGCGATGCTCGGCCTGGCCATGAATGGCGACATTGACGCCATTGCCTACCGCTACGCGCTGAGCGAGCTCAATCCCTTTGCCATCTTGGGCATCGATTACGCCGCTTTGCACAACAAAAACGGCAAACTCGACCTCTATGACCCGGAAACCGGCAAAGGAGAGCTGACCGATGCCTGGCTGCGTGATCGTAGCAAGTTCCTGATGAATGTCATCGAAGCCAATACCGCTGACACGGGAAACGGCAAAGCGCTGCACCTCACCGTCAGCGAATATGAAACCTCCTACTTCGAAGACAAGACCAGCGGCCTGACGCTGCAGCAGGTTAACGAGTCTACTGGCGACCCGACAGGGCCGATTTACCGTTTTGGTGGTGCCGATAGCGAGTCTCTTCCGGGGGGCTCTGCTCAAGACCATCTGTACGGTGCTGCGGGTAATGACATTCTCGAAGGCGAGGACGATAACGACTACCTCGAAGGCAATAGCGGTAACGATACCTTGAACGGCGGCACGGGTGATGACAGCCTGTGGGGTGGTGCCGACAACGATGTCATGGATGGCGGTAACGACAAAGACACCTTGATCGGCGGTGCCGACAATGACGAGATGAAAGGCGCTGATGGCGACGATCTTTTATATGGCGATCTCAAGGACGACACCAACACTGAAGTAGCCAACGATGACAGCCTCGAAGGCGGTGCCGGCAAGGACACGCTTTATGGCGGTGGCGGTGATGACAAGCTCGATGGCGGTAGCGGCCATGACGTCTTGTATGGCGGGGACGGCAAGGATGAGCTTATTGGTGGCGAGGAGCGGGATGGACTGCTGGGCGGCGCCGGTGACGACACCCTGAAAGGGCAGGATGGCAAGGGCGGCGACTACCTGCAAGGCGGGGAAGACTATGACACTTACTATGCCGATGATGGCGATACCATTCGCGACAGCGATGGCCAGGGGGAGGTGTACCTCAAGGACAATAAACTGGGCACCGCCACCCGCAAGCCCGGTGAAGCCCTCCATCACGACGAGGCGGGCAATACCTATCTCCTGCTCGGCACGACGCTTCTGGTCAATGGTTCCCTGACCATCCTGAACTTCACCGATGGTAATTTGGGCATTTCTCTTGAGGGGGATGCAAACAATCAACCCCCGGAAACCACCAAAACCATCACCGGCGACATCAAACCTCTTGATGAGTCGAACTATTCATTTTCCAGTGGCCATGTCAGTTTCGATATCGCCCAGGGAGTAGCAACCTCCTATGCAGACATACTGTATGGCACCACTGGCAATAATCACATCATTTCCGGGGCGCTGAATGATGACGTGGTCAGTTATGGTGGCGACGATTGGCTCGAAGGGGGTGAGGGTCACGACGTCTTTTATGCCAATGCTGGCAAGGATCTGATCGAAGGCGGGAAGGATGGCGACATTATCGTCGCTGAAGCCGGCGATGACCGGCTATACGCCGATGTCAAAGTCGAAATCGATGCGGCCATTGCCGCCGGGGATGGCGATGGTGGCGGTCAGCGCGGAGACTGGCTGGCGAGTGGCGAAGGTAACGATACGCTGGTGGGTAGTGCCGACGATGATGTCCTGTCCGGTGGGGCTGGTACCGATTTGTTGATTGCCGGGGCGGGCAATGACTACATTCTCGGTGACGCTGACTACGCGCCTCTGGTTTTAACGAGATGGAATTACAACCGGACTGATATTCAAAACAGGATTTATTCCGACTTCCACAGTCAGGACAGTGCTTTCGAGTGGCAAGTAGAAGAAACCAGCGACCAGGTCTTGTTTCACACGGACGACAAGGCGGAAAGTAATCCGGCAGGTTCCGCTGCTGATGTGATTTACGCCGGTGGTGGCAATGATCAAGTATGGGCCGGACGAGGAAATGACAATGTGCTGGGCGAGAGTGGCGACGATAACATCGCCGGCGAAGCCGGTAACGATGTGCTGCTGGGTGGCACGGGGAACGATAGCCTTTGGGGGGGCAGTGGCAACCTGAAAAATGGCGTTGATACCAACAAGGATGGCAATGACTTCCTCGATGGCGGCGAAGGCGACGACCAACTGCGGGGTGATAGTGGCGCCGACCTTCTCTACGGTGGCGACGGCAATGACCTGATTCTTGGCGATACCAGCGATGCTGCGGCCGCAGAGCAGGGGGCAGACTATCTTGATGGCGAAGAGGGTAACGACACCCTGAGTGGCAACGGTGCAGCAGATACCCTCTATGGCGGCATCGGTGATGATGAGCTCTATGGTGATGCCGACGATACGCCAGAGGCATTACAAGGGAACGATTATCTCAATGGCGAAGACGGCGACGATACCCTGAACGGTATGGGTGGAGCCGATACCCTGTTCGGTGGCGAGGGCAATGACCAGCTTGACGGCGAGGCTGCCGATACCCCGAGCAATGCCCAGGGCGGCGATTATCTTTCTGGTGGTGCTGGCGATGATACCTTGAACGGTGGTGGCGGTAGTGATCAGCTCTATGGCGGCGTTGGCAACGACGAGCTTTATGGGGCAAGCAGCGATACGCCGGAGAGCCTGTTAGGCAAGGACATGCTGATGGGTGAAGCTGGCGACGACACGCTGGTAAGCAAAGGTGATGGTAATTTGCTGGATGGGGGTAAAGGTGACGACACCCTGTCGGTAGAAGGCAATGACAACGCCCTTGTTGCGGGCGAAGGTAACAACACCCTGAGCGTCAAGGGGGATCACAACACGCTAAGCAGCGGCAACGGTGGTGACACGCAGTCGGCAGTTGGCGACAGCAACACGCTGGCGGCGGGAAGCGGCAACGACACGCTGATTGTCGAAGGCCGGGACAACACGCTTGATGCTGGCGATGGCGATGACTATTTGTCGGCGCTGGGAGCGGAGAATACGCTCAGCGGCGGCGCCGGTAATGACCGCTACGCCTTCAAGGCAGACTTCGGCAAGGTCTACATCGTCGACCCCGATTTTGCAAACTCGCTGACTTTCGACTTTGACTTGGCGGGCTCCGGCCTTGCGGTAGGCCTGGGTTCGCTGAAACTCAGTTTTGCCAATGGTGATGAGTTGCACATCGAAGGCTACGATCCGGAAGAGCCGTACACGACCAGTTCGATTGCCCAATTTGTCTTTACCGATTGCACGTTGAGCTTGCGGGACATCATTGCGCTGGGCGGTTCTGCGGTCAACTTCACGATCGGCCCGGATATCATCGGCAGCGCCAACGGCGAGCTGCTGGCGGGAACGACGCTTGGCGAACATATCTTTGCGTACGAAGGCGATGACACCATCGTGGCCGGGGCGCGCGATGACTGGGTCAGCGGCGGCGATGGCAACGATCTGCTCGACGGCGGTACGGGTGCCGATTTCCTGTCCGGGGACAGTGGCCACGATACCTATATTGTCGATGACGCCTATGACCAGGTAGTCGAATCCGCCAGCCCTTCCGAAGGTTACGACACCGTCAACGCTTCCGTGTCCTTCACCTTGGGCGAACACCTCGAAGCCCTGAGCCTGACTGGTAGCGCTGACATCAGCGGCACCGGCAATGCGGCGGACAACGATCTGCGGGGGAATGCCGGCAACAACCAGCTGCTGGGCGAAGCCGGCAATGATCAGCTGGAGGGTGGCCTGGGCGTGGATAGCATGGCGGGCGGCGCGGGGAACGACACCTATTTTGTCGACGATAGCGGCGATGTCGCGAGCGAAAACTTCAATGAAGGGCTGGATCAGGTTTACAGCAGCGTTGATTACGCGCTGGGGGCCCATATTGAATACCTGAACCTGACAGGCTCGGCACCGATCAATGGGGTCGGCAATGCGCAGGACAACACGCTGGATGGCAACAGTGCGGACAACATCCTGCTGGGCGGGGACGGTAACGATAGCTTTAATGGCCGGGGCGGAAGCGACATCCTGATGGGCGGAGCCGGTGACGACAGCTATTTCATTGACGATACGAGCGATGTCATCGTTGAAAATCCGGGTGAAGGGATTGATGGCGTCACCACCTCGTTCAGTTATCGCCTGAGCGACAACGTCGAAAATCTTGACCTGTTCGAGACCGCCAGCAGCGGCATCGGCAGCGCGCAAGACAATATAATCCTTGGTCACAATGCCACTGGGGCGGTCGATTACCAATTGTCGGGCGAGGCGGGGAACGACAGCCTGCGTGGCAATCGCGGCAACGATAGCCTGGATGGCGGCAGCGGCGCTGATGTCATGGAGGCTGGGCTGGGGGGCGATAGCTACTGGGTCGATGATTCGGGTGATCAGGTCGTCGAAAAACAAGCCGGTACGGTTTATGAATCCGAGAGATACAGCTGGTCGCCGACCAGCGGCTGGGGCTACTACCCTTATAGCTACACCATCCCCGACATCGATACGGTTAACGCGTCGGTGACTTTTACTCTCGGAGCGAATCTCGAAAATCTGAATCTGCTTGGTGCCGGAAATATTGACGGCAGCGGTAACGGGCTGGATAACCTCATCACTGGTAATGCCGGCAATAACTACCTGCAAGGCTGGTCTGGCGGGGATACGCTGGATGGCGGTGCAGGCGCCGACATCATGAAGGGCGGCGGCGGCAATGACGTGTATTACGTCGACAACCCGGATGATCTGGTCATTGAAAACCGGTATGACAACCAAGAATCAAATCTCGATGAGGTCAGGGCCTCGGTGAGCTTTACCCTGAGCGCCAATCTGGAACATCTCCGCCTCATCGGCACCGAGGATATCACTGGACGCGGGAATGACTTGGGCAACCAGATCGACGGTAACGAGGGCGCGAACAGCCTGTTCGGGGAAGCTGGTAACGACAATCTGAATGGTGCAGGCGGTGCCGATACGATGTATGGCGGGCCGGGCAATGACGCTTATATCGTGGATCAGCCCGGTGACACGGCGGTGGAGCTGGATGCCGAGGGTGATTATGACCTAGTAACTGCTTCGGTCAGTTTCACGCTGGGTGAGCATATTGAAACATTGATCCTGACCGGCGAGGCGCTTGATGGCATCGGGAATGCCCAGGCCAACAGGATTGTAGGCAATGCGCTGGATAATCACTTGTCCGGCCAGGCGGGTGACGACGACCTGAATGGCTGGGCCGGCAACGACGATATTCGCGGCGGTGAAGGCGACGATGCCCTTTATGGTGGTAGTGAAGACTGGGATGCACCCGGACGCGACAATAGCGACACCCTCGACGGTGGCGCGGGTAATGACTGGATTGATGGCGAATCGGGCAATGACCTGCTTCTTGGTGGAGCGGGCGATGACATCCTGTTTGGTGGCGGTGAAACCAATGACGAAATGGGCGGCAACAGGCTCCCCAATGATGACTGGATCGACGGCGGTGAAGGCAATGACAGCATAGACGGTGGTTCAGGGGCTGACCTGCTGTTGGGTGGGGCCGGGAATGATCTGATCCAGGGTGGTTGGTCGAATAGCACGTTTTATGACCCGATCACGGATAGCTGGATCGAGATGTCGAATGCCGACACACTTGACGGTGGCGAGGGGGATGACCAGCTTGAAGGGCAACTCGGCGACGATCTATTGCTGGGCGGCGCGGGTAATGACCTGCTCGATGGCGGTGATGGCAACGATACGCTCGATGGCGGCAGCGAGTCGGGCACGCTGGAGGAGTTGTTCGGTGGCGAGGGAGACGATACCTACATTGTGAAAGGTACGTACGACCGGGTGGCCGACGTGCCGACACTCAGCGATTGCGGCAATATCGTGCTCAAGGAGCAACTGGTATGGCGCAACGATGCGGTGATCGAAGCGAGTGATCAGGGTTACGACACGGTTTTGAGCAGCGGCAGCGTCACGCTGGCTGACAACGTGGAGGCGCTACGCCTCAGTTTCGATGCCGCGCTGATGACGAGCGATCCCCAGCGTTATGCCGACTTGCAGGCCTTTGGCCAGCAAGGCGTCGGCAATGATCTGGATAACCTGATCGTCGGCAGCGAGTTGGTCAACCGCTTGGAAGGCGGTGCGGGTGATGATGTGCTGGAAGGCGGCGCTGGTAATGACACCCTAGCCGGTGATGCCGGCAACGATAGCTTGCAAGGCGGCGCGGGGGATGATCGCTACGTCTTCCGCCTGGGCGATGGCGCCGATCTGGTGGTTGATGATCAGGGGAGCGACACCTTGCGGATCGGCAATGGCCTGACGCCGGATGATCTTGCGGTCTCCAACGATAACGGCAACGTGGTCATTAGCGTGATCGGCACGGAGGACTCAATCACCCTGAGCCGCTGGCTTGAGCAAGCCGAGGGGGTCAACTACTTCCAGTTTTGTGATGGGACAGTACTTGACCGGGCTGAGATCCTCACCCGATGGGGCTGGCCGACCGTTGGGAATCCCTTGCCGAACCAGGTAATCAACGAAGATGATCCGTATGCTTTTACCGTGCCGAATGATGCCTTTGTCTACTCGAAATCGGACACGGATGCGCTGAGCTATTCAGTACGAATGGTGAGTGGCGCGCCAATGCCAACCTGGCTCAATCTCGATCCGCTGAGCGGCGCCTTCAGTGGTACGCCGGATAATCGGGATGTGGCGAACTTGAACTTGCGGGTGACGGCCAGCACGGCCTCGGGAGTCGCGGCCAGCAGCGATTTTGTGCTGGAAGTCCAGAATGTCAATGATGCACCTACCGTGTTGAATCCTGCGGTAGACCGGACACTGAAGGTCGGAGATGCCTTTGCTTTCCCTGTTTCAGAAGTTGCGCCGGTGCAGGATGGGCTGCTTGATGCGACGGATAGCGGTACGGCCATTGCCAGTGAAGTGGGCTACAACACCTATCTCTGGGGGGGCAGCGGTAATGAAAGCTATACCTTTGCACGGGGTGATGGCCATGTTTATCTAGGCGATTGGGATGAGACCCCGGGAAATATCGACACCGTCAGCCTATCGGCGGATATTTCTCCGGCTGATGTTTCCTTGGCCCCGGACCCATGGGGGGCTGCCGTACTCAATATTGCCGGGACTGACGACAGCTTGAGTCTGGGTGGGTGGTTATGGTCGGATGCCGGCAAGATTGAGGAAATCGTTTTTGCGGACGGTACGGTCTGGGGTGTCGATGAGATCAGTGCCCAGCTTTCACGCCAACCGAGTACCGGCAATGACTTTATCGTACTTACTGAAGGTTCCGGCAGCGTCCGGGCGTTGGCCGGCGATGACTTGCTCCAGGGGAGCACCAGCGATGAAGCCCTGATCGGGGGGGCCGGCAACGATTATCTGATCGGCGTGGGAGGGAGTGATCTCCTGCTGGGTGGCAGCGGTGCGGATCTACTGGAAGCATCCGACGGTTTGCCGGACACCGCCAATGATTTACTGACAGGGGGAACGGGGAATGACGGGCTTTATGCCGCAAGCGCCAACGATCTGTTGATCGGCGGCACTGGAGACGATGATCTGGTGGGCGAGGATGGCAACGACCTGGTGCTGTTCAATCGTGGCGATGGTAGCGATTACTACCACTCTGACTGGTCGGCAAATGCCCTTCCCGTGGCCCAGCGTACGGATACCCTGTCCTTGGGGGGCGGCATTGTTACCGCCGACCTGAGGTTCGAGCGGAGCGGCGATGACTTGATTCTGCACGTCGGTAATGGCGAGTCAATCAGCTTTTCATCCTGGTTCAACACCGACTGGCAGGACAACCAGGCCATCAGCACCCTGCAGCTGATCAGCAATGCGCCCGCTGACGAAGCTGTCGTGGGCGGGCGCGTCCAGCGTTTCGATTTTGTCGGCCTGGCCAAGCAGTTCGAAACGGCGCTGGCTGCTGATGCAGGCGTCAACGACTGGGCACTGGTGCCGCATTTGGCTGATTTCTATCGGGCGGGCTCGAATGACGAAGCGATCGGTGGCGAGATGGCGTATCGCTATGCGACTGAAGGCTCGCTGGATGGCTTGGGTGAAACGGACTTGCGCGCGCAACTCGGCGATGCCCAGTTTGGCCTTGGCGTCCAATCGGTGCACGGATCGGCAGTGCAAAGCTTTGGCGATGACGACGTTATCCATGGCGACACGCTGACTTATCGCGCCAGCCTGGCGGATGGCAGCCCCTTGCCGGATTGGCTGGTTTTTGAGGCAGCCGGCCTGTCCTTCAGCGGTACGCCGGATCGTTCGGCACCTGCCCTCCTGCAAGTCTCGGTCATGGCGACCGATAGCGCCGGGGCCAGTGCCACGACCTCCTTGAGCTTGACTATCGAGGGAGGGGTTCTGGTGAATGTCGCCCCCGTGGCGCTTGACGATGTTGGTACTGCGCAGGAAGATGGCGGCCCGGTGACGCTGGGTGCCAAGTTGCTGTTGGCCAATGATACTGATCCGGATGTGGGCGATACGCTGCAGATTGTTACGGTGTCGCAAGCCGCTTCCGGGGCCGCAGTGACGCTGGTCGATGGGGATGTGCGCTATGACATTGGGACAGGCTTCCAGTCGCTGGCCAGCGGTCAAACCACCAGCGACAGCTTCACCTATACCATCGCTGATGCCGCCGGGGAAACCAGCACGGCCGCCGTGGTGTTGAGCATTGCCGGGGTCAATGATGCACCGTTGGCAATGGCTGACACGGCGTCGGTCCAGGAAGATACGCTGCTCAAGGCCAGCGGCAATGTGCTGCTCAATGACCGCGACCCGGACCAGGGAAGCGTGCTCCAGGTGGCCAATACCGGCCTATATAAGGGAACGTACGGCACGCTCCAGTTAGCCATGGACGGCGCCTACGATTACCTGCTGAACAATGCGGCCAGCGCTGTCCAGTCTCTGGGCATGGGAGAAACTGCGACAGACGTTTTTTCTTATAGCGTGTCCGATGGCCTGGCAAGCAGCAGCGAGCATTTGAGCGTGACGGTGACTGGTCAAAACGACAAGCCGCGATTGCTTGCGCCGCTGGCTGATCTGGTCGCCAAAAAGAATACCAAGCTGCAGTTGCAGATCCCCTCCTCCACATTCGGCGACCTTGACCGCACGGATCAACTGTCTTGGTCGGCGAGTCTGGCCGGCGGCAAAGCCTTGCCGACCTGGTTGAGCTTTGATACCAAAACCCGGACTTTCAGCGGCAAAGTTCCCGCCAATGCCAAGGGGAGTATCGATGTCCAGGTCGTGGCCAGTGATGCCCACGGTGCAGATTCGGTGGCTGCCGACACCTTCCGGATCAGTTTTGGTTCAGGGAATGGCTCGGGAGGCAATGAAGGGGTGGGGAATGGCGATGATGCGCCACCGCCGGGGCACGACAGTAACCACAACGATGGTGGCGGGACATCGCCGGGCCATCCGGGTTCGAAGCCTGGCGATACCGAGCCGTCCTGTGGTCGAGACAAAGGCGAAGGGAAATCGAGTGCCGACGAGCATGCGCCGCATTCCGGCAAGTTGGATGACCAACAGGCTTCCTGCCTGAAAGCCGACGATGTGGACAGGCAATGCCGGGAGTTCGAGCAGGCAGGCAAGCCGTCCCGTTCCAGCAACGACGATATTTTTGCGCGCTGGCAGGCGATGGACAAAGCCTTGGCCGATGATGCGCAACGT
>JAVBXO010000134.1 GCA_030824535.1 Azonexus sp. | reverse complement strand
GCTGCCGGCCCGCTTCCTCGTCGCCCCGCCGGCGATCAAGGACACTTCCGGCGAATGGTTCAGCAAGCTCGGCATCAGCCAGTACGCCTGCTCCGAAACGCAAAAATTCGGCCACGTGACCTACTTCTGGAACGGCAACCGCTCCGGCAAGTTCGACGGCGAAACCTGGGAAGAAGTGCTCAGCGATGTCGTGCCCTTCGAGCAGCGCCCGTGGATGAAGGCCGCCGAAATCGCCGATGCGATGATCGCCGCCATCTCGTCCGGCCAATACCAGACCCTGCGCTGCAACTTTGCCAATGGCGACATGGTCGGCCACACCGGCAACTTCGAAGCCGCGACCATCGCCATCGAGGCCGTCGATTTGTCCCTGGCGCGCGTGCTCAAGGCGATTGACGCTGCCGGCGGCGTGGCGCTGATCACCGCCGACCACGGCAACGCCGACGAGATGTTCGAGCTCGACAAGAAAACCAAGCTGCCGGCGCAGAACAAGGATGGCTCGTTCAAGGCCAAGACCGCGCACACGCTGAACCCGGTGCCGCTGATCCTCTACGACAACAGCTCGGGCGGCAAACTCGGCCTGCAGCAGACTGACACCTGTGGTTTGTCCAACATCGCTGCCACCGTCGCCAACCTGCTTGGCTACGAAAAGCATCCGAAATGGGATGAAAGCGTGCTGACGCTGGGCTGATTTTGCCCTGCTTCAATAAAAAGGCGCAGCACCGCGAGGTTCTGCGCCTTTTTTACGGTCGACCGCAAAATCAGGGGCTTTTTGCGGGTCGAACGCAGCCTCAGCCGGGGAGCCCATTTGCCATGTGCGGAGCGCTGGCTAGCGAGATTTCTCGTTTCTTACCAGTAGGTGCCGATGCCCAAACTGAATCGGGAGCTTTGGTCGCGTTCCAGTTGAGCTCTGAAATCATGGCTTTTGCTCAGGGTGATACGTACTTCTGCGGTGCTATGCGTATTGGTCGAATAGGTTTTCTCCACCGGGCGGCGAAGTTCGTGCTTGAGATGCACCCCGAAAGCGCTGGATGGACGAAATACCAGGGTGGCGCCTACGCGGACAAAACCGAAGCCATCGTAAGTCGAGTCTGGCTGGATGGCGCCCCCGACGTGCAGGGCAGTAAACAATGCTGCTGAGCCAAGTTGGCTGCCTCGACTGTAATCCGCCTGTACTCGGCTGGTCAGGCAGCTTTTGCAGTTTTGTCTTTCCTGTTCCAGACCGACACGCAAGCGCCAGCCAACGCCCTGGTCGCCCGGCAAGCCGGTAACGGCGGGATTCATGCTGTCAATCGCAATCAGGTCGAGGTGGTGCAAGCGAAAGTTCGAATGGCTCATCTCCAGCTGCAGATCGCCCATGCTCAGCCCGCCATGCCTGGCTTGTCCGCTGCTGACGTCGAGAGGGTCGTAGTAAGCGGGGCGCAGGCGCAGGCTGAGGGCCTCGCCTCGGGTTTTGTGATGTGAAACGGCCAACTGGGTCCAGCTCGGCGCTTTGCCGCTGTCAGGTGGATCGGCGGCAATGGGCGCGCTGGCTGATTCGCCGGGAGGGAGCTGGAAGCGGGCGTTCAGGGCCGTCAGGTAAGCAGGCGAGGCCTGCTGTACCTTGCCGCCATCTTTCCTGAACTGGTGGTAGTCGATCAGCGTATCGATGATGGCATATTGTTCGTCGATCGCCCGGGATTTCAGCTCAGGGCCATCAAGACGTATTTTCCGTTCAATGATGCTGCTGACGAGGTCGCGTTGTTCTGTATTCAGCTGCTTGTAACGGTGATAAAGACGGCTTTGACGCGAGGGGTGGAATATTCTTTTGTCGAGAAGCGATTCCCCCTTGTAGGTGCTGTGCATTAATTGCTGCAACAGGCTTTGGGGAATGATCCATGGCATCTCTTTGGGATTGGCGCTGATACCCTCGATGACTTCCAGCAGTTCGCCAACCCGAAAGGCGCAGTTGTCGTGGAAAAAATAATAGACATAGCGTTTGCGCATCACTTCCCAGGTGTGGGAAATGATGAAACGAACTTCTTCCGGCGGGAGCCGCAGGCGATATTCCCAGAGGTCGCGTAATTCGTTCTCGCCGTAGTTGGTGTCATGGAAGAAAAAATCGATCGGGCTGAATCCCCCGTCGTAACCGCCGGTGATGCCTTTGACGATATAGCTCACCGGGTCGTCCTGTGTGGTTTCGATTGCCCCGTAATTAAGCGTTTGATCGATCAGGCGTTCGTTGTTTTTCTGGTTGTTGATCTTGAGAAAGATGTGACCGTAGTAGGAGGCCGGGTTGCCCAGATAACCGTTGGCAAACATCAGGCTGAGCGAGGTGTGCTCATTGATGGGGGCCCAGTCCGTAAATTCCGGGCAGTGGATGGCAGCCAGTCGGGGGCGTAAGGCCGGGAGTTGCTTTTCCAACCAGATGCGGCGTGCCGGAAAACGACATTTGGCATGCTCATCCGGGTTGGCTGTAGCCGGAGCCAGCAGCGCAGCCAGCGTGGCTTTCAGCTCACTGGCCGGATTGCTGGCGCCGTCGCTGGCAGCGAAGAATTCGGGGCTGTGGATGCTGCTTTTGACTGCAGCAGAATTGAAGGCGGAGGCGGTGTAATGCAACAAGCGGTGCCACGTGGGCTGCTTTGCCAGCGCTACCAGCTCGTTGCCATAGGCGCAGGGTAGCAAGCTAGCGCAGAGGAAGAGGGTGCAGATGAACTTGAGCAATGCGAGGCCTTGTTTTCGGGGTAAAAAAAAGCCCTCGGCAAGGCGAGGGCGTGAGTTTCGCCGCAGAAACCCGCTGCTAAGGCTTAGACGGTGCAGTTGTTGCGGGCGGCGGTATTGATGATGTTGAACAACTGGCCTGCCTTTTCCAGCGCTTGCTGGTCGTTGTAGCCGGGGGCGGAGATGGCTTCGCCCAGGTTGTTGCGTACTTCACCCATGGCGGAGCTCCGGTTGCCGCCACATTCCATCAATGTCAGTGCAGAGGCGAGGTGCTCACCGTCGCCACGAGCAGCGTCTTCGACGATTTGCGCGTAGGCATCGCGAATGAACATTGCCGTCTTGACGCTACGCTTGGTACAGGTTTCCGGGCTGACCGTGGCAGAAGTAATGGCGGTGCTGCCGAGATCCCAGGTGACGTTGGAAGTGGCGGCAGCCCACTCGGTATCCTTGAAGATTGCCGCGCCGATGCCGCAATCGGCGTAAGGATTGGGGCCGGAGCCCGTCGGGCCAGCGGCAAAGGCTGAAGTCGTGGCAGCGGTCAGAAGCGCCAGAATGGACAGTTTCAGCGTGTGCTTTTTCATGGTTTGTCTTTCGGAAAAGTCGTTTTGGATATGCCGTTTTCTTCATTGGCGGCAGGATTTTTGCATAAAAACTGAAATTTATTGCGGATGCTCTGAAAAGTATTTGATTGGCGTATAAAACCATCACTTAAGTAATACTTTTCCCTTGGAAAATCCTTGGATCAAGGCTTTTTAGAGGGATATTCAGCGCTGTGGGGGGGGCAGTTTGCTTTTTGATTCCATTGCAATGGCGATGGCTTGCATTCGAACAAAGCGCTGCTTGCGGGCTATGGCCGCTGCCAGTCTGTCTAGCCAAGAGAAGCGTCGGCAGTGGGATGAAGCGTGCTGACGCTGGGCTGATCCTGTTTCAGATCAGCATGACGGCGCCTGCGGCCTTGTCTGCAGGCGCCGTTTTCATTGCTGCGGTCGACGCTGAAAATGCCCGTATTTTCGAGGTGGACCGCAGGAGGACAGGCTCCTCAATGCCTGGGAAGACGCTGGATGGCGCTGGCGAATTTCTGATCAGACCCCAGAATATGCCCCATGCACCAGGCCGGGAGAAATTTGCCGAGATCCCGGGGCGGGATTTTTCCGGCACAGGTTTGGCTCAGCATCCTTTCCAATGCGCCCAGGCAGTGGCGATGTTCCTCGCGGTGTTGTTCAAAAAATGCGTATCCCGTCAGCCGGAGTACTTTTTCCTCTGCACTGAAATGCTCGATGGTGCTGGCGAACAAGTCTTCACAAAGCGATTGTATTGGCGCGTGCCGGGCAACCTGATCAAGGGTCTGTTGGCACAAGCTCAGCATGTTGCGATGCTGATTGTCGAGCATCCAGTTACCGACACTGTAGCTGCGCTCCCAGTGCGACAAATTTTGCATGGCGAACTCTCCTCACTGCGGGCACCGTCGGTGTTATCCCGGCAAAGAGGCCGGGCGCAAACCGCCGCATTTCCGGATTCTGTGCGCTGGATCGCGCCGAGCCTGAATTCTGGAAAGGGCTGACTGCGTCAGCAGCATCGATGCGGTGCCTGACTTTACGTGGTTGGGTTGGCAGCACGTCAGTGGAAGGAAGCAAATGCGCGACCGGTCATCCCCGGATCGGGCCATTCACTTGCTCGCCTGCTAGTTGCCGGCAGCTTTGTTCTGTCGCTGCATCAGGCCTTGTCGTGCCTGATCGCTCAGTACGAGCGCGGACAAGGCAAGGTCGATAATCTCGCAGTCCTGCTGGCAGGACAGGCCGGGTATTGTCAAAGCGCTTGCATCAATCATGGAAACCTCCAGTGCTCGCGTTGGTTTGTAAGGTCGACACTGCTTCTTCGTTAGGCAGTTGCTGCGCTGCCTGAGCTTCACTTGGAGTGTTGGTGCCGGCAAATGTTCAATGCGGAAGTGGGCGGGCAACTTCCTTGCGGCGCGTGTCAGTTGCACCGCCGATGCTGAGTCGCTCGGCATCCCCAATGCTCCGGTGAAAGAACTGCCATCTTGTCCGCCGCCCAGCAAGGGTTTTCCCCCAAATTCAGTAGTCAACCGCAAAACCGGCCGCTATTGCCAGTCGCCACCCCCTCAACGACAATGACGCGCGCTTGATCGGGGGAAAAGCATGAACAAGAAGCTGTTGGCGGGTTTGGTCGTGGCCTTGCTGGCCGCTGCGGGCAGTCTGGCCGTTTATCGTGGGCAGGAAGCCGCGCCCGTCCCTGCAGCGAGCAGTGCGCTAGCGCCGGCCGTGGCTAGCGATAGTCTGCAGCCTTTTTTCACTGACATCCTCGCCACCCATCGCCGGTTGATCGTGCTCTTTGCCGACGATGCGGCTTTGAGCGCCGATGAGCGCAGTCGCATTGCAACGGTCGGGCAGGCGATCTTTCATGCCAATCGTGAGCGCGTCGCGGCTTTCGAGGAAAAGTTGAATGCCTTGATGGCCGACGGTGGCGTGGCGCGCTTCGCGCCGATCAGTCGTTGGCTGGAGCGGGTCGAGAGCGATCCTGATCTTTTTGACGCCGACCGCCTGGCCTTCCGTGACAGTCTGCTCAGCCTGCAGGCGCTGCTTGCCGCCGACGGCAGCCTGCCGGCGATCAAGTTGCATCGGCGCATCGCCGAAGACCTCGAGGCGCTGGCCGAGATCGAGCGTACCTATGAAAAGGAAATCCGCCAGGTTTTCGGCCGCCTCGAAACGCGCGGCATCGTGCAGAAGCGCGAGCGCTGGGAGGATTACGTTGCCAAGCTGCAACAGCGCTACAGCCGCGCCGGCATCCTCGGCGAATTTGCCGATTTGGGGGCGTCGACCGCAGAAGCGACAGAAAGCGCGCCGGGTATGCGCGGTGCGGCAAAAAAACCGGTTGATGAAAGCAGTGGCGAAATCTTCGGCCACGGCTTGCCGCCGAAAACCCTGGTCCTGACTTTCGACGATGGCCCGCACGCCAGCTACAGCGCCGAAATTGCCGCCATCCTCAAGCAGTACAACGCGCCGGCGATTTTTTTCGAGGTGGGCAGCAACCTGGGCACGGTCGACACCGCCGGCAAGGCCAAATTGACGCCGCGCGCCGAGGTCAGTCGCAAGCTGCTGGCCGCCGGTTACACCCTGGGCAACCACAGCCTGACCCACGCCCAACTGGCGAAGAAAAGCGGTGATGAGTTGAAGAACGAGATCGTCGTCACCGACGAACTGCTGAAAGCCGTCGATGGTCGGCGCTCGCTGCTGTTCCGCTTTCCTTACGGCGCGCACAATGCCGAAGGCCTGGAAGTGCTCGAAGGCGCCCATCTGCGTTCGATGATGTGGAATATCGACTCGCTCGACTGGGCCGATCCCGTGCCGGCCTCCATCGTCGAGCGCGTGCTCAATACCGTGGACAAGGAAGGGCGCGGCATCGTGCTGTTCCACGATATTCATCAGCGCACGGTCAAGGCGCTGCCGGCCATCCTTGAGCGCCTGAGCGCCGAGGGCTACCAGTTCGCCGGCTGGGACGGCAAGGGCTTCAGTGTCGCCAAGGGCAACCCGCCGCCGGCTGCCGGCGTTGCCAGTGCCACTGGCTACGCCGATTCCTGGGCCGTGGTCATCGGTATCGACGACTACGCACGCTGGCCCAAATTGCAATACGCCGTGCGCGACGCCCGCGCCATCCGCGATGCGCTGATCAAGCGCTTCGGTTTCGCCAAGGAGCGCGTCATCGTCCTCGAAAACGCCGAAGCGACGCGCCCGGCCATCCTCGCCGCCTTCAACGAGCGCCTGGCCAAGGCCGGGCTCAAGCGCAACGACCGCCTTTTCGTCTTCTTCGCCGGCCACGGCGCGACGCGTCAGCTCAATTCCGGGCGCGAACTTGGCTACCTCGTGCCCGTCGATTCCGACCCTAACCAGTTGGCGACTGACGGCATCCCGATGAGCGACTTGCAGAACATCGCCGAAAACCTCAGCGCCAAACACGCGCTCTTCATCATGGACGCCTGCTACAGCGGCCTCGGCCTGACGCGCGGCGCCGGCTCGGCCAATTTCCTGCGCGACAACGCCAAGCGCCTCGGCCGGCAAATGCTCACCGCTGGCGGTGCCGATCAACTGGTCGCCGATGGCGGCCCGAACGGCCATTCGGTCTTCACCTGGACGCTGCTGCAAGGTCTGGGCGGCAAGGGCGATCTCAATGGTGATGGCCTGATCACCGCCACCGAACTCGCCGCCTACGTTGCCCCCGCCGTTGCCGCCGTTTCGCAGCAGACACCGGCCTTCGGCAGCCTGCCCGGCTCGGAAGGCGGCGATTTCGTCTTTGAACTGCCGCCGGAAGGCGAATTCCTCAATGCCGACAGCCGCCAATTGCCGGCCGAAGCGATTGCCTTGAACGGCAAACTCGACGCCAGCAAGGCCGCTGCGCCCGAGGCCAAGCCGGCGAGCGTCGTCGTCCGCGACCTGCAAGGCGGCGAACAGAAACTGACGCCGCCTGCCGCCGTGCTCACCGGCACGCGCCAGCAAGCCCAGCACGCCAATGACCGGGGCTTGCAGTTCTACCGCGAGAAGCAATACGCCGAAGCCGAAACGCAACTCCTCGACGCCCTGCGCCTGTGGCCGGAATTCACGCTGGCCGCCAACAACCTCGGCTTTGTGTATTACAAGCAGGAAAAATACCCCGACGCCGTCCGCTGGTTCGAAGCCACCCTCAAGCTCGACCCCTCGCGCGCCGTCGCCTGGCTCAACCTCGGCGACGCCCAGCTCAAGGCCGGCAAATCCGACGAGGCGAAAAAGGCCTACAAGACTTACCTGGAACTACTGCCCAACGGGGCGGGTGCGGGGTATGTCAGGGAGACGCTCGGGCGGCTGTGAACGACGGTACAGGCTTTTCCCTCAAATCCTGCAGTCAACCGCAAAATTCAGTGCTTTTTCGCCGCGCCCCTGTCCTCAACCCTGACCGTGCTCCGCCGCTTATTCCCCGCTCAGGCGTTTGCCGAAAGACACCGCGTAAGCCGGTGAGCGGAAGCGGAGGATGGGGTCATTGCTGGGCTGGATGCCGTCGGCCAGTACCAGCGGGTCGAAGTTGATCGCGGCGCAGTTGCCGTCTTTTTGCGGCATGGCGCGGGTGAGGGTCAGCAGGCCGGCGCGGATTTCGCGGCGGTTTTCCGGCCAGGCCTGGGTTGGGTCGGTTTGCGGGTCGCCGGGTTCGCCGATGCTGACGCGCATTTCCCAGCGTAGCGGGCCGGCAGCGGTACGGGCAATCAGTTCGGGCTCAAGGAAATTGGCCCCGGCGCTCGCCAGCTCGGTGTCGCTCAGGCGCTGTTCGCCGGCCAGTGGCACGAAGCGCCAGCGCACGGGCGTTTGCTGATTTTTGCGGTCGACGAAGAAAAAGCTGTGAATTCCCCAGTAGGCGCTGCTGGCGTAGCTGGCCGGCGGATTGTTCTTGGCCAGGAAGTCGGCCTGGGCCAGGTTGTCGGGATGGCTGGCCTTGAAGGCGCGGATTTTTTCCGGGTCAGGTTTGCCGCTGGCCGGATCGGGGCGGAGCGCCTGCATCAGGTCGAGAAAGGTCTGCGGCTGGGCAGCGCCGAAAATCGGCACGTTGAGCATCGCGAAGTGCTGCAGCTTGCCGCCCGGAAGCTGGACTTGGAAGGCCATGCCGCGCGCGCTTTTGGCGGTGTCCGGCGCCTTGGGATTGCCACCGGAGAGCGAAAAACGGGCGATGACCGGCAGGCTGTGGCCGGAAAACAGCGCAGAACGCGAATAGCGGGCAACGTCCGGGTCGCCGAGGAATTCGCCGACGGCGCACAGGCCCTTGGTGTGATTGCGCCGTTCGCCCGGCGTCACGCCGAAGGTCTGCTCAATGGCCGCGACGACTTGCGGCGCATCGACTGGCGGGGTCTGGGCATGGGCGTTCAAGGCCAGGGCCAGCGTGGTGCTGGCCAGCAGGATGGATTTCATGGTGATTCTCCGGGGCGTGGGTTATTGCTTGTCGAGCTGGTCATAGACCGCGGTCGCGACCCGTGCCAGCTGATCCTTGGGAATGCCGGCCGACAGCGCGTAGCCGAATTTGCCGTCGATCCAGTAAAAGACATTGACCGGGCCTTCCTGGGCGAAGCGGAAGGCGGTGTCGCGGTTGCCGGTGTTTTCGGTGCTGACATACAGCGTCAGGCGCTGGCCGCTGGCATCGTGGTACATGAACTGGGCGACCGGGCCGCTGTTGCCGGGCAGCAGGCGGCCACCGATCAGCTCGAAGCCGGCGCTGGCCAGCTTGGGCGGACGGACCGGCGTGCCCAGGCGTTTGGATAGCCAGGTGACCAGTTGGTCTTCGTGTTCGGCGCTGATTTCCACCGGGCGGCGGACGTCGGGACTGAAAACGACGTGGGCGACGGCGGCCTGATGCGGCAAGGGCAGCGACTGGGCAAACTGGGGCGGCGGCCGGTAAAAAGCGTGGCCAAACCAGCCCAGGGCGGCGCTACCGATGGCAATGGCGACACTCGCCGCCAGACGCTGCAGCGACCAGGTCGGCAGCCAGCGAGGTTTGGCCGGCGCGCTGGCCAGGGCTTGCAGGCGGGGCGGCAAGGCTTCGTCGAGAACGGGGTGGAAAAGCTGTTGCAGCGCCAGCTTTTGCTGGCGGTAAGTCTCGGCGCGGTCAGCCGCCGCCGGGTCGCTGGCCAGCCAGTGTTCGACCTGCTCGCGGGCCTCATTGGAAAGCTCGCCATCGAGATAGGCGTGCAGTTCGGTTTCGTTGGGCATGCTCATCGGACGACTCGCAGGTGTTTGGCGCTGGTTACGCCGTTCATCAGTGCGCGCAGGCGTTCGCGGCCCCGCGCCAGGCGCGACATCACGGTGCCGGCCGGAATGCCCAGGCTGCTGGCGACTTCGGCGTAGCTCATTTCCTCGACCCCGACCAGCAGCAACACGGCGCGTTGTTCCTCGGGCAATTGCCCAAGAGCGGCGGCCAGGTCGGCGAGTTCGATGCCATCGCTTTGCGTGGCGCGGGTGGGCAGCTCGCCGTGTTCGTCATCGATGGGCTGCAGCGGCGGCGGCTGTTTGCGCAATTGGTCGATGCGCAGGTTGTGCATGATCGCGAACAGCCAGGTCCGCAGCTCGTTGCCGGCACGCCATTGCCCGCTGCGCGACCAGGCGCGCTCGAGGGTGTCCTGGACCAGGTCATCAGCCGCCGCCCGGTCGCCGATCAAGGCCCGCGCATAACGGCGCAGGCGCGGCAGTTCGGCGAGCAGGGCGTGGCTGTCCATGCTTGGCGGACCTTACGGGCGGGCGACGTGCCAGACGTTGTTGAAGCCGTCGCCAGTGCGCTCGCCCGGTTTCTGGTCCTTGCTCCAGAAATACAGCGGCTTGCCCTTGAAGGCCCACTGTTTCTTGCCGTCGTCGCGGCTGATCACGCTGTAGTCGCCAGCCGCCTTTTCATCGCCCATGACCATCAGCGGCGGCCAGTTGGTGGCGCAAGGGCCATTGCAGACGCTCTTGCCGCTGCCGGCGGCATCCTTGTCGAAGACATAGAGCGTCATGCCGTTACTGCCAGTCAACACGCCGTCGCTGACATGGGCGGGTGTGGCGGCACTGGTGGCGTAGCCGGCGCAGGCGCTGAGCAGCGTCGCCAGCAGCAGGGAAAGGGTGAGTCCGGAACGTTTCATTTTTGGTCTCCTGTCGGGAATTGTCGGGATGGGGCTTGCACTGGGTATACGGCGCGGACGTGGCGTTTATTCCCTGTCCGAACAATTTATTTGCGGCCAGCGCCTGGCGCCTGCGGTAGACCACAAAAAAAGCGGCAATTTCCCCGACACGCCGGCAGGTCAATGCTCATGTGGGGCAGGAGGCCGATGCCGCAAGTGCTTCTGAAACGGGATATGGTGTTGATATATACAACTTGTTACAATTGCTGGGCCGGTAATTTGCGCCGATTTTCAGCGGAAAATGAACAAGCAAGAAGGCAGAATTTTATTAATTAAATTTCATGCCGGATATTTAATATTGCTGAATCAATTCGGTGTGTTCCACCGGGGTTTTTGCTTGTTGCCATTTTTGCCTGACGAGGATGCTTGCGGGTTTTTTGTAATGAATGGCCATTGCTGACCCATTAGAGGAAAGCGTATTCCTCCGCCACTCATCCTGTTGCGCTCTATCAGCCGGTATTTGATTGCCGGATTAATATACGAAACCAATGACAAACCATAAACTTGCCTGGATCCAGGTTTTGCGAGGAGCGGCGGCCATATTCGTCCTCCTGTTTCATGTTCGACCTTATTTTGATGCGACTGCAATTTTGGCGCCGTTCAGTCTTGTTTTCAATTACGGGTTCGCCGGCGTGGATATATTCTTTGTCCTGAGCGGGTTTGTTGTTTACCAATCCTCCTTGCGGGCAAACTGTGTGAGGGATTTTGTCTGGAATAGATTGGCCCGGGTTTACGCGGGCTACTGGCCGGTGTTTCTGCTTTTTGTCATGATTCCCATCTTGCGCAAGGGGCTGGGTGATGTGGACCTCCTGACCCTGGTCCGCAGTTTTCTTTTACTGACGCCTGACCTGAAGGAAAGCCTGGTTCCAACCGCCTGGTCCCTGACTTTTGAATTATGGTTTTATGTCTGGGTGGCCGTTGGCATGATTTTCTTCCGGGCATCCCTTCGTTACTATGCAGCGCTGCTTTTGTTTTTGACGCTGTGGAATTTTTATTTCATGATGTTCGACCGGGAAAGGGTTTTTCAGGGTGAGCAGCCGCTGCGCTGCCTTTTTACCGGGCTGGGGATTGAATTCCTGATGGGGGTTTTTATCGCGGCGGCCCACATGGAGTTGCGGAAATTCAGGGTAAATTACCCTGTCCTGATGGTCGTCGTTTTTTGCATCGGTCTTGCCACATATACTGCAGGCACGCTAACTTACTGGTTTGACCGCCTGGAATTTATCCGTTTTGCCACGTTCGGGGTTTTTGGTGTCTGCGTGGTATTGTTTTTTCTTTCCCTGGATGCGCAGAAAATCAAGGCGCCGGCATTACTGGTGACATTGGGTGATGCCTCGTACGGCCTGTATTTGATTCACCCATTCCTGCTTGATCTGGGTGGCAAGTTATATTTCAAATTGCATTTGTCCGGTGTGGCAGCGGCGGTTTATGTGATAACCATGCTTCTGGCTATTCTCGCCATATCGGTGGTTTGGTAAGTAATACCGCCTAACGCAGCTGGAATATTGCTTGCTAAGATGGGAAGTCACCCGGAAGGAGCAAGCGATGAAGCGGAAGATACAAAAACGGCACCTGTTGAACCAAGCGCTGACG
>JAVBXO010000018.1 GCA_030824535.1 Azonexus sp. | reverse complement strand
CGGGCCAAGGCCCCCGTCACTCCGACGGCCGGGCGCCCTCCCAGTGGCAAGCAATCTGCTGGGAATGCTTTTTCAGGTGCCCGAGGAAAGCGACGGCCGAGCTAAGCGGTGCATCGCTGATCAGGGACGGGTTGGGCAGGGCGAAATAGGTGATGTCCCGGTCGACAATGTTCAGCCCGTCTGCAGAGGCGACTTCAACGACCGTCGAAATTTTTTCCACGACCATTTCTGGCGTGGTGTAAGGGGTGAGTATCCAGAAATCTCCCCCCATGCGCGCGACCTGGTCTGTTTTGCGGAAGGCGGCGCGCAACTTGC
This sequence comes from Azonexus sp., assembly GCA_030824535.1. Lineage (GTDB taxonomy): Bacteria > Pseudomonadota > Gammaproteobacteria > Burkholderiales > Rhodocyclaceae > Azonexus. Next base: position 11,673 of record JAVBXO010000018.1, on the reverse strand, counting down.
AGCCAAGGTTGGACAGCATGTGATAGGCGTCGGCAGCCCCGTAAGCCTCGCCGAGTTGCTGCTGATTATGGAAACAGATGTGCAGCAAACCCAGGCTGATGGCATCGGAAGGGTAGCGTTCATGCAAGGCAAGAAGCCACTCCAGCGTAATCATGAAACGGTCGCGTGCTTCCAGATCTTTTTGCATGTCAACTCCCGAAAAACGGCTGAAAATGACCGCGTGCAGGTAATCTAGCACCTGCTTGTATCGTTCATCAAGAGCATTGGACCAAGGTAAGAGCGCACTATGGAAGAGAAAACCACTTACGAAAAAATTGGCGGTGAGGAAACCGTCGGCAAGCTTTGTGATCGTTTCTATGAATTGATGGACGTCGTGCCGCAGTTCAAGGAATTGCGCGCGATGCATCCGGAAAGTCTGCAGGGCTCGCGCGACAAGCTGTTCATGTTCCTGTCGGGCTGGTTTGGCGGCCCCGACCTGTTTGCCGAAAAATTCGGTCACCCGCGCCTGCGCGCCCGCCACATGCCTTTTGCCATTGACGTGCAGGCGCGTGACCAGTGGGTCGCCTGCATGGCGTTGGCGATGGAGGATGTCGGTCTGAATGAGGATGTGCGCAAGGTCCTGTTGAATGCTTTTTTCAATACCGCCGATTTCATGCGCAATAAAGACGGCTAAAAATCCGGGTAAATTTCCCTGTGGGGATGTTGCGGCGCAGCATGGGATGATAGAATCACGCCTTTGATTTTTCAGGCCATTCTCTCTCCCATGTCCGCTCGTCCGATTCGTAATATCGCCATCATTGCCCACGTTGACCACGGTAAAACCACGCTGGTTGACCAATTGCTCCGCCAGTCCGGCACTTTTGCCGCGCACCAACAGCTGGTTGAGTGCGTTATGGACTCCAACGATCTGGAAAAAGAGCGTGGCATCACGATTCTTTCCAAGAACACTGCGGTCGAGTACGAAGGCGTTCACATCAACATCGTCGACACCCCGGGTCACGCGGACTTCGGTGGTGAAGTCGAGCGTGTGCTCGGCATGGTCGATGGCGTGGTTCTGCTGGTCGATGCCGCTGAAGGCCCGATGCCGCAAACCCGTTTCGTGACCAAGAAGGCCCTGGCCCTCGGCCTGCGCCCGATCGTGCTGGTTAACAAGGTTGACCGCGACGGTGCCGATCCGGACAGCGCTGTCAATCTGACCTTCGACCTGTTCGACAAGCTGGGTGCTTCCGACGAACAGCTCGATTTCCCCATCGTTTACGCTTCCGGTCTCAATGGCTGGGCAGCGATGGAACTCGACCAGCCGCGCGAAAACATGAAGCCGCTGTTCGACACCATCCTGCGCCACGTGCCGGCCCCGGATACCGATATCGAAGCACCGCTGCAGCTGCAGATCACCGCCCTTGATTACTCGTCCTACGTTGGCCGTATCGGCGTGGGCAAGATCAATCGCGGCAAGGTCAAGACCGGCCAGAACGTGCTGGTGATGTTCGGTACCGAAGAAGAAGCCGCTGAACACGAGCGCACCCCGATCAAGGCCAAGATTGGCCAGGTGTTTGGTTATCGCGGTCTGAACAAGATTGAACTGGACGAAGGCCACGCTGGCGACATCGTGCAGATCACCGGTATCGAAGACCTGGTGCTCGGTTGCACCGTGACCGATCCGGAACAGCCGGAATCCCTGCCGTTACTGAAGATCGACGAGCCGACGCTGTCGATGCAGTTCATGGTCAACACCAGCCCGCTGGCCGGCACCGAAGGCAAGTTCGTCACCAGCCGCCAGTTGCGTGATCGTCTGCACAAGGAACTGCTGACCAACATGGCCCTGCGCGTGCATGACACGGCCAACGGCGACGTGTTCGATGTCGCCGGTCGTGGCGAGCTGCACTTGGGCATCCTGCTCGAAAACATGCGTCGTGAAGGTTTCGAGCTGGCCGTCGGTCGTCCGCGCGTCGTCAAGAAGACGATCAACGGCGTTGAGTGCGAGCCGTACGAAATGCTGACGGTTGACGTCGAAGAAGATACCCAGGGCGGTGTCATGGAAAGCCTGGGCATGCGCCGCGGCGATTTGCAGGACATGGTGCCGGATGGTCGCGGTCGTGTCCGCATCGAATACCGCATCCCGGCGCGTGGCCTGATCGGCTTCCAGGGTGAGTTCATGAACTTGACCCGTGGTAACGGCCTGATGAGCCACGTCTTCGACGAATACGCGCCGGTCAAGGACGGTACGGTTGCAGAGCGGCGCAACGGCGTGCTGATTTCCCAGGACAACGGCGAAGCCGTTGCCTACGCGCTGTGGAAGCTGCAGGATCGCGGCCGCATGTTCGTGGTGCCGGGCGACAAGCTGTACGAAGGCATGATCATCGGTATCCACAGCCGTGAAAACGATCTCGTGGTTAACCCGATCAAGGGCAAGCAGCTGACCAACGTCCGCGCTTCCGGTACTGACGAAGCCGTGCGCCTGGTGCCGGCTGTTCAGTTGAGCCTGGAAGCCGCCGTCGAGTTCATCGACGAAGACGAACTGGTCGAACTGACGCCGAAGTCGATCCGTCTGCGCAAGCGTTTCCTGACCGAAATCGAGCGCAAGCGTTCGGTTCGCGGCCTGTAAGCGACACCGTTAAAGCAAAAAGGCGATCTGCGGATCGCCTTTTTGCTTTTTGAGGGTCGGCCGGGAATCATGAAAAATTCCCCGTTTCTGCTTTAAGCCTCTGATTTATCGTCGAGAATCCGAAAACCATCCGCCAACACCTCAACCTTCCGTCGGAAATCCAGAACATAGTCACCAAAGCGATTGATGTGTTCCAGGCGGTATGGGGCCAACCCAGCCAGTATCTCTTGATTGATTAGCACTCCCTCGGCCTGTAGCTGCTTCAGCACCCGGCTCATTCCCACCACATTGTGCAGAATGACCATGTTGGCGACGAGATGGTTGTACTTAATCACCTTGCGCTGTTCATGGCGTAGGTTCTCGGCGATCTCCCCTTCTCCGCCAAAGAATATTTTCTTGGCGAAGCCATTGAACTGCTCCGACTTGTTGGTTTCGGCGTTAATGAGCCGGCGTAATTCAACATCGCCGACGTATTTCAGCAAGAACATGGTTCGGACGACCTTACCCAGTTCCTTGAAGGCGAAATACAGTTTGTTCTTGCGGCTATAGGTGCCAAGACGGCGCAGGATGGCCGATGCCGAGATTTTTCCGAGCTTGATAGAAATAGCCACGCGCAGCATGTCCGGCAAATGGGTTTCGATCATTTGCCAGTTGATGTCGTCCGTGAATAGGCCGTCGATGTGCGCAAATTTCTTGTCGCTATCCGGGCGATGGAACACCAAATCCTTGATGCCCCGTATCCGGGGCATCAGTTTGATTCCAAGCAGATGCGCCAAAGCGAAGACCGTGTAGCTCTGGGCCTGTGTATCGCCATGAATGGTGTCCGGTCGGATATCCGAGGTGTTGCTCATCAGACCGTCGAGAATATGCGTCCCCTCGTAGGTGCCGCAGGATATGAAATGGCTGAACAAGGCGATGAATTTGTCGGAGACGTGGTAATAACCGATACCGCCATAGCCACCGTAGCGAATGTGGTGCTCGGAAATCAGGTTCTGCTCGTAGAGATTCCATTTCGTGCCATCGGCTGAGGCATGTTTTCCCGAACCCCAGTATCCAGGCAATTCGAACTTGTTGTAGGCATTGATCACCTTGACGATGGCTTGTTCCAGCGCCTCTTCGGTCATGTATTTGATGTTGAGCCAGGCTACTTGTTTGCGGCTCATTCCGCGAATTGAGCGTGCCGTCTGGGTGGGGCCTAAATTACAGCCGTAACAAAACAAGGTGCTGATCACCCTTGGGCGTAATTCTTCGATTCGGCTTTCGGTTCCCATCATGGGCCGGAACAGCTTATGCATTTGCAGCCAGCGCTCGGTATCGATCAGCACGTCGACAATGCTGACGTTCTCCATGCGCTCTGTAATCAGCTGATCAATCTGGCGGATACCGGGCGGCAATTCGCTAGCCGGTGGCTTTTTCAGGATCAATCGACCGTCGACGATCTCGGCGTAGGCATTTTCCGGGAACTCGGCATCGACGGCTTCGGCCGTCTCCAGCAAGGCGGATTTCAAGGCCTGGGTAAAGGCCTTGGGATCGGTTTCGAGCCCCGTTACCTGACCATAGTCTGCCAGTTCGCGACTCAGGGTTTCATCGTCAACCAACTGTTCGCGATAATCGTCATAGCGCTCGCCATGTTGGATGAAAAGGTCGCCTGATTTCAACTCGTCGCGGATGGCGTACATGACTGCCAATTCAAAGTAGCGGCGATTGATGGTGGCGACTCGTCCGTCGGCACGTTCGGTAACGACCAGTTTCCTCCAGGCGGCGGGCAACCACTGGAGATCGCGTTCTGCATCCAGGTCGACCAGCGAAATCGGCACGATCTCGTGACGCGAGCTGCGCAGTGCCTGCAACGCCTTCATCATCCGGATCAAGGTATCGTCCTCGCTGCTGCTTTGTGGATTGATGATTTCGATGCAGTTGAGTAATTGGGCGCGTACGGCCTTGTAGGGTTGGACAAGGAATGGCAAATGGTTACGACCGGCATAAGCCATGTGTTCGTCACAAATGGCCACCAAGTCATCGACGTCGGCGATCAAACTGGAGCCGATGGCTTCCACGCGCTGATGGTCGGTTCCATTGATCTGATACGCCAGCAACACCTCCTTCAATTGCCCGATCAGGCGATCTGTTCGCTGCAAGTGCTCTTGCTGGTACTCACCCAGTTTGACGCGTGCCTGATTGTCCAGGTTCTGGAGCATGCGGACGAACAGATCGGCTGCATCGTCGAGGGTCTGCGCAAACTGCGCGCGGATATAAATGACCGCCAGCGCATAACGCTTCTGCGGTTTCAGTTCCGCCATCTCGCTGGCATTCAGGGAACGGGCAATGTAACGGTATTGCTTGAGTTTGGGGACGGGAATATCCGGTTGGGGTAATTGCTCAACGAGCAATTGCAAGCGCCGGATGTGCTGGAGGTAGGAGCGGGTTTCCTTGTTGGTTGGTTTTTTCGGTTCCCGCTTGAGCATGTTCCAAGTCGTGACGGTTTCATCCTTACTGACCTTGAACAGGCTGTCGATCCGTTCTTTGACCTTGGCATCGAGTTGGTTGGCAATGCCTGCGAAATGCACTTCGTGAATCTTTTCGCGGGCCTGGATGGCCAATCGATCCAAAACCGTGAAGCCGGGCAACTCATAGCGGTGATGGACCAGTTCCTCCAGCATCACGTTGATGATGTCGGCTACGACGTGGCGATTGTCGGCAGCCGTCTCGGCAATGTGCTGGAGCCAGGCACGACCCTCCGGATTTAGCGGGCGGACATCCAGGAAGCGGCGTAACGATTCGACCATCCGCTCGCGGCCGGTTGAGCGGTCGAACTGCAACAACTCGTCGAGCCTCGGGGGACGTGAAAATCCCGTTTGGGCCACAATGTGCTGCCGGATGATGGTCGGTACATCCTTGATACGGATGAAGTAGCCCAGTCGCTGAAAAAGCTTCAGGTAGAGAAAAGCCACCGTGCGTGCTGTTGGTCGTTTGACGATCTGCTCAATGAAGGCAATTTCATCCGGCGTCAGGGTGTAGACCTCTTCAAGATCCTGCGCGGAAGGGTCCGCATTCAAGCGGGGATACGCGGTCTCGTGAAGTTGGGTCATGCTACTGGATCAATCCCAATGCTTGCCGCTCGATGGATCGCGGCAAACTGCCTCCAGAAAACATTCCTTGGCATCGGCAATGCGGTGGAGTTCATCCAGCAAAGCGTAGAGATGATCGTCCAGAATATCGGCCGAGGGGGTCGGGACGGATAGCTGATATAGGCCGCGATCGCTGTCGACTTGTTGCGCTTGGAAACGTGCGAGACCGGTATCCAGCATGTCGCGTAACGCACTGGCTTCTTTCCGGCGGCTGCCGTTGAACGAAGATAGCTGGATCGATACCTCGATGATCGTCTGTGCCACGTCCGGAATGGCCGGCAGTTGCGGCGCCAGCTTTGCCGGTTCCGGCAAAGCACGATCCAAACCCTGCTCGAAGCGCGCCTTGAGACCGACGTCGACACCATCCAGATAGCGCATGGCGGCTTTAATGTCGCGCCAACCGATGTAGGTCATCAACTCTCGGATATCCCACCCGCTCGAACCTGCCCACTGGGCAAATCCCCGGCGTAGGGAGTGGCTGCTGAACGCGTCAGCATCGGCGATCCCGGCTTGTGCCAAGAACTGGCGCAGCATGGGAATGATGCTTCCGGGGAGAAGCCCTGTCTCTGAGAGATGACCCCAGCGGTCAATTTTGCGAAAGAGCGGACCGTCCTTGAGCTGGGACAAGGCCAGCCAATCCTCGACCGCCTCAACGGGACATAGCCGGGAGAGTGCCGGGCAGGAAAACTTTCGCCCTTCCAGTTGGCGATCCCCTTTGCTCCGCGGGAGATAGCAGGTCATACCCTCGCCAGGCTTGATCTCGATGAACTCGATACACAGACTGGCCAATTCATCGGATCGAAATCCCCGCCAGAATCCGAGCAGCACCAGGGCGCGGTCACGGGTATGTCGCAGCGCGCTGCCGGCATCACCCCGGACAATGGCGGCGGCCGTTGCCTGCACCAGCCAGTCGCAGGTCTGTTGCAGGATATCCAGTTCCAACGGCTTGGCGCGCTTCTCCTGGGCCGGGTGCATGGCCCGGATGCCTTTGAGGACCTGGCGGATTTTAGCGGCCTTGGTCGGGTCGGGGAAACCGTGTTCCTGGTGCCAGCGAGACAAGGCGGCCAGGCGATGCTTGAGGGTGTTCAGGGACAAGGATTCGGCGTACCCGGCGAGATATCGGGCAATCGAATCGATCGTCGCCGGCAGCAGACCGCGCCACTCAACCTCGAAATGCCGGATGGCCGAGGCGTAACTGCGCCGGGTATTGGCCCGCTCGGCAGCATCGAGGTAGATATCGACTTGGGTCATTGCAGATCGCTTCGTGCCATATCTCCTGCGGTTGATATTTACGTGCGCAGCGGTAGGGAGATCTGCGGTTCCAGCGCCTGCAATACAGCGTGTGCACTCAGGATGTCCTGATGCAACTGGGCATGTTTCGGTGCATAGACGGTTACCACGAGAGCGTAGCGGATGAATGGTGCCCCGGAAGACGCCAGGCCACCTGCATCGCGAGCGTTGTAATGTACGTCAAACACCGGTTCGATCAGGCTGCTGCCGTAGTAGTTATTTTCTGCGTGCAGTACGGTTTCCCACTTGCCAAGGTCGGCTCGCAGTTCGGCCTCAGTTCTGAACTCGGCCGCCTGAAAGAAGCTAGTGGAGTTGGCATTGACGGCACCCGCCTTGCGTTTTCCGCTGTTAGGTCGGAAGGTAATACTCAGGCCCGCCTTGGTATAGGCCCCCGTATCCTGCGGGTCGACCGGACTGGCATAGCAGAACGTTGCCCGCAGGCGGATCTTCCCCTGCAGTTGAAAGGCCGGCAGGGGAATCGGCGCTCGCAGAAATTTACCGGGACGCAACTCACCCTGGTAAATGATACGAGCCTCGCCATCGTTGCAGGTAATCAGCCGGTTGATATCGGCCGGTACCCGTCCCCAACCCACATGGTGGACGTCGAGCGCATTTTCGTTCTCACAGCCATGGATCAGGAGGTTCTTGATGGTCAGGGGATGCACCGGGTCGCCCAGAATGGCGCGAATACCAACGGCGGAGCGCAAGGTGAGTGGCGCCGCGAAGCTGGTACCCAGTGTTGCGGCCAGATTTGGCCGGTTGCCTGGAGTGAGCACATGGAAATATTCTTTGGGAGCCCCACCGAAAGCCACCACATCAGGCTTGCGTCGTCCCGGGCTTCGGCCGGGTCCAGTTGCGCTGTAGCTGGCACGTTTCCAGTCAGCCCCGGTGCGATCAGCGGCTCCCACCGACAGCGCATTGACGCTATCGGAAGGCACCTGAATGCGGTTCAGCCCCAATTTGGCATCTCGATCGCCGTTGTTGCCGACGGCAACCGTCATCAGTGTTTCGCCGTCGCTCAGGATGCTGTCGATGACTGCTGTCCAGGCATGTACATCTTGGTCCTCGATAGGCATGTCTGGGCCCAGACTCAGATTGATGAATTGGTATTGACGCGAGAGCAGCACGGTTTCGACATGGCCAAGCGTGCGATATAACTCATAGGGGTCTTCCAGGTCGATTCGGGCATCAAGAACACGATGATGGTCGACTGGCGCATAGGGGCGCTCGGCGGTCGTCTCAGGTTCGATGGGACCAAATAACAGTGCCGATGTTACGCCAAGGCCATGCTCAGTAAAGTTAGAGATATCCTCTGCTTCTTCATCAGCCAGGAAATAACGCCGGACATAGCGATCAATTACGTGTTCGGCAGGCAGTCCGCCATCCAGGATGGCTACCTTGGGCTCCCTAGAAAGCGGCTCGCCGCTAGGTAAGGTAAATGACACGGCGAGCGGCATGCTGCGGGTTACTGGCCGGGCAGCTCGTAGGTGAGGCATGGGCCGGACCACACGCATCAGCGTAAACTGCGCGAGGCTTTCCAAACCAGCAGCATCTCCTTCGATTGCCATAAACAGGAGGCGGCCTGCCTCGAACTCGAAGTCCCCATTGACCGTAAAACCGCAATCCTTGGCATAGTCGGCAAACAGCGCGCGAACGTCAGAAGCTACGCCCTCAGGAGGAAGGTGCAACCCGACTTCGAAAACGTGTCCCACATTGGCGTCTTCCAAACGTAGCCGGTCGATCGGTGTCATGGCGGCAAAGGTTTCGACGCGAGCAAACTGTTCCGCTACAGGCAGCTCTTCGTTCAACCCGCGCGCAAAGGCTGGGAAATTTTTCAATGCGGATCGAGTGCCGGCAACAAAGAGTTCCGTTGTTTCGGCTTCGGGTGGTGCATTCCTGCGAGTTTGCCGGCGTGGTTGGATACGCTGGGTACGGGAACCCACCGAAGCCAGACCAACCTGATCAAGCAGAAGTTTCGGGAAGAAAGATTTTGCCAGGTAGGCTGGATGCAATACCAAACGTGCCACGGCCAGGTCGTCCACACACGCCTTGGCGGGCAAGGACTGAAAAATGCTATTAGCCATCTCGATTTCGGGGACGATGATCCGCTTCGCTTCGCTCAACGTATAGGGATGAGCCTTGTCGCTGGGCTTTTTCTTGGGGGCATCGATGGGATAAGTCAGCAACTCGGCCCGCCCGATCAGGTACCGTGTGGTCATTTACTTGTGCCCCCTTCCTTGGCGGGGCGATGGCCCCGCATGTTTACGGATCGTATCGCGGGCAACCCCTGTCATCTGGCTGATCTGGACATGGGTATGCTTGCCGGTTTTGGCCAATTCGATAGCCAGATTCAAGCGCTCCGCCTTGCTGAGTAATTCCTGCTGCTGATCGATGGCACTGCTAATCAACTTCTCGATCGGGGCGGCCTGTAGGGCATTGGCGCGTCGCAAGGTATTGATGCTTCGCTCAACATCAGAAAGCGACTGGCCTTGCAGGCCGGCGGCCAGCACATCTGCCCAAGGCTCCAGCGCCTCACGGTCATCCCCGAGAAAACGACGGATGGCGGCACCAATGGCGGCCGTATCCGGTTGATCAAACTTGAGGACCAGATCGAAGCGGCGCCACAGCGCCGGATCAACGAGTTCCGGGTGATTGGTAGCGGCCAATAGCAATCCAGAGTTAGGCCACTGATCCACTTCCTGCAGCATCACCGTGACCAGGCGCTTCAGTTCGCCGATATCGGATTCATCGCTGCGTCGCTTGGCGATGGCGTCGATTTCGTCGAGAAGCAGGACGGCTGCGTGTTTCTTGGCGTGATCCAGTGCTGCTCGCAGATTGTTTCCCGTTTTTCCCAACAGGCTACTCATGACGGCTGTCAGGTCGAGTACCCAGAGCGGTTTACCTAGAGCACTAGCGATCCAGCGGGCTGACAGCGTCTTGCCGACCCCGGGCGGGCCGACCAGAATGGCTGATCGTGTTGGGCTGATACCACGCGCAGCCAAACGTTCACGTTCCTGACGCTCCCGGATGATGGCCTGGATCGAATCATGAACGCTGACAGGAAGAATCGGCGGCGGAAGGCCATTACGGTCATCAAATACGCGGATCAGGGCCAGTCGCGAATCGCCATCGATCGGCAAGGCTGTTTCGACTGACTCGGCAAAAGAGGCATCGCGACGCAATACTGGATTTCCGGCAGAGCGTGTTTGGGAAGCTTTGAGGCTTTGATCGAGCAGCGCCGCCAGTTCGGGGCGTTGCTGGCGATACTTGCGCACCAGGCGCGCCAGAAACAGCCGGGTGTCATCCTGAGATCCGGATGATGCTAGTCGTGCTAAATTGGCGAAATCATTCTCGATGTCACCGGGTTCGCCGTTTTTTTTCATTTAACCCTTCAGGTGCTGCTTTATTTACTGGTTTATATTGTGGCGAATTTTATGGCGAAATTAATTAATTGGTCAATTAAATCTTTTTGCAGCGACACCTTGTCGTTGCTCGGAACAACGTCAAAGGCTGCCAACTGCTTCGGTTATTCGTCAGCACTAATTGGAGAGGTGGATCGCTCTTTCTATTTGAGCAGACTAAAATTTGCCACGCGCTTGCTGAGCAGTTTGACGCGAAACCAAACAAGCCGGAGGCAGCAAGTGCGGTGCTGCAGGTTTCCCTTAAAATCACGCCATGACTCGCTCTGAACTCATCACTGTCCTCGCCTCACGCTTTCCGCGACTACTGCGCAAGGATGTAGATGCGGCTGTCAACGTGATACTTACTGCCATTGCGCAGACTCTCTCTGAAGGCCGCCGAGTTGAAATCAGAACCTTTGGATCGTTCTCGCTGAACTACCAAGCACCGCGTTTGCGTAGGAATCCGAAGACAGGCGAGACCTTTCCTTCTTCTAGCAAGCACACTCCTCACTTCAAGGCAGGTAAAGAGCTACGAGAAACAGTGGATTTTCGGGCTAAGAAAAAAGAGGCTTCCCCCGGGGGGGAATTCAATGAGTCAACGAATAGGTCCGAGGTTTTAAAAATCCCGCAATGAAGCAAACTCTGCAGCCAATCGCCCAAGCCTATAAAGCGGACCCGCAGTCGGTCTCCAACACATGGTTTATCAGTAGTGAAGATCGCCTGAAGGCTTTTCGGAGCATTCGGCGCGGCGTCAGTACCGTGGTAGAAGACATCAGGCATAAGCGCTTTCCAAATGACTTCAAAGGATCTTCCCTTGAGTTCGTGCTGGGCTGCATTGGTGAACAGAAGCAGATATTTGAAGGAGCAGCCCATCCGTTCTACTGGAAGCCAAAGCTGCGCATTCCGGATATTTATGAGAACGAACCCAACAAACAGGCTTTCGGGGAGTTCCTGTATTCCTGCCAGGGAACTGCCGATTCCGGCCTCCTGGAAAAGGAAGTTCTGAAACTTGCCGCCCGGAACATCAAAGGGCTGGGACCGGCAGTTGGCAATATTCTCTACTTTCTCCATCCCACGCTGTTTCCCCCTTCAATACGGCCATACTGAAGGGCTTCAACGCTCTTTTTCAGACGCGGATGAAACTCGGGTGCTGGAAAAGCTATCTGGAAATGCGTGAAGCCATTATCGAAGCCAATGCTGCACTCGGCGTGCTTTCGAAGGATCTGGGTGCGTTCGGCGGTATGCTCTT
>JAVBXO010000449.1 GCA_030824535.1 Azonexus sp. | reverse complement strand
GCCATTTCCTGTTTCAGTGCCAGGACTGTCGGCATCAGACATCGCTGATCGCAGGCACGGTCATGCAAAGCAGCAAACTGGCGCTCACCGTCTGGTTTCTCGCCATTTATCTGCTCAGCAAGTGAAAACCGGGCTGTCGGCGCTGGCTCTCAAACGCCATCTTGGGGTGAGTCACCCGACCGCATGGTTGATAAATCACAATTTCTCGGGAAGATTCAAGTCGAGTGCCCGCCGCCCATCGCCAGCGCCAGTGCTTCCGCGACCTTGATGCCATCGACACCAGCCGAGAGGATGCCACCGGCGTAACCGGCGCCTTCGCCGGCCGGGTAGAGGCCGCGGGTGTTGATGCTCTGGTAATCGGGGCCGCGTTTGATGCGCACCGGTGAAGAGGTGCGTGTTTCGACGCCGGTCAGCACCGCGTCGGCCATGGCGAAGCCCTTGATCTGCTTGTCGAAGGCCGGGATGGCTTCGCGCAGGGCGGCGATGACGTAGGGCGGGACGCAGCTGGCGAGGTCGGTCATGTGCACGCCCGGCTGGTATGACGGGGCGACGCTGCCAAGTGCGGTCGACGCCTTGCCGGCCAGGAAATCGCCGACGCGCTGGGCCGGGGCGCAGTAATCGCTGCCGCCAGCGACGAAGGCGGCGGATTCCCATTGCCGCTGGAAGTCGATGCCGGCCAGCGGATTGCTCCGGTAATCGCCGGGAAAATCTTCTGGTTTGACTTCGACGACCAGCGCCGCGTTGGCGTTGCGTTCGGCACGCGAATACTGGCTCATGCCGTTGGTCACGACCCGGCCGGGTTCAGAGGTCGCGGCGACGACCTGGCCGCCGGGGCACATGCAGAAACTGTAGGCAGCACGGCCGTTCTGGCAATGATGGACGAGCTTGTAGTCAGCGGCGCCAAGGATTTCGTTGCCGGCATTCGGACCGAAACGGGCGTTATCGATCAGAGTTTGCGGGTGTTCGACGCGGAAGCCGATGGAGAAGGGCTTGGCTTCGAGATAGACGCCTTGTTCGTGGAGCATCTCGAAGGTGTCGCGGGCGCTGTGGCCGATGGCCAGCACGACATGCTGGCTGGCAATCTGCTCGCCGCCAGCGAGTTCGACGCCCTGGACCTGATGATTGTCGATGATGATGCGGTCGACCTTGCTGCCGAAGCGAATTTCACCGCCTAGTTCGGTAATCGTCGTGCGGATGTTTTCGACCATTTTGACCAGCCGGAAGGTGCCGATGTGCGGCTTGCTGACGTACATGATCTCTTCCGGCGCGCCGGCTTTGACGAATTCTTCCAGCACCTTGCGGCCGTGGAATTGCGGATCCTTGATCTGGCTGTAGAGCTTGCCGTCGGAGAAAGTGCCAGCGCCGCCTTCACCGAACTGGACGTTCGATTCAGGATTGAGCGTGTTCTTGCGCCACAGGCCCCAGGTGTCCTTGGTCCGTTCGCGCACGGCCTTGCCACGTTCGAGGATAATCGGCTTGAAGCCCATTTGCGCCAGCAGCAGTCCGGCAAGCAGGCCGCAGGGACCGGTGCCGATGACGACCGGACGGCCTTGCAACCCGGCCGGCGCCTGGGTGACGAACTTGTAGGTGGTGTCCGGCGTTGGGCCGAGGTGGCGATCATCGCTGCGGCTGGCGAGCACGGCGGCTGCGTTGGCGACCTCGACATCGAGGGTATAGATCAGCGAAATCGCGCTTCTCTTGCGGGCATCGTAGCCGCGCCGAAAAATCGTGTAGTGCTGCACGGCGCTGGCGGAAACGCCCAGGCGCTGGCAAATGGCTTCGAGCAGCGCTTCGGGGGCGTGGTCGAGCGGGAGTTTTACTTCGGTCAGTCTGAGCATGCGCATAAATCCGGCAGGCCGGGGGGCGAGGATGCCCCGCAGGCGGCAAAACGCCATTTTACCGGGTTACGGGCCAGGCATCGCGGCGAGACGTCGTCTCATGATTTTCATGAGCTGATTACAGCGAAAGCCACGATGCGCTGACGGGCGGGTGGATGAATAATCGCCTCAAGGCCGTCGCGCTGCTGCGGTGAACGGCCATTTAATGCCAAAAATCAAAAGAGAGATCACCATGAGACATCGCCCATCCCGTATCGCCCTCATTCTTGCTGCGGCTTTTCCCTGCCTCGCCAGCGCCGCAGATGTGATACTCGACAGCGTCGTTGTGACCGGCAGCCGTATTGAGCACCGCAGTTTCGACCTGCCGGCGGCTATCGATGTGGTCGATGGCGAGCGTATTCGTGGCGATCAGGCGCGCGTCAATGCCTCGGAAGCACTGGTCGCGGTGCCGGGGATTAGCGTTCAAAATCGTCAGAATTACGCTCAGGATTTGCAGATTTCCTCACGCGGCTTCGGCGCCCGTTCGGCGTTTGGCGTGCGCGGCATGCGTCTGGTCGCTGACGGCATTCCGGCGTCGATGCCGGATGGCCAGGGGCAGGCGGCGACTTTCAATCTGGATCGGGCGGAGCGCATTGAAGTCATGCGTGGGCCGATGTCGGCGGTGTATGGCAATCATGCCGGGGGTGTCATCCAGCTGTTTACGCCGGATGGTCGGGGGGAGCCGACCATCGATGGCAGTTTCAGCGCTGGCAGTTACGGTAGCTGGAAGGCTGACATCGGCGCCCAGGGCGAGGCTGGTGGCATCAGTTACCTGCTCGACGCCTCGCGTTTTTCCACTGATGGTTATCGTGGGCACAGTTCGGCGACGCGCGACCAGAGTATGGCCAAGCTGAGTTTCAAGCCCAGCGCCGATGGCAAGTTGACGCTGACGGCGAGCACTTTCCATCAGGTCGCCGAAGACCCGCAGGGCTTGTCCTGGGCGGCTTACCTGGCCAATCCGCGCGGTGTGGCGCAGGGGGCGCTTGACTACAACACGCGCAAGAGCATTGAACATACGCAAGGCGGCCTGACTTACGAACATCGTTTTGGTGAGCAGACCGTGCAAGTGTCGGCCTATGTCGGGCAGCGTTCGACGATCCAGTATCAGTCCATTCCCAAGAGCGTTCAGGGTAATCCGAAACATTCAGGCGGGATCATCGACTTCGACCGCGATTTCGCCGGCTTCTCGGCGCGCTGGATTGGCCGTTTCGACCTCGCCGGCGGCAAGCTGACGACGACGCTCGGTACGGATTACGAGCAATCGAGCGACGACCGTCGCGGCTATGAAAACTTCGTCGGTACTTCGTTGGGCGTGATGGGCAAGCTGCGGCGCAAGGAAAAGGATCGCGTCGCCAGCTTTGATCAGTATGCCCAGGCCGAATGGGCGCGCGGCGATTGGGTATTGACCGGTGGCCTGCGCCATAGCCGCGTCGCCTTCAATGTGGACGACAATTACCTGAGCAACGGCAACGATGGCGGCAATGTCAGTTACGACAAGACGACGCCGACGGTCGCTGCACTTTACAAGCTGAACCCGGCCGTCAATCTTTACGCCAGCGCCGCCCGTGGTTTCGAGGCGCCGACCTTCAACGAATTGTTCTACTCGGGCGCGGGTGGCAGCTTCAGCTACGCCCTGAAGCCCTCGACCAGCACGCATTACGAAACCGGCGTGAAGGCGCTGGTCGGTCACGATACCCGCATCGACGCAGCGCTGTTCCAGATCAAGACCGATGATGAACTGGTCATCGACAGCGCCAGCGGTGGCCGCACCAGCTACCGCAATGCCGGCAAAACGACCCGTCAAGGCGTCGAACTTGCGGTCGACAGCCGCTGGCAGGGTAATTTCACCAGCCGCATCGCTTACACCCTGCTCGATGCACGCTATGACGAAGCCTTTACCAGTTCAGCGGGCAATGTCAGCGCTGGCAGTCGCCTGCCCGGCGTCGCTGCCCAGACGCTGTTCGGTGAGCTGGTCTGGCGCGAGCCGGCGAGTGGCTTCCATGCCGCGGTGGAGGGCCTGGCCCGCGCCAAGGTCTATGTCGAGGACAGCAACAAGCAACAGGCGGCGCCCGGCTACGCGATTGCCAACCTGCGGGTCGGTGTTGATCGCCAGTATGGCCAGCTCAAGCTGCGCACCTACCTGCGCTTCGACAATGTGCTTGATCGTCAGTATGTTGGCTCGGCCATCGTCGGTGACAGTAATGGCCGCTATTACGAAGCTGCGCCTGGTCGTTCCTGGCTGGCCGGCATCAGCGCCCGCTACGCTTTCTGAGCACTGTCGAATTCGACAAAAAACCGGCCTGGTGCCGGTTTTTTTACGTGTGCAGATTGCTGCATGCTGCTGTGCAGTCGCTCCAGCCTGTAGCACTTGTCCAGAAAATGAGCGCTCCGTTTGCTTCCCTGAAATACCGGTGAAAATCGCTTGAAGCCTGTAAACACAAGGGTTTCAGCGGAGTTTCCGGAGTGTGCCAACAAGCTGGCACGTACTTCGCGAATATAGGTGCTTGAGGGCATCACACTGCTGGGAAGATTTTTTCGAATGGTGCTGCTCGGCGCTGGTCTCTTGAGCAAGGCCGGCATCCCGTACAGAACCTGTTTCGGCATGATTGACCACGGCGATATGTTTTGTTTTGTTTCTCAGATTGTCTTTCCTTATGCGTCAGATGGCTCCCTTGCATCTGTTTACGGCGTCCGCAAGGACGCCGTTTTTTTTCGCTGGTTTTTCGGAATGGCCCTCTGCCTGAGCTTGCTGAGTGCCTTTGCCGACGACGAAATCAGGTCGCGGCGTTTGCCAGGCAGCGAACTCGCCCTGGTACGCGAGGCGCTGATCGAGGCGATCGAGGCGGAAGGACTGGTGGTCGGCCAGGTGCTGCCATTTGAGCTGATGCTGGCGCGCACTCGACAGGCGCGCGGGGAGGGGGATAGCCCTTATCGCAGTGCCGAAATCATCCAGTTCTGCAGCAGCCGCATTGCCTGGCAACTGGCCGAGGAAGCCGCAGAAAACCTCGCACTTTGCCCGATGTCGATAGCGATTTATGTGCCGCGTGGCCAGCCGGACAGCGTGGTGCTGGCCTGGCGCTCACCGGGGCACGCCAGCGCCGGCCGGGCGGCCGGCGAGGCCTTGTTGCAACGGCTGGTCGAACGAACCAGCGAGCTTTCCCGGCTGAGGTGGTAAAACTGCTTAATTGCGGTGATTCATCAGGGCCTTGAGGCCATTGACGTCGAGAATGCGGATGTGTTTCTGCTGTACGGCGATATAGCCTTCTTCCTGGAACTTGGAGAAGGCGCGCGAAACGGTTTCCAGCTTGAGCCCGAGATAGCTGCCGATTTCCTCGCGGGTCATGCGCAGGTAAAACTCGGCATGCGAGAAGCCGCGCGCCGTAAAGCGTTGTGACAGGTTGAGCAAAAAGGCCGCCAGACGCTCTTCGGCGCGCATGGTGCCGAGCAGCATCATGACGCCGTGGTCGCGGACGATCTCGCGGCTCATGACCTTGTGAAAATGGTGCTGCAGCGTGTGAATCTCACGCGACAGGCTTTCCAGGCGCGAAAAGGGAATCGAGCAGATTTCGCTGTCTTCGAGGGCGATGGCGTTGCAGGTATGGTGTTCGGTGCTGATGCCGTCCAGACCGAGCAGTTCACCGGCCATCTGGAAACCGGTCACCTGGTCGCGGCCATCTTCCAGCAAAACGTCGGTCTTGAAGAAACCGCTGCGTATCGCGTAGATGGCGTCGAATTGCTGGCCGGCGCGGTAAAGATGTTCGCCCCGCTTGATCCGGCGGCGGGTTGAAATCAGATCATCGAGACGTTCCAGTTCCTGCAAGCTCAATCCGAGCGGAAGACAAAGCTCGCGAAGGTTACAATTGGAACAAGCCGTCTTGATGGCGGAAAGGGTTATGTCCTGATTCAGCTGCATTGTTTGAGCCATAAGCAACCTGCGTTCGCTTGATCCATGTCAACCGTAAACTCGCGCCATCCGAACATAATCAAACCCATAATTGGTGATATGTTTAATGAATTTCGCAACTGAAAACCTCGTATTCGACCCGCAGATCATTCGTCGCTTCGACGTCAATGGCCCGCGTTATACCTCTTATCCGACAGCGGACCGCTTTGTCGAAGCCTTTGACTCGGCCGCTGCCGAGCTCTGGCTGGGCAAGCGTACCATCGGTGGCATCAGCCGACCCCTATCATTATACTTCCACATCCCTTTCTGCAACACTATCTGCTATTACTGTGCCTGTAACAAGATCATTACCAAGGATCATGGGCGCAGCGCCAAGTATTTGAAATATTTGGCAAAAGAGCTGGATCTGCAGAGCGCGGCGCTGGAAGGCCGGGACGGGGAGCACGAAGTCATCCAGTTGCACTGGGGTGGCGGCACACCGACTTTCCTGTCGCACGATGAAATGCGCCAGCTGATGGCCGAAACGCGCAAGCACTTCAAATTGCTTGATGGCGGTGAATATTCGATCGAAGTCGATCCGCGCAAGGTCGATACCTCTACCGTCGCCTTGCTGGGCGAGCTTGGTTTCAACCGCATGAGCGTTGGTGTTCAGGATTTCGACGAGCGGGTGCAGGTCGCGGTCAATCGTGTGCAGTCTGAAGAAGAAACCGTCAACGTGATTCGTGACGCGCGGGCTAACGGTTTCGAATCGATTTCCGTCGATTTGATCTACGGCCTGCCGCACCAGACAGTCATGGGCTTCAACCGGACGCTCGAACGGGTGCTGGCGATGGATCCGGATCGCCTGTCGATCTACAACTACGCGCACATGCCCAGCCTGTTCAAGCCGCAGCGGCGGATTGCCGACAGTGATATGCCGTCGGCCGATACCAAGTTGCAGATTCTGGCGCTGGCGATCAAGAAGCTGACCGAAGCGGGTTATGTCTTCATTGGCATGGACCATTTTGCCAAGCCTGATGACGAACTCGCTGTTGCCCAGCGGCAAGGGCGTTTACATCGCAATTTTCAGGGTTATTCGACCTACGCTGATTGTGACATGTTGTCCTTTGGCATTTCGTCGATCAGCAAGGTCGGGCCGACCTACTCGCAGAACGTCAAGACGCTCGACGAGTATTATGACCGTCTCGATGCCGGGATGCTGCCAGTGTTCCGGGGCATTGAGCTGAACGCCGACGATATTCTGCGGCGTTCGATCATTCAGGCGCTGATGTGCCATTTCGAGCTGTCCATCGAAAGCATCGAAAGCGCGCATCTGATTGATTTCCGCAAGTACTTCGAGGCCGAGCTGGAAGACCTCAAGGAAATGGAGCGCGGTGGCTTGGTCAAGGTGGATCGCGAATGGATCACCGTTTTGCCGCCGGGGCGCATGCTGGTGCGGGTGATCTCGATGGTTTTTGACCGCTATCTGCGGGCGGATCGCCAGCGTACCCGCTACTCCAAGGTGATCTGAGCGCCGTGCATGGCCGGAAGCGAGCGGGTAAACTGCTCGCTTTTTTCATGATTCGACCGTTCAATGCCTGACAGCACTGTTTTCGCCCTGTTTCTCGTTGGCCTGCTCGGCGGCACGCATTGTGTCGGGATGTGTGGCGGCATCGTTGGTGCGCTGTCTCTCGGCGGCCCGGCGCGCTGGTCTATGCATCTTGCCTACAACGCCGGGCGCGTTGTTTCCTATGCTGCCGCTGGTGCCATTGCCGGTGCGCTGGGTTCGGTCGGCATGGGTCTGGAAGGGCAAGTGCCGGCGCGCCTGATCTTCTATCTTCTGGCCAATCTGATGCTGGTCGCACTCGGTCTTTATCTGATTGGTGTGACGCGTACCCTGGCGCCGGTCGAGCGTCTGGGGCAGCATCTGTGGCGGCATATCCAGCCGCTGACCCGACGCTTTTTGCCGGCGCGCACGCTGGCCCAGGCTTTTCCATTGGGGCTATTGTGGGGTTGGTTGCCTTGCGGCATGGTTTATAGTGCGCTGGCCACGGCGCTGGCTGCCGGCTCCGCCGAACGTGGCGCCTTGCTGATGCTGGCTTTCGGTCTGGGTACCTTGCCCAATTTGCTGCTGGCCGGCATGGTCCTGGCGCGGCTGAACGAATTTGTCCGCAAACCGGTCGTACGTATGGTGTCGGGGCTGCTGGTACTGGGCTTCGGGCTATATGGCTTTCTGGGTATGGCGCGCTTGTTGCAATGGATCTGATCATGACAGTAAAAATTCTCCTGCCGGTTGATGGTTCTGGCTGCTCCTTGCGGGCGGTCGAACATTTGATCGGGCTCGTCGCCTGGCTGCGCGCAGTCCCGGAAATCCATCTCGTCCATGTGCATCCACCGATTCCGATCAGCGGGGCACTGACGCATGTCAGCAAGGAAACCTTGACGGCCTATTATCGCGATGAGTCTGAGGCGCAAATGGCCGATGCCAAGGCGCGTCTGGAGGCCGTCGGTCTGGCTTACACCCCGCACATTCATATTGGTCAGCCGGCAGAAGTGCTGGTGCGCATGGCTGAAGAGCGCTGCTGTGATCTGGTGGTCATGGGAACGCACGGTCGTAGTGCGCTGGCGGGCTTGCTGGCCGGTTCGGTGGCCAGCCGCGTGCTGCATCTGGCGAAGTGCCCGGTGTTGTTGATCAAATGAGCGAAGCGGGCGTCGGCACGACCCGCGTTGCCGAGTTCGCCATCGGCGGCATGACTTGCGCTGCCTGTTCGGCACGGCTGGAAAAGGTGCTCAACCGCCAGCCCGGCATGCAGGCCAACGTCAATCTGGCGGCCGAGCGGGCGCGCGTGCGGCTTGAAGGCGCTGCTGACGAAGCAGCAGTCGTGGCCGCCGTGACCAAGGCCGGCTTTCGCGCCGAACTGGTCGACAAGCAAACGCGCGCGCGCGAAAAAGCCGAGAAATTGCGCGTTTACCGTAGCGAGATCAAGCGTTTCTGGATTGCCGTTGCGCTGACCCTGCCATTGGTTGGGCAGATGCTGTTCATGTTCGGTGAACACGGCCACATGAACGAAATGCCGCGCTGGTTGCAACTGGCGCTGGCGACGCCGGTGCAGTTCTGGATCGGCTGGCGTTTTTACGATGGCGCCTACAAGGCCTTGCGCGGCGGCGGCGCCAATATGGATGTGCTGGTCGCGCTGGGAACCAGCATGGCCTGGGGTTTTTCGACCGTAGTCACAGTGTTTGGCCTGGCGCAGCATGTGTATTTCGAGGGCGGCGCGGCGGTGATTACGCTGGTGCTGCTCGGCAAACTGCTGGAAGCCAGCGCCAAGGCGCGCACTTCGGAAGCCATCGAGGCGCTGGTGCGCTTGCAGCCGAAGACGGCGCGGGTCGAACGCGCCGGGCAGTGGCTGGAAATGCCGGTTGAAGCGCTGATGCCGGGCGATGTTTTTCAGGTGCGGCCGGGGGAAAGCGTGCCGGTTGATGGCGAGGTCATCGACGGCGAATCGAGCGTCAATGAAGCGATGCTGACCGGCGAAAGCATGCCGGTCGGTAAACGCTGCGGCGACAAGGTTTTTGCCGCGACGGCCAACGCCCAGGGTGTGCTGCGCTGCCGGGCCACTGGCGTAGGCGAGCATACGCTGCTGGCCGGCATCATCCGCATGGTTGGTGAGGCGCAGGGGTCGAAGGCGCCGGTGCAACGACTGGCCGACCAGATTTCGGCGATTTTCGTGCCGACCGTTTGCGCCATTGCGCTGCTGACCTTCGTCGGCTGGTGGGGGTTTGGCGGTGATTTTGCCGAAGCCCTGGTCAACGCCGTCGCCGTGCTGGTCATCGCCTGTCCCTGCGCGCTGGGTTTGGCGACGCCGACGGCGATCATGGTCGGGACCGGGCAGGGGGCGCGGGCCGGCATTCTGGTCAAAAATGCCGAGGCGCTGGAACGTGCCGAAAAAATTACCGTGCTGGCCCTCGACAAGACCGGCACCTTGACCTGCGGTACGCCGCAACTGACCGATACCCAGGCGCGCGCGGCAATGGCCGAGGAAGCCTTGCGCCTGGCGGCGGCGCTGGAGAACAATTCCGAACATCCCTTGGCGCGGGCAATGATTGCCGCTGCTGCGGTCGACCTGCCGAAAGTGCTCAATTTCAAAGCCCTTCCCGGCCATGGTGTCGAAGGCGAAATCGAAGGCCGCAGCTTGCGCCTCGGTTCGCCGGACTGGCTGGGCTTTGCCGCCGATCCGGCGGTGCTGGCCTGGCAGCAGGCAGGCAAGACGGTGATCGGGCTGCAGGAAGGTGAGCAATTGCTGGCGCTGTTTGCCATTGCCGATGCCTTGCGTCCAAGTTCGCGGGCGGCGGTGGCGCGTTTGCGCGAACGTGGCATCCGCGTCGTCATGCTGACTGGCGACAATGCCGCGACGGCCGCAGCGATTGCCGCCGAGGCTGGGATTACCGAGTTCCGCGCCGGTATCCTGCCAGGCGACAAGGCGGCAGCCGTGGCTGAATTGAAGCAGGGCGGGGCCTTGGTGGCGATGGTCGGCGACGGCATCAACGACGCCCCGGCATTGGCCGCTGCCGATGTCAGTTTCGCCATCGGCGCCGGTTCCGATGCGGCGGTCGAAGCGGCTGACCTGACGCTGATCCGTAGCGATTTGCAGGGGCTGGTCGACGCCATCGAACTGTCCGGCGCGACCTTGGGCAAGATTCGCCAGAACCTGTTTTTTGCCTTCATTTACAACATCATTGGCATTCCGCTGGCGGCGCTGGGCCTGCTGAACCCGGTTGTGGCCGGGGCAGCGATGGCCATGAGTTCGGTGTCGGTGGTGTCGAACTCGCTGCTGCTCAAGCGCTGGCGGCCCAAACAAGCAAGCTGATTACTGGAGAACAACATGGAACATACGACGATCAAGATTGACGGCATGAGCTGCATGGGTTGCGTCAAGAACATTACCGGCGTGCTCACCGCTATTGCCGGGGTGGATAGCGCGGAAGTCACGCTCGAGCCGGGTCAGGCAAAAGTTGCCTTTGACGAGCAGGCCGTCAGCCGCGAAGCGCTGCTGGGCGCCATCGAGGACGCCGGCTTCGACGCCGAATAAAACAAGAATATTTCACGAGAACAGCCCCGTGTCCGAAAAAGTTTCCGAAAAAATCTCCGAAAAAATCCCTCGACTGACCCAGTTGTCGCATGGCGGCGGCTGCGGCTGCAAGATTGCCCCGGCCATCCTGCAAAAAATCCTCGCCGGCACGGCGGGCGCCAGCATCATCCCCAAGGAGCTGCTGGTCGGTGCCGAAACCAGTGATGACGCAGCGGTGTATCAGATCAATCGCGATCAGGCGATTGTCGCGACCACCGATTTTTTCATGCCGATTGTCGATGATCCCTACGATTTCGGGCGTATTGCCGCGACCAACGCCATTTCCGATGTCTATGCGATGGGCGGCACGCCGCTGTTTGCGCTGGCCATCGTCGGCATGCCGGTCAATGTCCTGCCGCTGGAAACCATCGGTCTGATTCTCAAGGGCGGCGAAGCGGTGTGTCGTGAAGCCGGAATTCCGATTGCCGGCGGCCACACCATCGATTCGGTCGAGCCGATTTACGGTCTGGTGGCGATTGGTCTGGTCAATCCGGCGCATCTCAAGCGCAATTGCAGCGCCCAGGCCGGCGACAAGTTGATTCTTGCCAAGCCGCTGGGCGTTGGTGTGTACAGTGCGGCGCTGAAAAAGGATCAGCTGCACCCGGCCGATTACGCGGCGATGATCGAGAACACCACCCAGCTCAATACGCCGGGGCCGCTACTCGCTTGTCTTGATGGCGTACATGCCGTGACCGACGTCACCGGTTTTGGCCTGCTCGGGCATCTGCTCGAGATCTGCAAGGGCAGTGGCCTGCGCGCCACGGTCAATTACCACGACCTGCCCTTGCTGCCGCGCGCCCGTGAATTCGTCGAGAACGGCTTGGTGACCGGCGCTTCCGGGCGCAACTGGGAAAGTTACGGCAAGGATGTCAATCTTGCGGTCGACCTCGATGCAGCGGCAAAAACGCTGCTCACCGATCCGCAAACCTCGGGCGGTCTGCTGGTTTCCTGTGCGCCGGATACCGTCACTGAAGTGCTGTCGCTATTCCTGCAGCAGGGCTTCGGTCATGTCTCGGTGATCGGGGAAATGGCTGAAGGAAGGCCGGGAATTGCTGTCATTGCCTAAATTGGCCCAGGCCGGAATGGCACTTACTTAAGTCAAAAACTTGCATGTAGGTGCGAATTCATTCGCACAAAATACCTTGACCGTGCGAATGAATTCGCACCTACGCATCATCGTCTTCCTCTAAAAACGGG
>JAVBXO010000131.1 GCA_030824535.1 Azonexus sp. | reverse complement strand
TGGGGATGGGTCACGTTCCGCTGCTTCGGAAACCCATCCCCCGCCAGGCCTCCCCCTTGAAGGGGGAGGAGTAGCTGCCGCACCGACTGAAGTCCGTTACGAAACCGTCTTCACCTGGGAGCAGTTCAACACCTGGCTGGCGAAGATTGACGCTGCCGAACTGACGGCGCTCGACACTGAAACCACCAGCCTCGATTCCTTCGCCGCCCGTATCGTCGGCATTTCGCTGTCGGTCACCCCCGGCGAGGCTTGTTACATCCCGCTCGCCCACAGCGCTCCCGGCGTTGCCGACCAGTTGCCACGCGATGAGGTTTTGGCCAGGCTGAAACCCTGGCTGGAAGCCGTCGACCGCAAAAAAGTGCTGCAAAACGCCAAGTACGACCAGCACATCTTTGCCAATCACGGCATCGCGCTGGCCGGTATTGCCCATGACACGATGCTGCAAAGCTACGTCGTCGAATCCGACAAGGGCCACGACCTTGGCCAACTGTGCAGCCGCCACCTCGGGCTCGCGACCATCGCCTACGAAGACCTGTGCGGCAAGGGCGCCAAGCAGATCACTTTCGATCAGGTCGATATCGAACGCGCTGCGACCTACGCCGCCGAAGATGCCGACGTGACGCTGCGTGTGCACCAGGTGCTGCACCCGCGCTTTGCCAATGAACCCGGCCTGTCGCGGATTTATCACGACATCGAAATGCCGGCGCGCGAAGTCATCTGGCGCATCGAACGTAACGGCGTGCTGGTCGATGGCGACGTGCTGTCCCGCCAGAGCCACGAAATCGGCCAGAAGATCATGGCCCTGGAAACCCAGGCTTATGAGCTCGCCGGCCAGCCTTTCAACCTGGCATCGCCCAAGCAGCTCGGCGAAATCCTGTTCACCAAGCTCGGCCTGCCAGTCAAGAAAAAAACCGCTTCCGGCGGCCCGTCGACTGATGAAGAAGTGCTGTCCGAACTGGCGCTGGATTACCCGCTGCCCAAGCTGCTGCTCGAACATCGCAGCCTGTCCAAGCTCAAGGGCACTTATACCGACAAGCTGCCGCGCATGATCAACCCGCAAACCGGCCGGGTGCATACGCATTATTCGCAGGCCTCGGTGGTCACCGGACGGCTGGCTTCCAGCGACCCCAATCTGCAGAACATTCCGGTGCGCAGTGAAGAAGGCCGGAAAATCCGCACCGCCTTCATCGCCGCGCCGGGCAGCAGTATTGTTTCGGCCGACTATTCGCAGATCGAACTGCGCATCATGGCCCACCTGTCGGGCGACGAGCGCCTGTTGCACGCTTTTGCCCATGGCGAAGACGTGCACCGCGCCACCGCCGGGGAAATTTTCGGCGTCACGCCGCTGGAAGTCGGCCCTGACCAGCGCCGCGTCGCCAAGAGCATCAATTTCGGCCTGATCTACGGCATGAGCGCTTTTGGCCTGGCCCGGCAGCTCGGGCTCGAACGCAGCGCGGCGCAGACCTATATCGAACGCTATTTCACCCGTTACCCCGGTGTCGCCCGCTACATGGAAGAAGCCCGCCAGTCGGCGCGCGATCACGGCTACGTTGAGACCGCCTTCGGCCGCCGCCTGTGGTTCCCCGAAATCAAATCCAGCCAGGCCATGCGCCGCCAGGGCGCCGAGCGCGCGGCGATCAACGCGCCGATGCAGGGCACGGCCGCCGACCTGATCAAGCTGGCGATGGTCGCCGTGCAGAACTGGCTGGAACACAGCGGCCACCAATCCAAACTGGTGCTGCAGGTGCATGACGAACTGGTGCTCGAAGTGCCGGACGATGAACTGATCGAGATCCGCACCCATCTGCCACGTCTGATGGGCCAGGTCGCCGAACTGGCCGTGCCGCTGGTCGTCGAAGTCGGCGTCGGCCCGAACTGGGAAGCGGCGCACTGAGCCGGGCCCCGCAATGAAGATTTCCACCAGCAAGCACCTGCCTGAAATCGATGGCCTGCGCGCCGTCGCTGTCCTCGCCGTGGTGCTTTACCACGCCAACGTGCCCGGTTTTTCTGCCGGCTATCTCGGCGTCGATATTTTCTTCGTCATTTCCGGCTACCTGATCACCGGCCTGCTACACCACGAAGGCCAGAGCACCGGCCGCATCGATTTCCGCGCCTTCTATGCCCGCCGCTTCCGCCGCCTGCTGCCGGCGCTGGCCGTGGTGCTGGCGGCAACCCTGTTCGCCGCCTGGTTCATCCTCTTCCCGGCTGAACTGCCGCGCCTGGGCAAGGCCGCGACGGCGGTCGTGCTGATGTTTTCCAACCTGCATTTCATGCAGTATTCCGGCGGCTACTTCGACCCCTCGGTCGATGTCATGCCACTGCTGCATACCTGGTCGCTATCGGTCGAGGAACAGTTCTATTTCGCCTGGCCGCTGCTGCTCGTCGGCTGCTTTGCCCTGGCCCGCAAGTACCGCCTCAATGCCGACCGCCTGCTCTCCAGCACGCTGCTGGTAGCCATCCTCGCCTCCTTCATCTACTGGCTGTTCAGCCTCAGCCATAACCCGAATGCGGCCTTTTACCTGATGCCGGCGCGGACCTGGGAACTGGCGCTGGGCGGGCTGATCAATTTCCTGCCCGGCGCAGCGCGCCACCAGCGCCAGCCCTCGGCGCCAGTGCGGACGCTGTCCACCGTGGCCCTGGCGATCATTGTTGCCACGCTGTGCCTGCCGTTCGACCCCGACCAGTACGCCGTCCTGCTTTACCCGGCAGCGGTCGTCGCGACGACGGCGCTGATCTACGCCATCCACTGCCATTCCAGCTCGACGCTGGTGCAAGCCCTGCTCAAGAACAAGCTGGCGATCTATATCGGTCTGGTGTCTTACAGCTTTTATCTCTGGCACTGGCCGCTGCTCTCCTTGAGCCGCGCCTATTACCTCGGCGAACGCCTGCTGCTGCGTGACGTGGCGCTGGTGCTGCTGTCGCTGCTGCTGGCTTTTGCTTCCTACCGCCTGGTTGAAACGCCGATACGACGCAAACATCCCTGGCCCTTCTCCAGCGACAAAACAACGCTGAAGGCGGCTTTGGCGATCATTCTGGCGATCATCGCCCTCGCCCATGAGGTCAAGGAATGGGGCAAGGAACGCAACACCGAGATCAATCGCGAAATCCAGAGCAAGAATGAACGCCGTGGCCAGGACCGGCCGCCGATGAATATCCCGGCTTGCGAAGAGCCACGCGATGGCCAGACCCTGGCGCCACGCGAAAACTGCCTGCGCGGCCCGGACCAGGCGCCGATTCAGCTCGTCGTCTGGGGTGATTCGCACGCCGGCCACCTCGAAGGCCTGCTCTATCCGATGGCCGAAGCCCAGCACCAGCGCTACCTGATGCGCTCCTTCGGCTCCTGCCCGCCGCTGACCGACGCCACGCCGATCAAGGGCAGCACGCTGCAAATGCCCTGCGCCCGGCGCAACCAGCTGATCCTCGAAGAAATCCGTGAACTCGCCGGCAAGGGCCTGAAAACCGTCGTCCTCGGCGGCCGCTGGAATTCCTACCTGGCGCTCCCGGAAACCAACCCGGCAGCGATCACTTCCTATGCCTTGGTCGATCAATGGCAGGAAGCACTGAGCAGCGGCCATTCATTGAAAGTCGGCAGCGCCCCCTTCGATCACGCCGGCTCGCTGCTGACGCTGGAAAAAGGCCTGCGCCGCACGCTCGAAGCGCTTTCCGGCATGGGCCTGCAAGTGCTGCTGATCGCCCCGGTGCCGGAGCCCTACTTCAACGCCCCGCACTGCCTCTACCGCAAGTCCGAACCCGACTGCCGCTTTGCTCGCCAGCGCGTCGACGAACGCCGTGCCGACACCCTGCAGGCGCTGCACAAGGCCATCGCCGGCCTGCCTCAGGTGCACTACATCGACCTCATCGAGCACTTCTGCGACGCCCACGCCTGCCGCGTCAAAAATGGGGATGTCTCGATCTACCGCGACACCGACCACCTGACACTGGACATGGGCTACTCCCTGAGCCAGCAGCTCGGGCAGGAGTTGTTGTGGCTGTGGCAAGATAAAGCGCTTACCCGCTGAGCAAGGGGAGGCAGTTTGAGCGACAAACAGTCGCTCAAACTGTTGCGGATGTTTCCGCGCGCACCTGCCAGGGCGCAACCCTGAGCAGCAGCAGCATGCCGGGCAGGGCGAGCGCCAGGCAGAGCCAGTAGAAATTCAGCCAGCCCAGCTGTTCGACCAGCCAGCCGGCCGAGGCGTTGATGAAGGTGCGCGGCACGGCAGCCAGGCTGGTGAATAGCGCCATCTGTGTTGCGGTGTAGGCCGGGTGCGTGCTGCGGGCGATGAAGGCGACGAAGGCGGCGGTGCCCAGACCAACACCCAGCGCCTCGATGCCGATGACAGTGGCCAGCGCCAGGCGCTCGTAGCTGCCGATTTCGTTGAAATGCCCTTGCGCCGCCAGCCAGGCAAAGCCGACGATGGCGACGGCCTGCACAACGCCGAACAGCCACAGCGCGCGGTTGATGCCGAGCTTGAGCATCCACAGGCCGCCGAGCAGGGCACCGATCACCGCTGGCCACAGGCCGGCATGCTTGGCGATCAGGCCAATATCGGTCTTGGTGAAGCCCATGTCGAGGTAAAAGGGCGTGGCCAGCGCGGTGCACAGGCTGTCGCCGAGCTTGTACAGGAAAATGAAGCCGAGCACGGTGAGCGCGCCCTGCCAACCCTGACGGCCGGTGAATTCGTGAAAGGGCTCGGTGACGGCCTGGCGCAGGGTTTTCGGCGCGCCCTTGATGGCCGGTTCGCTGACCAGCCAGGCCATGACCATGCCGGGAATCATGAAGCAGCCAGTGATCCAGAAAACCTGATCCCAGGGCAGACGGTCAGCGAGAATCAGCGACAGCGAGCCGGGAATCAGGCCGGCGATACGGTAGGCGTTCACATGCACGGCATTGCCGAGGCCAAGTTCCTCATCGCGCAAAATCTCCCTTCTGAAGGCGTCGACCGCAATATCCTGTGTCGCCGACAAAAAGGAGAGCAAGGTCGCCAGCCACAGGATCGGCCAGATGTTGTCCTTCGGGCTCAGGCCGCCCATTGCGCCGATGACCAGCAGCAGACCGACCTGCGTCACCAGCATCCAGCCGCGCCGACGGCCGAAGCCGGGGATGGCAAAGCGGTCGAGCAGCGGTGACCAGAGGAATTTCCAGGTGTAGGGAAACTGGATCAGCGCGAAGAAACCGATGGTCTTGAGATCGACACCTTCGCTACGCAACCAGGCCGGCAGCAGGTTGAGCAGCAGATACAGCGGCAAGCCCGAGGAAAAGCCGGTAAAGATGCAGATCAGCATCCGCCGGGTCAGTAATGCCGCGAGCCAGGCCGGCATCAGCGTTGCTGCGTCAGGCGGAAGACGGCGAGACTGCCAAGGAAATTGAGTTCCTTGTCGTCGTCGGATTCAACCAGATTGCCCTGTTCGTCGAGCACATGGCGTTCGCGGATGATCAGGCCCATCTGCGTGCATAGCGCCTCGAAATCAAGCAGCGTGAAAAAGCGCACATTCGGCGAGTCATACCATTGGTAGGGCAGGTCTTCGGAAACCGGCATGCGCCCGTCGAGCACCGAGCGCAGGTTCTTCCAGTAAGCAAAATTGGGGAAGGAGATCACGGCTTCACGACCAATGCGCAGCATTTCGCGCAGTACGCCTTCGGTGTGACGCACGGTCTGCAGCGTGCGCGAGAGCACGACGTGGTCGAAAGCCTGGTCGGCAAATTCGCCAAGGCCACGTTCCAGATTGCCCTGAATGACGTTGATGCCGTTCTTGATCGCCGCGAGCACATTGGCGTCGTCCATGTCGACGCCTACACCCTGCACGCCACGGGTATCGATCAGATGCCTGAGCAGCGTGCCATCGCCGCAGCCGAGGTCGAGCACGCGGTGACCCGGTTCGATCCAGCCGGCAATGACGTCGAAATCGGGGCGTCCCAGCGTATGCGTGGTCATAGCTTGATGTTCCGCAGGTAGGCATCGACGACGCCGTGATAGTGGGCGTCTTCCATCAGGAAGGAGTCGTGGCCGAAATTGAGGTCGATTTCCGCGTAGGAAACATGGCGCTGGTTGGCTAGCAGCGCGCCGACAATCTCGCGCGAGCGGGCCGGCGTGAAGCGCCAGTCGGTGGTGAAGGAGGCAATCAGGAAACCGGTATCCGGATGGCTGCGGCCCATGGCCTTGACCAGATCACCGCCGTCGAGACGCGCCGGATCGAAATAATCCAGCGCCTTGGTCATCAGCAGATAGGTATTGGCGTCGAAATAGCCAGCGAATTTGTCGCCCTGATAGCGCAAGTAGGACTCGACCTCGAACTCGACATCGAAATCGAAACCAAAGGAGCCATTCCTCAGTTCGCGGCCGAATTTTTCGCCCATCTGGTCATCGGATAGATAGGTGATGTGGCCGAGCATGCGCGCCAGGCGCAGGCCGCGCATCGGGCGAGTGTTGTGCTCGTAGTAATTGCCACCGTGGAAATCCGGGTCGGTCAGGATGGCCTGGCGGGCGACGTCGTTGAAGGCGATGTTCTGCGCCGAGAGCTTGGGGGCGGAAGCGATGATGATCGCGTGACGGATGCGCTCCGGCTGACTGATCGTCCAGCGCATGGCCTGCATGCCGCCCAGGCTGCCGCCGACGACGGCGGCCCAGCAATCAATGCCGAGCCGGTCGGCGAGCCGCGCCTGTGCTTCCACCCAGTCGCTGACGGCGACGATGGGAAAATCAGCGCCCCAGGGCTTGCCGGTGGCCGGATTCAGCGATGACGGCCCGGTCGAACCGTGGCAACCGCCGAGATTGTTCAAGCCGACAATGAAGAAACGGTCGGTATCGAGCGGGCGACCGGGGCCGATGATGTTGTCCCACCAGCCGATATTGTTCGGCGCGTCGGCGTAGTGGCCGGCAACGTGATGGTGCCCCGACAGGGCATGGCAGACGAGGATGGCATTCGACTTGGCGGCATTGAGCGTGCCGTAAGTTTCGTAAACCAGATCGTAAGCCGGCAGAACGCCGCCGCTGCGCAGGGTCAGTGCTTGGTCGAAGTGGGCGCGCTGCGATTGCACGACGCCGACGGATTGTCCTGGCATGCTGTTCCTGAAAAACAAAAAACCCAGTTGGCCTTTGAACTCGCGGGCGAACTGGGGGTTCCCGGTTTAGCGGTATTTGTACGCGCCCGCAAGCAGAGCTCAAATCGGCGCGGCTGCTTGCTGCGCAGCGTTTTTTGACGATACCGAGGGCCTCGGCAAAAGTCAATATTTCAATCCACGCCGGTCAGCGGGCGAAACCACCGGGAAGCGCTGACGCCGCTCCCGGCGCAATCATCCCCCCCGAAGGAGGGCAAACCGGCGTTGGTTTTTGATGAAATGCAATAAGCGAGGCATGATAAGCTGACGACAGCCTATTTTTGTCTGAAACATGCGCTTTCAGGTCAGGCGACGGA
This sequence comes from Azonexus sp., assembly GCA_030824535.1. Lineage (GTDB taxonomy): Bacteria > Pseudomonadota > Gammaproteobacteria > Burkholderiales > Rhodocyclaceae > Azonexus. The sequence goes on along the minus strand of JAVBXO010000131.1, from coordinate 4,680 downwards.
AGTTTTGCTAAACTCCCGGCAGATTTATTTTGGATAGGAAGTGGCTGCCATGCTCGAGCAAAGACGGTACCAGCGAATCCGCTTTGGAACGCCGCCGATCATTAAAATCGGCACCAAGGGTGCGATAGGCGAAGGACAGATCGAGAATCTTTCGCTGATGGGCCTGATGGCTCGTTCCGAATTACCCCTGGAAATCGGTCGCACCATCGGCTGTGAGTTCAGTGTGGTCGGCTCGCAGCTGATCAGCGTACCGGCGACCGTGGTCAGCCGTGTCGGCGGATTGTTTGGCATGCGTTTTCTCTCCGGACCGGTCAACCTGATCCTGATTGAGGATGCCCTCAATGCCGCCTTGCAGGGCGGGCAGGGTTCGGTTCTGTCATTGCACGAGCTCGGTGGGCGCAAGGTCATGCGTATCAGCGGCGGTCTGCTGGGTACCCTGCGCAGCGATTTCATGCACGCCCTGACCCGTGTCGGCGTTGATGAAATGGATTTGTCCGGCGTTACTTCGGTCGAAGAGTCCGGCCTGGGTTTGTGCATGGTGGCGACTTCGCGTTACGGCGTGACGATTTCGGCACAGTCGCAATGCTTTGCCGAAGCCTGGAAACTGGCGCAGGCGATGCCGAACACCGTTGATACCGATGGTGAATGGGGCCGGGAAACCCAGATTCAAAGCATTCAGAATCTCTGAGTCTGATGCCTGTGTGGGGCCTGGCCCAGCCCCAGCCCCGCACCCGAATACACTACTGTGTTTGACCGCTGAAATTCCAGGCGCCGCGCATCACCGCTCCCTCAAACCAGACATCGAAGGGTTCGCGCGGACCAATGGCCTTGCCTTCGGCAAAGTTGATGTCCAGTGCGCGGATATCTTCCAGTGCTTCCTGCGTATTGATGCCCTCGGCGATCGAATAAATATTTTGTTCGGCGGTGATTTCGCTGATGGCGCGCAATAGCGCCATCGATGACCTGCTGGTGCGCGAGTCGCGGGTCAGGCTGGGGCTGATTTTGACGTAAGCCGGCATGACCGTGCGCAAATGGGCAAAAGACGACAGTCCGCCGCCAAAGTCATCCAGCCCGATTTGCCCGCCCAAACTGCGTATCTCATTGGCGAAACCGAGGGCCTGACTGGTCGTGTGCGTCAGTAGATCCTCGGGAATCAGAAAGCACAGACCCTTGGCTGAAGAGAGCCCCAGCCCGCCCAGTTTCGAAGCAACATAGGCGAGCATTGAGCGCTTGCTCAGTGCGGTGCGAGAAATCGGGATCAGGCAGCAGAGACGGCGATTTTCCTGGCGTGCTCGGGCCAGTGCTTCAATGGCCACATCGATCAATTGCTGATCGACGTGTTCGGCCAGGTTGTATCGTTCTGCTGCGTCAAGCAGCGCTGGCAGGGCAATCGGCGGCTGGCCGGGCAAGCTCATTCTGGCCGTTAGTTCGACATGGTGGATATTCGGCAGGCCTTTTTTCAAGGCGAGCAGGGGGAGCGCCTCGACCTGCAGGCGCTGTTCGGCCAGGCCATCGGCAATCAATTTTGCCCAGCTGCCGCTATAGGGGCGAAGCTCGTTGCCGCCGCTGCTCTTTTCACTGCTGCGGTTACGCCCGCTTTCCCGCGCCGCCCGGCATGCAGCATCGGCATCGGCCATGACGGTGCCAATATTGGCAGCATCGCGGGCAATATTGGCGATGCCAACACTGATTTCGATCAGGAAGATTTCGTCTTCCCAGATAAAACGATAGGCGCTGGTCAGCGAGCAAATGTCATCGGCGACCTGGCGGGCGCGGGTGCTCGAACTATTGCTCAGCAGGATGGTGAAAGCGGCGCCATCAGCCCGCGCCAGGAGATCTTCACCCCGCAAGCGTCCTTGCAGCATCAGGGCCATCTGACGCAGCAACTCGTCGCCGGCCAGGTAACCGCAGGCATCGTTGATCTGGGTAAAACGGTCAATCGACACGAACAGCAGACTGCACTGATCGCTGCCGGCCTCAACCGCTGCCAGTGCCTTGCCCAGGCGCAGTTCAAACTCCCGGCGATTAACCAGTCCGGTCAAGGGATCGTGCCGGGCCTGATAAGCGAGGTGAGCCGTGGCCTCCTCAATGCGCTCGACCATAGACTGACGCGCCTGCTGCAGGTGCTCGGCCATTTCATTGAAACCTTTTTCGAGAATGCGGATTTCGCCGTCCGATTCTTCAACAACCCGGGTGTCCAGTTTTCCCCCGGAGATACTGCCGACGGCTTCGACCAGGCGCATCAGCGGGCGAACCACGGCCCCGGCAACACTAATGGCGATCACGGCCAGTACGCCCAGTCCAACCAGCATGATCATCAGCCCTTCAAACAGCAATTGCTGCTTTTGTTTGCTGAGTTCCCCTTTGTCGAATTCGATGAAGATGCCACCTACTTTTTCCCGCGTCGCGTTTTTTTCCGTCTTCGGCGCGTCGAACAGCGGGTCGGTTTCGTCCAGGGAGCGCCATACCGGCGCACTGAAAGCGATGCGCTGTCCGCTTTCCCCGAGTTTTTGGGGAGATTCCGGTATCTGCCGTAATTGTTGTGCCGCGAGGGAAAGGTGTCCGCTGACTGCCAGCGGCTGACCATTGGTATTGACAATGACGGCAGCCTTGATGCCGGAGTCCTGGTTGACCGCCTGGGTGAGTCCATGCAGGGCATCAATCTGGCCAGCAAGGATGCCGTATTCACTGACCGGCGCCAGGTAGCGGACGGTTGCCACACCCTTGGCGATTAATTCCACCTCCAGGGAATTAATCGCGGTGTACGTGAAATAGGCAATCAGGCTAACGGCACATGCAGTGCTCGGCAACAGAATCAGTAGCAGGAGGCGGAGACGGAGTGGCAGCGAATTCATCGGGAGTCGTTATCAGCCAGCATGGCTTTCATCACGGTGCTTTCTTCGGGCAATTTGAGCCCCAGCGAATTGGCAACACTGTAATTGATGCTGACCGTGAATTGTGTGGGCCCCATGGGTGACGGGATGCTGCCATTGATCGTGCTGATCAGGCTGGCCGCTTGCCGGGCAATATGTGCGGGGCTGGAATAGAGCGCCGCAAGCGCGCCAGCATGCGTCATGGTTTCCGAAAAGCCGATGAGCGGTTTCTGGGCGCGAAAAGTGGAAATCAGCAAGGGTTTGATGTTTCCCCGATGGTAGATATTGGTGTCGGGGTTGGCCAGTAAGACATCGATCCGCGTCAGCAGACTGTTGAGTATGGGCAGCCACTGCTTTTCCGTGTCGATTTCTTCACTCTCCAGACGCAAGCCGCGGCTGGAGAGTGCGGACTGGAAACGACTGGACAAGGCGCGCGTATCGTTGCTCCAGAGCATGCCAACGCGCTTGTGTTCAGGCAGCAAATGGCGAATGAAGGCGGCTTGCCGGAGTGCTGGCTGATCAAGGAGGATGGCCGTGATGCGCCGGGGAGCAGCGGGAAATTCGCTGAGGATCTTTTCGTAGTTTTGCCGCGGCAACAAGGTGGCGACGATGGTCGGCGTGCCGCCGCGCGCCAGTACCTTGCGCAAGGCCTCGCTGCCGGCGGTGACCACCATATCGCCGGCCAGCAACGGTGTTGACTGGCTTTCGGCAGTGACCACCAGCAAACGCCAGCTGCTGTCACTGAGTGCTTCGCTGAAGCTGCGGGAGAAATCCGTATAGGGTTTGCTGCTGTCGCTGAGCACCAACGTGACTGATCCACCCCAGGCTTGCGTGGCGAGGAGCAGTATCAGAGTGAGGAATAGCCGGGGCAAGCAGCGCATCGGCGAATATTGCCCGATGAGTTATGCCAAGGCAATGGATGATTGGGCTGTGCGCGTGAAAATACACTACCATGGAGAGTTTTGCTGAGACTGAATGATCCAGAGCGAGGTTCATCGCTAACGGATGCCAGGGTCAGCGCCGACTGCGGGCCTGGTCGAGATGGATGCACAGCTTTTCCGCCCCGTCGAGGATGCGCGGGGTGTGGCGTTGCATGATGTCAGGGTTGATGTGGAAGAGGTTCTTGCGCTTGACGGCGGTCAGCTGCGTCCATTGATTCCAGTCACTCAGCCATTCGGGGCGGGCGTCGCCCATGCCGGTGGCGATGATGGCTTCCGGGTTGGCTTCGAGCACGGACTCGACACTGACCGTCGGGGCCATTTTGCTGAGATTGCCGAAGATGTTTTCCCCGCCGCACAGCTTGATCGCATCGCTGATGATTTGCGGGCCGCCGACGGTCATCAGCGGCGTTTTCCAGATCTGGTAAAAAACGCGCACCGGCGGCTTGCCGGCATTGGCCTGGCGCAGGCTGTCGAGGCGCTGGCGGAAATGCTTGGCCGTGGCCTTGGCGACGGCCTCGGTGCCGGCGAGCTGGCCGAGGCGTTCAAGCTGGTCGGCGATGTTGTCCATGCGGTTGGGCTGCGAGACATAGACCGTCAGGCCCAGCGCCTTGAGTTTATCGACTTCGGCCATGTTATTGCCGCTTTCCCAGGCGAGCACGAGATCGGGCTTCAGGGCCGCGACGGCTTCGAGATCAACCCGCGAATAACCGCCAACCCGCGCCACTTTCTTGGCTTCCGGCGGGTAATCGCTGTAATCGACGGTGCCGACCAGCTGCCCACCCGCGCCCACGGCGTAGAGGCTTTCGGCGATATGCGGCGCGAGGGCGACGATGCGTTTGGCCGGGCCTTTGAGGCGCACTTCCCGG
>JAVBXO010000087.1 GCA_030824535.1 Azonexus sp. | reverse complement strand
TACACTCGCGGACGGCAAGGCTTCTATCCGCGCAGACCGAAGCGTGCGCAGCCACCCGGGCCAAGCGACGGAGCCGAGTTCGGCAATCTTGCGTAGTACACCAATCGCGCCCCATCCACTCCTCCAGCGGAACAGTGCGCCACGACTCTGCGTGCGATATCTAAGTCGGAACAATCTTAGGCGGTACAGGCCCGGCGCCTCTGCCTCGAGAGAGTTCCATTTGGGGCGTGCTGGGCTGCTTTGGGGGGGCTCTGTTCGGCGAAGCAGCAGACCCTTTCCGCTGCTAAGCCGGCTTTAATGGGGGCTCATCCGAACTTCCGCTTTGGGTCGGGAGCACGTATTCGCTAAATGAGAAAGCTGCCGGTTGCCATGATATAGGCCCAACGGCAGCTTACAGCTGGACAGCTGACCGACATTGAGCGATCAGCCAACGGCCGCAAAGGCCGAGTTGTGTGAATTGTCCATCGGGCAAGTTTCAGAGCAGAGCTGTCGTTCCAATGGCAGCTAACCGGACGGAATGCGCTTCCGCTGCTGGCTGAGAGCGCCTATTCCCCGGCCTGCCCGAAACCAAGCATTCCCGATTTGTCGGAACAATGAGACTCCCATCAACATCAAGTATCCAGATCTACAATTACTTACACGGTATATCCAGCTTCCTGGAAATATCTATAAATCTCAGGGACCGGCGCACGCAGAGCCACCGCCCACCGTGCAGCAAGTTCCTGCGGAGTGATCAGTGCCAAGTGGCTGCGCTTGGAATACTCCGACATTACTTCATCAACCTGATTTCGTGAGAGACAGAGCCGACTACAGAACGCAGCCCTTGCGTGCCCCCAGCGCTCTTCCGGCGGAAATGATGCTCGCCACTCAAGTTCATCAGGCAAACCTAAGGTCGTGCCGTCATTCATCGGCTGCCAAGCAAACTGCGTCGCTTGTTTAGCCTTAATGCGCGCCTCTCCATCACGTTTTATGGCCAGTTGTTCCTGATAGGCAGCAAAATCAGTCTTGGATTGGTCAACCTTATCCTGCAGCGTCTTCTGGAGCTGCTCGGCGACCTCGGCTGCCCTTGGATGAAAAATCCACCGGCGGTTGTTTGGGTTCTCAAATAGCTCCTGTTCCAGTAATTCTCGAGTCGCCTGGACGGACTTGAACAAGCTAAGGTCGATTTCGAAAGAGGACTTCCCGGTTTCAACCAGCCTGTCGCGCTTGTCAAGCATCAGCCGGTGGAAGACAGTGATTTCGATTAAGACATCACGGCCGCTTGAGTTGCCCAAAATATCCGGAGTCACACCATCAAGCGGCTTCCCGCATACGCAGGAATCCAACCTCGCGCGCCGGCTTTCGAACACGGTCTCCTGCTCAAGGAGAGAACGACCGAATGCATCTCGAGCGCTAAGAGTCACCTGCAGTTTAGGAACCAGAATGACCTTTTGCTCGCGAAGCAGTTGCTTGGCAAGCTCGTGGACCGATTTTTCGTAAGCGTTGGCGCAGTCGCTAGCCTTGGCGTGTGCGAAGTGCCAGACTTTCTCTGTTCCGTGCTTTGCGATAACTGGATGGCTGCAGCCCGGGCAAATACAGTTGCATGCCTGGCCCCTGGGCACCTCCTCCGGGCTGACCAACTGGTCGTCGGATATGCGTCTGGCGAAGGGAAGAAGAAGTGCTGCGCTCATATGCATTTATGGTATCAAAGAGGCCAATCCTTTCTTTGCCGACGAAAAAATACGGCTGCTTCTACTGTTTACGCTAACGAACAAATTATACCATTTGAGTCGCGCGTCTTCAGTTTAATGAAGGAAGCGAGATCATGGATGAAGTCGGTCGAGCTAGTGAAATGGCTGCGTCTTAACTTCTATTGTGAGGACGGAGTTCCTGTTCACCAGCCAGAAAAGCGGACCTTCGGCGCTACTTTAGGCTGAACGGCAGGTTGCCGCAGCATTGCTGACCGACGTTGGCAAATCACCCAACAGCCGTTATGGCCGACCAGCACGAATTGGCCGTCCGGCAGCTTTAAGAGTCATCAAGACCTTCGAATGACTGCTTCGGAGATTCGACGACCGGCAGGTCGTGGCCGGCAGCCCGCGTACAACCTGATTCCGAAAAGCAGCCGCACGGAAAATGCACTCGCACAGCCGCGACACTATGGCTAGATTTCAGTCTGCTCCGAAATCTCTAGTGCATCGTCTACCTCGATGCCGAGGTAGCGAACGGTACTTTCCAGCTTGGAATGACCAAGTAGCAGCTGAACTGCCCGCAGGTTCTTCGTCCGCTTGTAGATCAGGGTTGCCTTCGTTCTCCGCATGGAATGCGTCCCATAGGCAGATGAATCAAGACCGGCAGCTTCGGCCCAGTGATGCGCTATCCGCGCATATTGACGTGTCGAGACATGAGGCGATCTAGCCACCCTGCTCGGAAACAGGAACTGATCGCTGCGCAGATGTGACTTTTCCAGCCAGGCAGACACCGCCACCCTCGTCGGTTCCGTCAGTTCGAATTGCACTGGCCGCTGCGTTTTCCTCTGTATCACCATGGCGCGGGATAGCACCTGGTTTCCGTGGGTGATGTCGCGCACCCGCAGGCTGACGAGATCGCAGCCCCTTAGCTTGCTGTCGATGGAGAGGTTGAACATGGCAAGGTCGCGGACCGCATGGGCGTTCTGGAGGAAGATGCGGATGCCCCCGATGTCCTTGGGCTTACGCGGTGGCTTCTGGCCGACGAGCTTTCCCTTGTTCCAGGCTTCGCGTTTGTTGATGGTTTCTATCTTTGACTCCTTGGCTGTTGATCGGAGTCATATGTTCGGTCTGTTGGGGGAATGGCTGCTGTGGGGCAGGATGGCCTACGCGGGCTGTCGGCCAGAAACGGAAATTGGCACTTCCCTCGGTAACGATCATTGAACATCTGCGGTGACTTTGGGAGCAGCCTTTCAAGTGATCCAATCCAGGGAATTGGAGTCGCGAAGCGATGGGATGACGCTCCTTATAGGGAAAATCGCTTCCAGCCGGCTACTTTCCTTGAAGTTAGCGGACGAACGGACATTGAAACGATTGCTCTAATTACTCGTAGTCCATGACTGTCGCAGGTGCCGCGACGCGAATAATGCAGCTATAATGGCGGGTCAAGCTGGATAGGCAATAACGACGATAGCATATTGCCAACTGGCGCCGATAGGAGAGAGAACGCCAAGATGACTTACAGGGCACCGCAACCGTCTAAACTAAGTAAGGAATCCATTTCCCATCTTGCCGAGAAGTTTTCTGCAAGAGCGGGGTACGAAGCTGACTGCGATCTGGAATCACTGATCGTGAAGCTTGGCGGTAAGCTCGAATATCAAGACTTCTGGGAACTGGAGGAAAGCGACTCCGGTTCGATCACCGTTGAGCCTGACAACTCTTTCACGGTGTACCTTGCGAACCATACAAGTATCGCGAGAGATCGATTTACGGTTGCTCACGAGCTAGGGCACCTTGTCCTTCACTTCTTGCTCCCAAAAGCAACTGATCCCACGGGCAACTGGGGGCTGAAGGCTTCAAGATTCGGTACCGGCATCACCGAGGCTGAGGCAAACCAGTTCGCAGCCTCTTTTCTAATGCCGGAAAAGCAGTTTCGTGAAGTGCACGAGCGTTTTGGTTGCGATGTAGTTGAAACGGCCGACTATTTTGGCGTTTCTTTTTCGGCTGCATCCGTTCGGGCATCAGCTTTAGGATACGAGTAATTGGCTGCAGCCGAGTGCTGGGCCGCTGACGGCTCGGCAGATTACACCCCGCTGTTCTTGAAGCCGACGCTGAGGATTTTCCTAAGCGTCGACATAGTAAATTCCACAGCTTTCAAGCAGTCGCAGCGGCACCATCTAGAAAAGTCAGATAGTAGCGAGCGGGCTGAACAGCCTTGGTTTTCCCCTATCACTACTTTCTACCATGGCATCGAAAGGCGCTTCGCCGTCGACTGGAAGCGGTTTTCCAAGACTATGGATCCCGGGGAAGAGCCTGAACTGTGGAAGGCTGCCGGCGATGAACTGATCTATACCAAGACGCTAACCGACCATCGACAAGCGTTAGCCTGCGTCCTGGCCTGGATGGCAACGGTCGAAAACCATCGCAAGGAGCTAAAGGCAGCCTATCCAACGCTCGATCTGAAAGCTGCTGCTTGGCTAGCCGGATTCCCGGTCAATAACGCTGAGGTTGTGCTTAGTCGTCGCCCCCAGGTGCGCGATCAAATGCTCGACGGCGACGCCGTTCTTTCCAATCTCATTCTCTTGGATGAGTTTCACACAAACGGCAGCTCTAATAACGGTGACATGACACGTGACTTCATCGGTCCCTCAATGGATACGGGTTTCCGTATATCAAGCCTCGCTACGCCACGAAAATTTGCGCTCACCATTGACCTCGCGTACATGCTTGCAGTGGCATCAAAGCCTGAATATCTCGACGACACTCTCAAGCACGCTCGGGAACCCTCATTCAAGTATGATGGCCGCGTTGGCCTCAAGGGTGTCTACGGAGGTGAGCCATATCCTTTTTTTTGGATAGATATGAAGGGGCAAGATCCGCTACATCGTAGCGAAGACGACCTACTGCCGAGCGTCACGATCAAGCCACACAATGTGGAGAACTTTTGCCAGCAATTCTTCCAGGCACATGCGAAAGAGCGCGGGCATATTATGTCCCCCTATATAGCAGCTTCGTCCGATGGACCTTTCCATAAAATTCCGGACCACCATCGCGTGCGATTGGAAAACCTGATCAGGAAGCTTAGCGACTATCGGCAAAAGGCTCTTAACGCGCCTGGTGTGGCTGAAGAAGCGACTGCAGGGCAAACCGGCATAGATCCCGCTGGCGAACGAACTCTGGACGCCTGTACCGAGGAAAAGGTCCTCAACTCTTTCTCGTTTGATAATTTCCCGAGTGCCGGACGGTAGACTGAATCGCCCTTGGTCTAGTAGAGACCTTTGACGATAAGCTATAGAGGAGATACAGATGAGTGGGAGAGACGCCCCTTGAATGTCCGCCTCTCAGTCGGAAGCGGATATATGCATTTTGGGAATAGAATTTCTGCTATGGGTCGGTAGCACGTATTCACGGTACGAAAAAGCTACCGCTCAAGGCCTGCTCTGGCTGAGCGGCGGCTAACCGGCGCACAGCCGCCAGACTCTGGGAAATGGCTGAAAGTCGGCATTGGCCGATCACCGGCCTCTGATATGTAGTCATATTATCAGCCGACATGTTGAAACGGTCTATGGCGGGAGAGATCGCCGAAATCAGCAGAAATCCGTCTTCTTGGCTGCTTGTGTTGAAATGAAAGAGGGGAACCGCTACGATTACCCTTCTTTGCTTGCCCGTAGGGCGTTTCAGCCGTTTATAGCCTCTGAGGAAATTCAACTAAAATTCGGAGGCGTTTGGTCTCAGCCACCGTTTTCATTCTTTGTTTTGGCTGTTCAAGAGCAAGCCCCGCTCTTCGAGTACCTTCTTCTGGCGTTCGCGTGCGAGGCGCATTTTCTCTGCGAACCTAGCATCCAGCGCCTCAATGGAAAGGTCCGTTGCTTCGACCTTTAGCTTGTCGTTGAACAACGAAAGGTGGCGCATGGCATTGGTGATAGCCACGTTCTTGTCGGAGACCTTGTATTTCTTTATGTACCCGGTAAATACCTTTTTACCGTCCACTATGTCATAGGACTCCTGAACATCAAGCCCCGAAATGACAGCAGCCGTATCGTCATCAAGCTCATTCAGCGGTTTCGGCGAGCCATCGTCCCGCAGGAGCTTGCGGGCGTCAAACAGGGCGATTCGACCTAGCTCTTGAAGGATACGGTCTGCGGTAATTGCTGTGCGCTCGGACCGCTCGTTCTTGCGCCGATCAATCTCGGCTCGAATGTTGGCTTTTGATAACAGCCGAGAAGCCTGCTCGCGGGCATTTTTCTCCGAATATCCGGCCCGAATCGCAGCTTGAGCACCGTTCAGATCAACCAGATATTCGTCGATAAATCGTGCCTGCATGACTGAGGGGGGCTTATGGTTGGTCATGTGTATTCCTTCGTGGTCATCATAAAAATCCTCGGGATGATGGCTTGTTCCGTATGGCTTCGCGCTCGCGTGCCTCGACCTCTTGAACAGATACCTGATCAATGTCCGAAAAACGGCAGAACTGCCCTTCGAAAACGAGATTGACGGTTCCCGGCTCACCGTTGCGATGCTTCGCAACGATCGCCTCGGCCAAGCCACGGCGCGGACTGGCTTGGTTGTAATACTCGTCCCGGTACATAAGCACGATCACATCAGCGTCTTGTTCGATGGAGCCAGAGTCGCGAAGGTCGGACATCATCGGCCGCTTGTCGGTGCGGGCTTCGACGCCGCGATTGAGTTGGCTCAAGCAGACAACGGGGCAGCGCAGGTCTTTTGCCATCGCCTTGAGCGCTGCAGAAATCAGCGACACCTCATCGTTGCGCGTGCCGGCCGTCTTGCTGCTCGGGGGACGGATCAGCCCCATGTAGTCGACGCAGAGCAGGTCAAGCCGCCCCCGCCTGCGCTTGATTGCCCGCGCTCTGGCGTGAATCTGTCCAACTGTCAGACCGCCGGACTGGTCGATTTCGAGCGGTGCTATATGCAGCCGTCCAATAGCGGCGGAAATGCGCGAAAACTGCTCGTTGGTCAGTCGGGCGTTGCGAAGTGCATCAAGCGGAATGCCGCCAAACCGCGCAAGGCTGCGCATCGCCAGTTGCGTGTCGGACATCTCCAGGCTGAAAAACGCCGCCACACCGCCATCAACCGCAACGTTTTCGGCAATGTTGAGTGCAATCGTGCTTTTACCCATCGACGGACGGCCGGCAACGATAATGAGGTCGCCGGGGTGCATCCCGCCCAGCCGCGCATCTAGGTCAGCAAAGCCGGTCGCCAACCCTAAGAATTTTCCGCCTCGCTGAAAGGCGTCATGGATCTGCGTTATCGCGTCGGACAGAACATCCCGAAGGTTTCTCGGGCCGGTGCCGCGTGCGCCTGCATCTGCAAGTGGTGCGAGCAGCCCTTGAGCCTGATCGATTGCCTCGACCACATCGCCGCCCCCGTGGGCCAGCGCCTCAATCTCGACAGCGGCCTCAACCAAGCGGCGGCGCATCGCACGCTCGCGGACGATTTCGGCATAGCGGCGGATATTCGCTGCTGACGGCGTGTTGGCCGCCAGTTCGCCCAGATACGCAAGGCCGCCCGTGCGGTCGCTTTCGCCAGCAGTGTCCAGCGCCTCGGCAACGGTCACAGCATCGGCCGGTTGTCCGCGATCAAGGATGCCTTGCAGTGCGCGGAAGATGTGGCGGTGTTCGTCGCGGTAGAAATCCTCGGCCGTCAGCAGGCTGCTGATTCGATCCCATGCCGCGTTCGAGAGCAGCAGGCCGCCCAGCACGGACTGCTCGGCCTCGATGCTGTGCGGCGGCAAGCGCAGTTCTGCGGGCGCGTTCATGGCTGAGCCTCGCGGTGGTACTTGTTCTCCAAGCACTTGGCAAAGCCAGCCGGCGACATCAGGAAATCGATGGTAGCAACGAACGGAGGCTTGCCAGGCTGAGGCTGCGATTTGCCGGTGAGGAACAACGACTCAGCGCAGACCTCGAAGAATTTCCGCCAGGCCGTCAGCCCATCTTCACGGCTTGAGTAGCCGAATGGCTGGCATGTCAGACTGGCGGCTTCCTTCCACCTTGCGCGGATCGTCCTACGGCGTGCATCGTTCAGAACACGAACACGCGGGTTGTCCGGCATGGCTTCGTGGTACAGCTTCACGATTTCCTCTGCCGGACATGCAGACTTCACGCTCGTCGCCGGCTTGCCGGTGACAGAAGCGTTAGCTTCTTGTTTACTGGTTACAGGTTCTGGTGTCGTCACCCCCATGGGACTCCCGTGGGCCTCCCATGTCTGTCCCGCGTCTATCCCGTGGGACAGACATGGGACATTTGCCTCTTTTGTACGCGCTCGGTAGCCCGCTTTACGCTCGGTTTCGCGTGCCTTTTTGGCGATCATTTCAATAACCTGGCCCGTGATGACAGGGTGGTACAGCCGGCCATCGTCAGCCATTTCCCAACCACGCAGCAGGATTGCCCGGCTCTGCTGAAACTCGTCCATGTTTATGCCGATTCTGGCGGCGATAAGCTCGTCACTGTCGGGCAGTGATCCGCAAGGCGTTTGCTCCCACGCGACCATCCAAAGCATAAGCAACCACGGGCGCTGCGCAGGGGTCGCAAGCGCCCACGTGTCGGACTGGCGGATGCGCTCGTGATCGAGGACGAACCGCCATCCCTTGGCTCTTGTATCGGCCGGATATGGTGCTTTGATCGTCATGACTACACCTTCGCCCGACGCGCTGCCCGGCGACATTCGGCTGCGTACTGCTGCAGCGTCATCAGTTCATCGAAGCCGGGCTCCAAGCGTTCGTAATCGCGCCAGCGCGAGGCTGCGCGCTGTTGGCGCTGCTTCTTGGTTGCGGGCTTCATGAGGCCCCCCTCGTTTCGGAAAGAAAGCGACGCAAAACATCAAGCCGGCAAAGCTCAAGCGCGATTTCGGCATCAAAGATCAGCGCATCACGTGCTAAAGTTTCTGTGCTGTTTTTTTGCTTTTCCGCCTCAGCCCGGTTGCAGCCAGGTTGAGGCGTTTCCTTTTGGCCGTCAGGCGGCCGGTAGAGAGTGCGTCCCATGGCCGGGCCTCACGCTTCAGCCAGCGATGCGTCACGCTTCGCTACCTGCCTCAAAAGCCACGCCGACAGTTCGGACTTGATCCATGCCACGCGGCGCACCGAAAGGCGCACGGGCTTTGGGAATTCCGGATCATAGAGCTTGTGTTCAGGGTTGCACCGCTGGTACATCCACGGCTTCGACCGACCGCCAATAAATGCGCCCGCTTCGTACACATTCAGGAATTCGGGCATTTCGGTTTGTTGAGTCATTTCTTAGGTTTCCAATTGCTCCCGGCGGAAAGGCCCGCTGGCATTTGGCAATGATCCCAGTTATTAATACCCAAGACTGACCCCAGTTTCCGAAAAATACCATTTTTATTCAATAGCTTACAACTCACCAAGAAATAGGCAGTAGGTTAGGAGCCAAAAACAGGCAAAAAAAACCGCCACGAGGGCGGTTGGTACGGCGTCTGTTAGGTCGTCAGATCATTGCGATTCGATCAAGGGCGGCGCGTGTCTGATCGTGGCACAAGTGCCCGTAGTGCCGGTCAATCATTGACGTTGAAGTACCGGCGAGCATCGCAACAATGCTTGTCTGCATACCAGAAACGAGCATTTCGCTGATTGCTGCATGGCGGAGGTGATAGGCAACAACCCCAGTCGGCAGTCCAGCGCTCTTGATGGCCTCCTTGAACGGTTTTTTCCACGAGTCTTTGTTCCACGCTCCTCCGAACTGCGTGGTAAAAAGCGGAGCAGTTGGCAGCTTGTCCTTTGCCGCTTCGCCGAAGAAACTCTTTGCAGCGGTTGATAGCGGCACCGTTCGACGGCCTGTCTTGCCCACCAAGGTCAGCGTCCCTTGGAGCTTGTCGAAGTCGCCAGCCTTTGCCTTGGCAATCTCCCCTGGTCTTGCGGCGGTCAGCAGAAGCGCCTTGACGAACGCCCGAAGGTCATCAGGAAGGTTGTCCAGTAGCGCTTTGCGGTCACTCGCCGTCAGCAGATATTCGCGCCGCTTTCCGACCTTCGCAAAGGGAACAACCGTTTTCCAGCCGGCGTCTGTGGCGATCAACCTGTCTCGCAGCGCCATGTTCAGCGCCGCCTTCGTCGTGTTCAAATTTCTATTGGCCGAGTCCTTCGAGCGACGAACGGCATCCGGGTCTTCGTCGTCCTCGTCGGCAATCTGCTCATTCAGCCATTTGCGGAGGTCTGTTGTCTTCAGCTTAGCGAGGGGCAGCTTGCCGATGGACTTGCCGTAGATAAGTCGCTGAAACCGTCCCTCTGCGTCCTTTGCCGACGCTGCACTATTCGCTGTCTTGCGATGCTCGACGTAGGCGCGGCAAACGTCCTCGACGGTTTTACCTGTCTCGGTCACGCCCTGCTCAAGCTCAGCATTCCACTCAAGGGCGGCACGCTGGGCAACATCGAAATCGACCGCATGCCCAAGGGCGTTATAGCGCTGCTTGCCGTCTTCGTAGCGCCTGGCGATCCATGTACCGTCGCCCGCTTCCAGCTTGCGGAAGCCAACGTACAGTCCTGCCCGGATACGCTCCCAATATGGTTCGCGCCGAGCGGTGAGTGCAGTGCGCCCGGTCTTGGTTTTGATGTTGGCTGCCATGATTTTCTCCATACGGAATCTGTACGGAAATTCTATCCTTAACAGCGATTTACTCAAGGTTACTAAAAATAGATTAAAAACAGTGGTTTGTATCGTTATTCTTTACGAAGGATTACCGTAAAAACCCTCGTTTCCGGCCTTCACACGGCAGGGGTCACTGGTTCGATCCCAGTACCGCCCACCACACGACAAAACCAAAAACCCGCTCAGCGCAAGGCTCGGCGGGTTTTTTGTTGCCCTGCTTTTGGTCAGCGATGCGGTCGGCCTGACCAGCCGCCGCGCGGATAAGTCGGAATGGACGGGATCGGACGCGACTGCAGCGCCGGGCGATAACTGGGGCCCCCTGGCCGCGCGTAGTACCCGCCGGGACGACTGAATCCCCCACGCCAGGGCGGACCAAGCCGATAACTGGATTGCCAGCCGCCATAGTTGTAGCCGTAAGGCTGGTAGAAGCCTGCACCATAGCCCACCGTGGACTGGCCATAATAGCCATTGGCGTCATCGTAGCCACCGACAGCGACACAGCCGCCGAGACCTGCCAGCATCAGCACGAACACCAGCCTCAGCGACCTTCCGGTCCATGCGCTTTTCATTTCGTCACCTCTTTGCGATTGGCATCAGGCCACTCGAGCAGGCCAAAGGCCGCGCCCGCCGGATCAGCAACGACCGCGATCATGCCGCCATGGCGGTCAGGACGCGGCGGTATCAGCACCTGACCACCAAGGGCCGCAACTTTGGCCACGGCGTCACTGGCGCTAATCACCCGAACAAAATTCAGCCAGTGCGGATGCAGCTTTGATGCGCCAGCCGGAAGCTCGTTCAACACGACGCGTGCGAAGTCGTCATTGGCCAGTAAAACATGCTCAAGACCATCATCGCTCGGCAGCGCGAAGGCTTCATAGCCGAATACGACCTGGTAAAAGGCGGCATCTTTGTCCGGATCAGGGGTCGCCAGGGAACTCCAGATCCATTCGCCGGGATCAGCCAGTTCATCCTTGGGATCGCCGCTCGTTGACTGCAGCACGGCAAATGCCGCGCCATGAGGATCGGCAAACACCGCCTGACGACCGCGCCGGGCGTAAGTGCGGGGCGCTGCGAGCAGCTTGCCGCCATGCGCCAGAACAATCCGCTGCGCTTCGCTGACATCCGGCACCGAGATGAAACTCAACCAGCTCGGCTGCTGCGGCGTTCCCAGCTTGGCCGGACGTTGTATCAGCCCGGCCACTGGCTGGCCATTGAGGACGGCCAGTGAAAAATCCTTTTCCTCGCCGGGAACCTCGAGAAAACTCCAGCCGAACAAGCCGCCATAAAAACGCTTGGCGCTGGCCAGATCCGAGGTCACCAGATCGCACCAGATGACCTTGCCCGGATGCGATTCAGCGCTTGCCGGCTGCACCAGCGGCGGCAGCGCCAAGGGCGGCAACTCCGTGGCAGCGGCCCCGGCACTGCCCATCGCCGCAAAGCCGACCAGGCAAACGACAGCCAGCTTGCTCAGTCCCTGCCCGAGCCTGATACGTGGTCTTTTCATCTCAATATCTCCATTACGATCAATTGTCACGCCGTGCCGGGCATCCATCCCGGCACGCCTGCCTGTGTCTCAGGAGCGTGGTTCGCCACGCTCATTGACGGTGATGCTGGGACCAGGTGGCTTAACCATTTGCACCCGATGTTCCTGGCCATGGAAGGTGTAGGAAACGTCCCAGTAATCAGGACGGGCCGAGCCCGGTGTCGTGGTGCAGCGCTGCACATCGCGGGTCTGGGCCGATGCGTCGCCAGCACCGAGACTAGCCCCCAGCAAGCCGCCGGCAACCAGTCCTCCGGCCGTGGCCAAGTCCTTGCCTCGCCCACCGCCAACCTGGTGGCCGAGAACACCACCGATGACCGCCCCGGCAATCGCTGCCGGAATATT
>JAVBXO010000153.1 GCA_030824535.1 Azonexus sp. | reverse complement strand
GGAAAACTCGCCGGCACCCCCTGGCCAGGGATCGTTCAGGACGAACACTACGATCTCGCGGCGCTACGCACCGTCGGTGTCACCTATCTGATCACCCTGACTGAATATCCGTTTGACGCCGAACTGGCCGCCCAATACGGTATTCGCTGTGTGCACAGCCCGATGCCGGACATGCACCCACCCACGGAAGAACAGGCCTGGGAACTCTGCAGCAGGATCGATGTCTTGATCGAGGCCGGCGAAGTGCTGGCCGTGCATTGTCGCGCCGGCCTCGGCCGCACTGGCACTGTACTCACTGCCTACAAACTCTGGCTGGCCCACGGCAAGCTTAGCGCCCTCAAGGCACTGGAAAGCATCCGAAGAATTGAACCACTATGGGTTCAATCGCAAACCCAGGTTGGATTCCTGGAAGAATTCGCGATCTCGGTTGCTGACGCAGCCGAGGCCAACAATGGCAACATCCCTACCAATGACCGGAAACCCCGGCAACTATCAATATAACCCCCAACTATTCCCGAGGAAAATGACATGAGCTCTCTCGACAACGTACTGCAAAAAGCCATCACGATGATCCCGGACTGCGTAGCCAGCGGTTACGTGGACCTTGGTTCCGGCATGCTGCTCAGCATCAAGACGGTGGATTCGCACCCGCGCGAAGTTCTGGATCTGCTCGCCGCTGCCACCTCCGACCTGTTCCAGGGTCCGAACGTCCAGGCCATCGAAAAGATCTTCCGCAAGGCTCGTGGCGTTCCCGAGAACAACCAGCATTACTTCCAGGAAATGATCGTCAACAGCGACAACCTGATTCACATCTTCCTGCGCTCCAAGCGCCAGGAACAAGTGGCCTGCTTCGTTTGCCGCAAGGGTGCCAATCTGGGCATGGTGCTGACCAAGGCCCGCATGGTCATGCCGGAACTGGACGCCGCTTTTTAAGCCTCACTGCTTACCCATGCCGGAACGCCTGGTTCCGGCAAATCCCTCTTTACAAGCTAACGCTGGAAAACCCATGAACCCCCTTCCGTCAGAAGCTGCACGGGCACAACTCGCCACCAAGGCGCGCGGACTGCTGCGCACCCTGGCGGGGCGTGTCGATTGCGTACGATCCTCGGCCCTCGTCACCTTCGATGGCCTGATGCTGGCCAGCGTGCTTGCCGACGGTGTTGGCGGTGAACGTTTCGGCGCCATGTGCGCTTCCCTGCTGGCGCTGTCCACCCGTGCTGCGAAGGAAGTGGAACGTGGCGAACTGCGCCAGGTCATTCTCGACGGCAAACAGGGGCCCATGCTGCTTTCCCGCGCTGGCAATGTTGGCGTATTGGCCATTGCCGCCGACCCGACGCCAAACCTGGGGCGCCTGATCCTCGAAGCCAAAAGTACAGCGACAGCCCTGGCCGAGCTCTACGAGCCCCCGGTCGCGTGAGTGCTCACGCCATTTCTTTCGCTGGCCTGAATTTCACGGCTGAAGAGAGCGAAAGCCTGCTCGATGCCGGCCTGCGTGCGGGCATGGATCTCCCTTTTTCCTGTCGCGGTGGCATCTGTCAGGCTTGCCTGCTGCGCTGCACCGATGGTGTCGTACCCGCCCACGCCCAACGCACGTTGTCACCCAGCCTGCAGGCCAAAGCCTATCTGCTGGCCTGCCAGTGCCAGGCCAGCGGCCCGATGTCACTGGCGCTGCCGGACCCGGCTGACCGCCTGACGAGCTGCCTGTTGCACGACAGCCGGCAAGAAAACGATTATCTCTTCCTGCGTTTTGCAACCGCCAGACAACTCCCGTGCAAGGCGGGGCAGACGCTCTTGCTCGACCTTGGTGAAATCCCCCCGCTAATATTGGAAATTACGGCGGTGCATGCCGAAGCCTTCAGCATTGAAGCCTTGTTGCACTGCCCGCCGGAAACGATGCTTCCCGACTGGCTAAGGCACAGCGAATTTGGCCATGCATTCGACCTTGCTGGTCCGCTGGAAAAAAACGCGGGCAGCGATAGCGATGGCCGCTCGCTGCCGGAAGCCGATCCATTGCTGTGGACAGAACTCGAGGATGGCAAAAAAATCCGCGCCATTCTCGAGGATTTTTATCGGCAAGTTTATGAAGATTCGCGCCTCGCGCCCTTTTTTACCGGCAGCACCATGGGACGAGCCATCGACAAGCAATATTCCTTCTTGCGCCAGTTGATGACCGGTGAAGCCTGTTATTTTGGCGACCGCCCGCGCAATGCCCATCACTGGATGGTCATCAGCGACGAAATTTACGACTATCGCCAGGATCTGATGCAGCGCACGCAGTTGGCGCATGGCTTGAGCGACTGCCAGATCGCCCGCTGGTCGCGGCTGGAAAACCACTTCCGCAACGACATGGTCAAGGACAGCCCCTGGCCACGGCGGATTGGCGGCATGGCAATCCCCTTCGAAGGCTTTGCCGAAGAGACCCTGAGCGTGGGTTCGGTCTGCGATTATTGCCAGCAGATTGTCGAACCCGGCACGACGGTTCGCTATCACCTGCGCCTCGGCAAAATCAGTTGCCCGGCCTGCAGCCAGGCAAGTCCAGCCCCTGGCTCGACCGGCTGAACAAGCGTGGCCGGCGCCAATCGCTTCGTTGACCTCGCTGCCCCGGCCATCTTCGGCTGGCTGACGCACGCCGAATCCAGTCCCGAGCGCCAGCTGATCGAATGGCTGCTGGCTGCCGACCCCACCGCCCCGCTGGCGCTCGAACGCATGTCTTATGACCTGAAGCAATCAGTGGCCGATATTGGCCGGTGGCTTTTCGCGCTCAATCGCCAGCAGGCATTGCTGATCGACGTCGCACCGCCTGAAATACAGCCATGCCGGGATTTGCCCAGTGGTCTGCAGGCCGATCTGTCGGCCCTCGCCAACCATGGCACGGCGCTGGTCCTGGCCAACAAGGATGGCTTGCTCATCGCCTACGCCGCGAGCACGCCGGGCGTTGCCGAGCGCGTGGCGGCAGGCATGGGCAAGGCCGATCACTATCACCTGCTGGCCCGACTTTTCTATTACCGCGAGCAAATTGCCATCCACGTCGCCGGCCCCGTCAATCAGACGCACCCGGCCTGGGTGTCCCTGGCACGCCGTTTGTGGCATGCCGGCAACGCCTTGTCGTTCAGGAGCGAGCAACAGCCATGACCCTCACCGCCCAGCTTGCGCTGTTGCTGCAGGAACTGCACAACCAATGCAGTGATATCCGCGGCACCGTCATTGCCACCAGTGAAGGCTTCATCCTGGCCGCCGCCAGTCTGCTGGATGATGAAAGCGCAGCCGCCACGGCCGTGCACATCACCCAGGTCATTGAGCAGCACCTCTCGCTATTGCAGCCTTCCCGTTGCCGGGAAGTCATGGTCTGGACGGAAGAGGGGCTCTGGTACCTCATGCGCCTGCCGGACGAACATGTCCTGATGACGCTGGCCGGGCCAGACACCAACGCCGGCTTGCTGCGACTGGTGACGCGGGTCGTCGATGAATCGATTGCCACCATCATGGCCCAGGCCCGCGCCGAAGTGATGCGTCTCGGCGTCCGGGCTACAGCGGACTAATCGCCATAATCCCGGCCGCCACGGCGGTCTCCTTGCCCGGGAAGTGTCCGGGCAGGAACAGGCTGAACACACTGCCCTTCCCGAGTTCGCTGCTGACTTCGATGTAGCCACCCATCACCAGCAATAGCTCCCGCGCCAGCGCCAGGCCCAGACCGATACCGCCATACAGTCTGGTCGAACGGCCATCCAGCTGCTCGAAAGGCCGGAAGAGATGACTGATCGTTTCCTGCGACATACCGATTCCGCTATCCGCGATATCGATCCGCAACATGCCTTGATCAAGCCGGGCCTGCAGGCGAACATCCCCATGCGGCGTAAATTTGATGGCGTTGCTTAATATTCCCCCAAGCAGGCGTTGCAAACGGTCGCGGTCGCCGAAATAGACCGCCGGCAGCTCGGACGACACCTCCAGATGCAAGGACACCTCCTTACCTTCAGCCCGCAAAGCCCATATCCTGGTCAGTTGTTGCAACATTTCCCGCAGATCGAACTCGCCCTCCTGCAGCACGAGCTTGCCACGTTCAAGGTCGGAGAAATCGAGGATGCTGATCAGCATTTCAAGCAGCGTATTGCCGGAGCCGTAAATCTGCTGAAAATAATGCTGGGCCTTGGCGACATCCCCGCAGCGTTTTCCGAGATAGGCCAGACCGATAACCGCATTCAGGGGCGTGCGCAGTTCGTGGCTGATATTGGCAATGAACTGACTTTTCAGGTTTGACAGCTCCTGCGCTGTCAGCAAGGCTTCTTCGCGCGCTTTCTCGGCGCGCTGGCTCTCGCTGATATCGAGCACCACGCCCATCATCGAACTCACCCCTTCGAATTCGACCAGCCGGAAACTGCCGCGCAAATAAAGGCTTGAGGCATTTTTATGCTGGACAGCAAAACTGCACTCGCAACCTTCCTGCTCACCCGACAGCAAAGCGGCCACATGCCTCAGCACCTCTTCGCTGCCCTCCGGCTGCAGCATCGTCGCAAAACTCAGCAGACCGGACAATTCTTCCGCCGACGCAAAGCCCATCATCCGGACGAAGGCCGGATTGGCATAACAAAAATGACCATCCTGAATGACAAATATCCCGGCCAGCGATTGCTCAAGCAGTCGCCTGACCCTGAGTTCGGCATCCCGCAAGGCATCGATCTGCGCCGCCTGAGCCAGCACCATGCGATTGAAGGCCTCGGACAAAACCCCGATTTCATCATCGCGCCGGACATCGCAAATAGCCGACAGATCACCGGCCGCCTGGCGCCGGGCAAAATGCACCAGGCGCATGATCGGCGCCGTCAGATGACGCATGAACAGGAAAGCCGCGACGGCGGTGATCAGCAAACCCAGAACAAAAGCCAGCAGCATCCGGTCACGCAAATAATCGCCGCTACGCCCCAGATCATCGACATAAACCGAGGCGCCGAGATACCAGTCATATTCCGCAACGTGATAGACCCAGGATAGCTTGCGGTGAGTGTAGTTTTCCGGATCATCCGGATGGTTCCAGGCATAGCTGAGCGGCTGCTCAGGGGTTTGCGCCGCAGCAATCAGCATCGGACCGAGCGCCTTGCCGCTCAAGGGATCGCGCAGGCTACGGACGCTGCCGCCTTCGATTCGGGCATCAGGATGAACAATGACATTCTG
This sequence comes from Azonexus sp., assembly GCA_030824535.1. Classification (GTDB taxonomy): domain Bacteria; phylum Pseudomonadota; class Gammaproteobacteria; order Burkholderiales; family Rhodocyclaceae; genus Azonexus. The sequence continues at coordinate 7,075 of JAVBXO010000153.1, read as the reverse complement.
TTCACCATCAATTACGAAAACATAGCCTGAGCTTGCCAACCGGACCGAATGCAGGTACTCGCGAAGAATGCTCGCCAGTTCAGTTTTGCGCCGCTGCATTTCTTCGTCGAGATCCTCGACATACAAGCCGGTGCCAATCACCAAGCCCCAGTGGCGGAAATAACGAAAATAGCTCAGTTTTTCTTCGGCATGACCGGTCTTCAGCCGCGGCCACCAGTAGGAATAGAAGCCCTCGCCCTCGGCGCTGGCGATAGCGACCATCGGCGGAACCACCAGATTGCCTTTTTCGTCCTTCAGCGCTGAAGCATCCTTGCCATGGAATTCACTTGCCGGGTGGGAAAGCAGCACCGAGGCCTCATTGGCCGCCCAGACGTAACCATTCTCGCCATAGCGCACCGTACGCAGCCAGTTCAGCAAACGAGTCCGCGCTTCGTCGTACGAAAGGCGCTTGCCGGCAACCTGTTGCTCCAGTTCATCGGCGTGCGACTGGATCAGCGCCAGGACCACCCGAAGCTCGCCACGATGACGCTCAAGACTGTATTTCCGCCATGCCGTCAGCTCCTGGCTGGAGTTTTTGACCACCTGAACAACGCCCTTCAGGACATTCTTGCTGGCAACCTCCTCCACTTCATAAGCCAGACGATTGAGATAAGGCACCGTCAGCGCATAAAAAATGGGAAACCAGATGACCAAGCCCAGCAGCAAGGAAAGAAAGGCTTTCCAGAACAGCTTTGAATGGCGCAGTGAATTCATGTTTTTGTCTCTTGGCTTGGTAAACACTCCAACTATTACTTTCGTCATACATTGATGAAAGAATAGCCCCCTCCCGGGCAATTATCCAATTTTTTGCCTGGCGCCTCTTGTTTGTCACAAACCTAACAAACAAACAAAATACAAGTCACTGAATTTAATAAATAAATTCCTGGCACTTCTTTTGCAACGCAACTATCGTCAAACAGGAGATCTGCCATGCCCAAACCCAAGAAACACGTCCTCGTCTGCGTCCAGGGCCGCCCCCAGGGCCACCCGCGCGGCTCTTGCCAGGAAAAGGGCTGTAACCAGACCTGGCAAGCCTTCTCGGACGAATTCACCACCCGCAACCTGTGGGCCTCCGGCTTCCAGCTGACCAACACCGGCTGCCTCGGCCCCTGTCATCTCGGCCCCAGCGTGCTGGTTTACCCCGAAGGCATCATGTACACCGGCGTCAAGCCGGAAGATGTCGCGACCATCATCGATGAGCATCTGATGTTCGATCAACCCGTCGAGCGCCTGAAGGCGCCCGCTGACGTCTGGGCCTGAAATCATGACAACAACGGTTCAATACGCCATTGGCGACATGGTCTACGCCGCCGAAGATATCTTCAACGATGGTGGCATGCCCGGCATCGACGACGAGGAAGGCCTGATTGCCCCAGCCGGCTCGCGCGGCGTGGTGGTGCATTTCGGCCATACCGAACTCAATCCGGATCAGGAAATCTACCTCGTCCGTTTTGAATGCGGCCCTGACAGCATCCTGGGCAATCCGGTCGGCTGCCTGCCGGAAGAGCTGACGCAAGAAATTACGGTCAACTGACAAAAAATGGCAAAAATCGGCATCTTCTTTGGCACCGACACCGGGCGCACCCGGCTGATCGCCCGGCAAATCGCCAAAAAGCTCGGTGAAGATGCCGATCCGCCGGTCAATATCGGACGCACTACCCTGGCCGACTTCCTCGCCTACGACGCGCTGATCGTCGGCAGCCCGACGCTAGGCGACGGCATGCTGCCCGGCGAGTCCACCGGCCTCAATCAACCCAGCTGGGAAGAGTTCCTGCCGCAACTGGCCGATGCCGACCTGACCGGCAAGACCATTGCGATTTACGGACTCGGCGACCAGAAGAAATACCCCGATGAATTCGTCGACGCCATCGGCATCCTCCACGACGCCTTCGCCGACCTCGGCGCCCGGCTGATCGGCCGCTGGCCCACTGCCGGCTACGACTTCGCCGCGTCCAAAGCCGTTGATGGTGACGAATTCCTCGGCCTGGCCATCGACCAGCACCATCAGGGAATGCTCACCGAAAGCCGTATCGACACCTGGCTGAGCCAGATCAAACCGGAGCTATTGCGATGAACACCAACCCCTGGTCCCTGCCCAAGGACCGCGCGCTACGTCACCTGCTCGTCGCCCTCAACGAAAAAATCGCCGATGCCTGCGATGTCGACACCGGTGACAACGGCGACCCGTGCATGATCACCCTGCACCACACCGAACTGGCCAAACTGCGCGCCCACGTTTTCCTGCACGGCCAGCGTCCCGGCACCTACGGCGTCTTTTTCGAATATCCGCACCCGGTGCCGGGCATTCTCGAAACCGAAGAAAACCTGCCGTTGCCGAAAGCCATCGCCAGCCTGGCCATGCATTTCGACGCCTGAGGGCAGTTGACCGCAAAAATCGGTTTTCCGGGCAGGCAATCGCGGCGAAAATAGCCTATTCAAGGCCGTTCACCGCATGTCCGACACTCAAGTCAGCCGCCATCCGCTCGGTCAAATCAAGGCTCAGCTTCATCTGGCGTGACCATACGCATGGGGCGAGTCCCGATCTTCGCGCCGGTGACTTCATCCACGGCTACGGCCTTGATTTCCGTCCCCGTTTCAGCGTCCAGGAAGCGAACCAGTTTTCCGCCCCCCCGGTATTGACGCCCCCAGGCGCCAATCATGAACAGCACCGGCAGAAAATCGCGGCCGGCATCGGTCAGCAGATACTCCTCGCGCGGCGGATGCTCCGAGTAGCGCCGTTTCTCCAGCAGTCCTTCCTCCGTTAACGTCGCCAATCGCCGGGTCAGCATCGTCGGGGCGATGCCCAGGCTTTTCCGGAATTGGTCGAAGCGCGTCAGGCCGGCATGGGCATCCCGCAGGATCAATATGCTCCACGAATCACCCAGAAAAGCCAGGCTGCGCGCTATCGGGCAGGGGTCATTGCAAGTTTTTTCGTCATCCATACTGTTTTGATAGTGACTTACTTTCAAATTGATAGTATTGTTAGTTTCAATTTGATAGTAACACCTTGACGACAGGCAATCCAGCCCATACGGAGATTTGATTGATGAACGACATGACGTGGAAAGACGTAGCAACGCGCACGATAGACGTGGGTGGCGTGCCTTTCGCCTATCGTGAACTCGGCCCCAATAGCGGTGTGCCGGTGATCTTCCTGCACCATCTGATGGCCGTACTCGATGACTGGGACCCGCGGGTGATCGACGGCATCGCCGCACAGCGGCGGGTCATCGCTTTCGACAATCGCGGCGTCGGCGCGTCGGGGGGATCGGTGCCGTCCACCATCGAAGAAATGGGGCAGGATGCCATCGCCTTCATCCGAGCCCTGGGATTCAGGCAGGTCGACCTTCTCGGCTTCTCCCTGGGCGGCGGCGTCGCGCAAATGGTGGCGTTGCAGGCACCCAAGCTCGTGCGGCGGATGATCCTTGCCGGAACCGGGCCTCGGGGTGGCGGCGGGATCGACGAGATCAACAGAATCGCTGCCATCGCTTACCTCAAAGCAGCCTTCACGCTGAGCGATCCGAGGAATTTCCTGTTCTTCCCCCGTACCCCGGAGGGCAAGCGCGCGGCGAAAGACTACTTCTCACGGCTGAAGGAGCGCACCGAGGACCGCGACAAACCGATTTCCCTGCAAGCCCGACGGGCCCAGTTGCAGGCGATCAAAACGGCTGGGCTGAGCGCACCCGACGACCTGTCGGTCATTACGCAACCGGTTTTCGTCGCCAACGGCGACCGTGACCTGATGGTCGCCAGCAGTCTTTCGGCCGACATGGCGCGCCGTCTGCCGAATGCCCGGCTGACGATCTATCCGGATTCCGGACACGGCGGCGTCTTTCAGCACCACCAGGCCTTTGTGCCGGCGGTTCTCGACTTCCTCGCCGACTAAGCCAATCAAAAAAAACCAAAGACCAACAATGAAAACTCAAACCATGAAAGCACTCACCTTCAAACGCTATGGCAAGTCGCCCGATATCGGGTTCGCCGACGTGCCTCGCCCGACGCTGAAGGCCGACGAATTGCTCGTACAGGTCCTCGCCGCGAGCGTGAATCCGGTCGACAACATGATCCTGACGGGAATATTCAAGCCAGTCCTGCATTTCGAGCTGCCGGCCACGCTGGGCAGCGATCTGGCCGGCGTGGTGATCGAGGTCGGCAGTGACGTAACTAGTTTCAAGCCCGGCGATGCCATCTTCGCCAATATCTTCGATCAGGGTACCGGCGCTATCGCCGAGTTCGCGGTAGTACCTGAGCGCCTTGCCGCCCCGAAACCGGCCAATCTGGACTTCGTGCAGGCGGCCTCGATCCCGATGGTCGGGCTCACCTCGTGGCAAGCACTGAAGGAGCGCGCCAATCTTCGCGCCGGCCAGAAAGTCTTCATCCCGGCCGGCTCCGGTGGCGTTGGCACATTTGCGATCCAGTTGGCAAAGCACCTGGGCACCAAGGTGGGAACGAGCACCAGTACGGGCAACGTCGATCTGGTGCGCAGCCTTGGCGCTGACGAAGTGGTCGACTACAAGACGCAGGCATTCGAGAAAGTGCTGCGCGGCTACGACGCGGTGCTCGGCAGCGTCAAGGGCGACGCGATGGCGAAATCGCTCGACATCCTCAAACCAGGGGGCACGATAGTCTCTCTCGTCGGGCCGCTGGACGCCGCATTCGCCCGTGCCCGACGGCTCAATTTCGTCCTGAAGTTGGTGTTCGGCTTGATGAGCCGCAAGATCATCTGCCTGGCGAAAAAGCGCGACGTCACCTACTCATTCCTCTTTGCACGCCCCGATGGCGCCCAACTTGGCGAAATCGGCAAACTCATCGAGGCGGAGCGTATCCGGCCCGTGATCGACAAGGTGTTTCCGTTCGAGCAGGCAAAGGATGCACTTGAGTACCTGGCCCAGGGACACGCCAAGGGGAAAGTCGTCATCAAGATGTGATGAACAGGGCCTTGCCGGACAGCAAACCCACCTGGCCAGGCATTTCAACGCCTGAGGGCAGTTGACCGCAAAAACCGGTTTCCCGGATCGGCATTCGCGGCGAAAATAGCCCTTTCAAGGCCGTTCACCGCATGTCCGACACTCAAACGCCTCTGCCCATCGCCGCCATCATCACCCGCTCGTCGGGTGAAGCCAATCAGCTGATCGCTGACTTTGCCGCCCGCCAGCTAGCCGCTGGTCGGCGCATCCGTGGCCTGCTGCAGGAGCTTTATGACTGCGACCAAAGCTGCCAGATCGCACTGATCGATATCGAGCACGGCACCCGCTACACGATCACCCAGGACCTCGGCCCCGGCTCGGAATCCTGCGGCCTCGATCCGGCGCTGATGGCCGAAGCCGGCAGCGTCATGCGGCGCATCGCCGACGAAGGCGCCGACCTCGCCATCTTCAACCGCTTCAGCGGCCTGGAAGCCGAAGGCGGCGGTTTCGCCGCCGAAATGCTCAGCCTGATGAGCCAACACATCCCCGTCCTGACCATCGTCCCCGAACGCCACCTCACCGACTGGCGCCACTTCACCGGCGGCCTGGCCAGTGAATTGCCGGCCGATGCCGAGGCGCTGGAAGGGTGGTTTGGCGGGCTGAGAGACTGAGCGATACGCCAACAGCCAGGCGCTATGCCTTGCTGGGGTTTCGTAGCATTTAGATTGCTTCGATTTGACCCGCTCAAATCTACCCAAAGCGGTCTGTCGAGTTGGCCCAAAGCAGCCCCGTAGGTCGGGTTAGCCCGCAGGGCGTAACCCGACAAAGGCCAGCAACCGCTGCAAATGTCGGGTTACGCTACGCTAACCCGACCTACTTGCTTAGAGCTTTCCCGAATGACGTTTTGCTAACGTGAACTCTTTAGCTGCCTTTCCTGCTCCGTCGTAGCCAGGAAATAGTGTTGCAGCGGAAATACCATAGTCATTACATTTAAAAATTAGGTTACCGACATGCTGATGCGAAAGTACAACCTTGTGCAAAGTCACATCCGCGTTAGCACGAAGAATGTCATCAATGGCGGGGCCTATCTCAAAATCGGCATTACGAGATTGCCCAACTAGCCATTTCACCAACAGGAAACACCCTTTTTGTGCTGCAAGATTCTTGCTGGTAGCACCAGCTAACTCCACATGATGGATTTCAGTAATTGCGGTGGTTGTTTCGTGGCGAATAAGATGGACCTTGTGTGCATCGATGCCCCATACAACAATGTCGTCAGTCAGACACCCGCAAGAATTTATCAAATCAAAAGCCTGAGTCCCGGCAAAGTATGCTGCAACAAAAGGGGACCGCGTCCAGTCGAGAAGCCGTGTCGGGACGCCATGATGCTGGGCAGAAGCAAGAAGCGGGTAAAAGTCTTCCGTAGGCCATTCATTTGCATTTGAGCCAAATTTTTCGGCAAAAGCGAAGAACTCCGCTTTCTGCCGAAACTCATGCGAGTCGCCGGGGATAGCCAGCCCCATTTCATCACAATGATGTGCGTATGAGCTAAGAAGCTCATGTTCAAAAAAGACCACGTGGTCAGTCTGACGCCAAATAGACCTCGATCTTTTGTATTGATCGATCACAGGCTGGCGAAGTGCTGATGGCCCCAGCGACCATGATGCATTGCCTTGCCCGCGAAAGATGGGGCGCGCTGTCTTGCCCATTTCCTGGATCAAGTCGCCATCTGGTGAAATAAATCGCCAAAAATCAGACAAATCGCTGAATTTATGCTCTTGGATCGGCATGCCCACTTCTCCGTTCTAGATATCGCACTTCTCGATTAAACAATGTTGCTGTTTTCAATATGCTGGCCAACGCTTGCCGGAGGCATGAATGGCTGCTCCGGCCGAGGTGCACACCTAGTCTATCAGGCCGGTTTCAGAGCGAAGCAGACCTTTGAGTGACAGCTTTGGTAATCAGATAACGGACCGCTCCTGGCCGATTGCCGCCGAACCACAACCAGATCGCGCATCCTCAACACGTTGCGACTCGGACTCAGGTAGCCCCTGAGCTCCCGCCCAGACAGTCCTCCCCCTTCACCTACCGGCCCCCTTGCTCGCCGCGCAACATGCGCGTTCAGCTCA
>JAVBXO010000170.1 GCA_030824535.1 Azonexus sp. | reverse complement strand
CAGTTGCTGCCAGTCAATTACCTGCAACCGGTCGTCGATGTGCTGCGCTTGCTGGTCAAAGATTACGGCGTCACGCTGGTGCTGTGCACCGCCACCCAGCCGGCGCTGGAAACCCGCAGCAGCTTTGACCTCGCGCGTGCCTTGCGCGGCTTCAAGGCCGGCGAAGTGCGCGAAATCATCGACGACGTGCCGGCCTTGTACAAGGCGCTAGCGCGGGTGCGCGTGCATGCGCCGGTCAATCTGGATGAGCGCCGTGGCTGGGCCGACCTGGCGCCGGAAATTGCCTGCCATGAAGCCGTGCTGACCATCGTTGGCCGCCGGCAGGATGCGCGCGAGCTCTACGCCCAACTCAAGCCGGAAAACCGCGAAGGGCTCTGGCATCTCTCCGGCCTGATGTGCGCCCGCCACCGTAGCGACACCATCAACGCCATCAAGCAGGCTTTGGAAAAGCGTCGGCAAGCGGCGGCTGTTGGCGAAATACCGCAAACACTGCGCGTGGTCAGTACGCAGCTGGTCGAAGCGGGCGTCGATATGGATTTCCCGGTGGTTTACCGCGCACTCGCCGGGCTGGACTCCATCGCCCAGGCCGCCGGGCGCTGCAACCGCGAAGGCCGGCTGGCTTGCGGCGAGGTGCATGTCTTCGTGCCGCCAAAATCGCCGCCACCCGGCTTGCTGCGCATGGCCGAACAAGCCACCCGCATCATCTGGGCGGCCCTGCCGGAAGGGGCGGATTTGATGGCGGTCGAGCGTTTCACCGACTACTTCCGCCGTCTCTATGGCGATTCCCGACTCGACGAAAAAGGTATCGGCGATCTGTTGCGTGTCGGCCAGGCCGCCGAGGTCAATTTTCGTACTGCTGCCGAGCGTTTCAAGTTGATCGACGAAGACAGCGGCGCAACGGTTTTTGTTCGCTACCGCCGTGATGAAAACGATCAAGAAATCGACATGCTGCTCAATGCCCTCAAAAAACAGGGGCCGGAACGCTGGCTGTTGCGCAAGCTGCAAGGCTATGGCGTCAGCATCTACCAGAACGACCTGAACAAATTGCTCGCCGCCGGTGACATCGAAGCACTACCCGGCGATTGTGCCGGCCTGTACATCCAGTCGGCCAATAACGACCTGCTCTACGACCGGATTCTGGGCATCAGTCTCGACGGCGCACCGGGTGATCCGGCCAGTCTCATCTGGTGAGACAGCTTGCCAACACAATGAATCAGCATTTTTAAAGGGAGGAACGATGAAGAGTTTTTGCCTTGAGGTATCAGGCGATTTCGCCTGCTTTACGCGCCCGGAGATGAAGGTGGAACGGGTGTCTTACGATGTGATCACGCCTTCGGCGGCGCGCTCGGTGTTTGAGGCCATTCTCTGGAAACCGGCGATTCGTTGGGAAGTGAGGAAGATCGAGGTCTTGCAGCCGATTCGCTGGATCAGCGTGCGGCGCAACGAGGTGGCGGCCAAGGCCTCGGTGCGCAATGCGCAGACGGCGATGGGGGCGGAGCGCGGCAATCTGGCCTTGTATATCGAGGAGGAACGCCAGCAACGCGCCGGCTTGTTTTTGCGCGATGTGGCCTATCGACTGCATGCCGAACTGGTGCCCGTCGGCGCGGATGCGCTGAAAAACCCGATGAAATATCGTGACATGTTCCTGCGCCGCGCGGAAAAGGGGCAGTGCGTCAATCAGCCCTACCTTGGCTGCCGAGAGTTTGCCGCGCGCTTTCGGCTGGTCGACGATCTGGCTGCCGAGCCAGCGCCGCTGGCAGAAAGCCGCGATCTTGGCTGGATGCTCTACGACATGGACTTTGCTGCGGTCGACGATCCAAAACCGCAGTTTTTCCGCGCCGAGATGCAGGGCGGCGTCATTGACTTAACGAAAGTGCGGGTGATGGGATGATCCTGCAAGCTCTTTACGACGACTACCAGCGCAAGGCCTGCGACCCCGACCCGGCGCGTCGCCTGCCAGCCTTCGGCCTGGAAGACAAGGAAATCCCCTTCATTATCGAGTTGACCGCAGAAGGCAGGCCCTTGGGCATTGTCGATACGCGGCAGGGCGAGGGAAAAAAGAAGGCAGCGCGGCGCTACTTGGTGCCGAAAGGCGTCAAGCGGGCTTCCGGCGTCGCCGCCAACTTGTTGTGGGATACGGCGGAATACGCGCTGGGCGTGGATACGCGTGGCAAGCCGGAGCGGGTTCTGGAACAGCATGCCGCCTTTCGTCAGCGCATTGCCGACCTCCCGGAAGCGGCGCGCGAAGATGCCGGCTTGCAGGCGCTGAGTGCGTTTTACGCGGATTACGGCTATGCGGCGCTGGAAAGCGATGCTTCCTGGCCGGAAATTCTCGAAACCAATCCGGTTGTCAGTTTTCGCCTGCATCCCGATGGCGACCTGATCTGCCAGCGCCCACAACTACTCGCCGCCACGGCAAGTGTGGTGGCTGCCGACGAAGCCAACGGGGTTTGTCTGATCACCGGGCACAAGGCCAAGCTGGAGCGCCTGCATACGGCTATAAAAGGTGTTTGGGGGGCACAAAGCTCGGGGGCGAATATCGTTTCCTTCAATCTCGATGCTTTTACCTCCTACAACAAGGCGCAAGGCGACAACGCGCCCGTCGGTGAAGCCGCTGCCTTTGCCTACACCACGGCGCTCAATCACCTGCTGGATAAAAACTCCCGCCAGCGCCTTCAGGTCGGCGATGCCTCGACGGTTTTCTGGGCGCAAAAGGAAGATGTCGATGCCGAAGACGCCTTCGCGGCAGTTTTTGGTGGAGGCGACAATCCAGACCAAGTCGGCCTGATTCGCGGTCTGCTCTCCGCCGTACAAAGCGGCCAATTTGACGGTGGACGCGGCGAAAACCGCTTTTTTGTCCTCGGCCTCGCGCCCAATGCAGCGCGGATTTCCGTGCGTTTCTGGCACGCCGCACCGCTCAATGGAATCGCCCAACGCATCCGTCAGTGGTTCGACGATTTGCAACTGGTGCGCGCGCCCAATGACCCGGAGTTTCCCAGCCTGTTCCGTCTGCTCACCGCCTGCGCCGTGCTGCGCAAGGCCGACAACATTCCGCCCAATCTGGGTGGCGACATCATGCGGGCGATTTTATCCGGTGCGCCGTTCCCGGCCACCTGGCTGAACGCGGCCGTTTTGCGGTGTCGGGCGGAGCAGAACGTCAATTACCTGCGGGCGGCGGCGATCAAGGCCTGCCTCAACCGCTTGCTGCGCTTTCAAAACAATGTATCCGATGAAAAGGAGTTGCTGCCCATGCTCGACCACGACAACACCAGCCCGGCCTATCGGCTGGGACGCCTCTTCGCCACGCTCGAAAAAATTCAGGAAGAAGCCAGCCCCGGCCTCAACGCGACGATCCGCGAACGCTACTACGGCGCGGCCTCAAGCACGCCGGTTAGCGTCTTCACTACTTTGCTGCGCCTGAAGAATCATCACTTGGCAAAACTCAGCAACCGGGGCCGCGCCGTCAATTTCGAGCGCCTGATTGGCGAAATCATGGCCGGCCTGAGCGACTTCCCCAAACACCTCAGCCTGCCCGAGCAGGGCCGCTTCGCGCTGGGCTACTACCACCAGCGCCAGGACTTTTTCAGCAAGACCGAATCCACCGAATCCACCCAGGGAGAATCCAAATGAACTTGAACAACCGCTACGACTTCGTCCTCGTTTTTGATGTGCGCGATGGCAACCCCAACGGCGACCCCGATGCCGGCAACCTGCCGCGCCTGGATGCCGAATCCGGCCATGGCCTGGTCACCGACGTGTCGCTCAAGCGCAAGGTGCGTAACTTCGTCGGGCTCGTCAAAGGCGAAACGCCGCCTTTTGATATTTACGTGAAAGAAAAATCCATCCTCAACCAGACGCACGAAAAAGCCTATGTTGGCATCGGTGCTGAAGAGGAGTTGAAGGGTGACAAGAAGCGCAAGGGGAGTGGCGATACCGTCGCCAAAGCCCGTGACTGGATGTGCGCTAATTTCTACGACGTGCGTACTTTCGGTGCCGTGATGTCTACCGGCGTCAATTGCGGCCAGGTGCGCGGCCCGGTGCAGCTGACCTTTGCCCGTTCGGTTGATCCGATCATTGCCCAGGAGCATTCCATCACCCGCATGGCCGTCGCTACCGAGGCGGAAGCTGAAAAGCAGCAGGGCGACAACCGCACCATGGGCCGCAAGCACACCGTGCCTTACGGCGTCTATGTCGCCCACGGCTTCGTTTCCTCCTTCCTCGCCCGGCAAACCGGCTTTGGTGAGGACGATCTCGAACTGCTCTGGCAGGCGCTGGAGCACATGTTTGAGCACGACCGTTCGGCGGCGCGGGGTGAAATGTCGACGCGCGGGCTTTACGTTTTCAAGCACGACTCAGAACTCGGCAACGCCCACGCGCATGCGCTGTTCGAGCGTATCGTCATCGCCCGCAAGGCCGATGTTGAAGTGCCGCGCAGCTTTGGTGATTACGAAGTAACGATCAACGAGGCCGATCTGCCGGCCGAGGTGAGTTTCATCAAGCGGGTGTAAACAATGCCTACAGCCGGTTAGCCCAGTATTCCGGCTGCCGGCTGTGGTGGGCGATAGCGGCGATTTCCAGCGTATTGCCTTTTGACCGATAAACCACGGTGTAAGGGTAACGCTGGAAAATCAGGCGGCGGGTGTGGCTGCCGCCGGGTTCGCCGATTTCCGGATGAGTCTTCAGGAGTGCCAGCGTATCTTCAAAATCATCGAGAAACCCGGTAGCGATACGTGCAGAGGCTTCCTGGAGATACCACTCAAAAGCTCGCCGGATTTCCCGTCGGGCTGCCGGGTGCAGGCGGATCGAAATCACGGTAAGCGGGCGCGCAGTTCAGCGAAGACTTCTTCGGCGGGGATGGTTTCAACTTCGCCGGCATCGAGTTGTGCGACACGGCGGGCGATTTCCTCATCCCAGGCGGCAGCAATGGCTTCTGGCGTATCGACGCTGACCCAAAGTTTTTCAGCCAGGTCTACGCGCTCGTCTGAACTGAGTTGCATGGCAGCCTGAGCCACCTGTTCGTAAGTAAGCAACATCGTCAAATCCTCCTTCGCGGTAGACCACGGATTGTAAAGAAGTTTCGTATGGATAGCGCACAACATGAATAGCGAACCCTTTGACTCAGCTACCGACCCCATTCCCCTTTCCGCCCTCCAGCACTGGGCCTACTGTCCGCGCCAGTGTGCCTTGATTCACATCGAACAGGTCTTTGCCGAAAACCTCTATACCCAGCGCGGCCAGGCCCTGCACAAGCGGGTCGATGACCCCGGTTGCGAAGTGCGCGACGGCTTGCGGGTGGAGCGGGCTTTGCCCTTGTTCAACGATGCCCTCGGCTTGAATGGCAAGGCCGATGTCGTTGAATTCCTGCCCGATGGCAGGCCGTATCCGGTGGAATACAAACACGGTTCCCGCCACAAGCGGGCGGATATTGCCGCCTGTGACGACATCCAGTTGGCCGCCCAAGCCCTTTGTCTGGAGGAAATGTTCGGCAAGCCGGTGCCGGAAGGCGCCTTGTATTACGCCAGTTCGCGGCGCCGGCGCATTGTTGCGGTCGACGCCGATTTAAGGGCAAAAACCAGGGCGGCGATTGACGGCGTCCGGGCCTTGCTGGCCGGCAAGGCCTTGCCCCCGGCGCGCAACGACGACCACTGCCGCGCCTGTTCATTGATCGATCTCTGTCAGCCGCACATTGCCGCCGTCGAACCGGCGTATGCGGCACTGCGGGCCAACTTGTTCGATCCGGAGATTTGAAATGCAGTTGCTCAATACCCTGTATGTCACGACGCCGGAAAGCTATGTGCATCTCGATAACGAGACCGTGCGCGTCGAGGTCGCCCACGAAACCCGCTTGCGCGTGCCGCTGCATCATTTGAGCGCCATGGTCTGCTTTGGCTATGTGCAGGTCTCCTTGCCCTTGATGCACAAATTGGCCGAGAGCGGTGTTGCCCTGGTCTTGCTCGATACCCACGGCCGTTTCAAGGCGCGCCTGGAGGGGGCGGTTTCCGGCAATGTCTTGCTGCGCCAGGCGCAATATCAGCGCGCCGGGGATGGTCCATTTGCGCTCAGTCTGGCCCGGAACTGCATCGCCGGAAAAATTCGCAACGCCCGGCAAGTCTTGCTGCGTGGCGCGCGCGAAGCAAAAACCGCTGCGGATGGCGCGCAGCTTTCCCGTGCGGCGGCTGATCTGGCGGCCAGTTTGCGGGCTTTGCCCGGCGTGGCTGATCTCGACATGCTGCGTGGTGTCGAAGGCGAGGCCGCACGACAATACTTCGCTGCCCTCAATGCCTTGATCCGCGCGCCCGCGCGCGAAGCTTTCCGGATGGATGGGCGCAGCCGCCGGCCACCACGCGACCGGATCAATGCCCTGATGTCCTTTATCTATGCCTTGCTGATGAATGACTGTCGTTCGGCGCTGGAAGCCGTCGGCCTGGACCCGCAAATCGGCTTCCTGCACGCCATCCGCCCCGGCCGCGCGGCGCTGGCGCTGGACTTGATGGAAGAATTCCGCAGTTTCGCCGACCGCCTGGCGTTATCACTGATTAACCGTAGCCAACTCGGCGCGGATGATTTCAGCGAACGCGAAGGTGGTGCCGTGCTGCTCGAAGGGGACGCCAGAAAGACGGTTTTGCAGGCCTATCAGGAGCGCAAGCAGGAAAGCGTGAGCCATCCCTTGCTGGCGGAAAATATTCCTTTCGGCCTGTTGCCCCATGTGCAGGCCAGACTGCTCGCCCGCACCGTGCGCGGCGACATGCCGGAATATCTACCGTATCTGGTGCGCTGATGCTGGTGATCATTTGTTATGACGTAAATACCGAAACCCGCGAAGGTCGTCGCCGTTTGCGCCGAGTCGCCAAACGCTGCGAGAGCATGGGGCAACGCGTACAAAAATCGGTGTTCGAGTGCCAACTGGATCGGGCGCAATTTGAAGCGCTCGAACGTGATCTGGTGGCCGAAATCAAGGTCGCAGAAGACAACTTGCGCTTCTACCGCATCGCCGAATTGCGAGGTTACGAAGTCCGCGAACATGGATGTTTCCGCGCTACCGACTTTGACGCCCCGCTCATTCTTTGAAGCCGCGCGAACCCCAAGTGATGGCCCCAAAGCAGGGAGGTTCGCGAATGCTCCAAGTAATTGAAGCTAAAGCGCTTTTGATTTTTTACCCGAATGCCGCTAAGCTCAAGCCTGCTCGCTCGGCGGGGTTCGCGCAAAACGTCCCCATTCTGCTTGTATATCAATGGGTTACAGCAGATGAGCATCGCCTCTCGGCAACGAGGGGCGTGGATTGAAACTGTCCAAAAAGACAGGCAAACCGATTGCGACTCAGTGCATCGCCTCTCGGCAACGAGGGGCGTGGATTGAAACCGCAAGATCAGCAATTGCAGTTGCCTGACTGACCGCATCGCCTCTCGGCAACGAGGTCTGGCCGCTGCACGCCGCACAAGCCCTGGGCGAGCTTGTCAGCTTGCCAAAACAGTACCTGCGTGCCGGGGCGGTGGGAAGGTAAGGGATATTTTCATGCAAGTTCAGCCCTTGCTGAAAAGGGCTGAACTGCGATTTTGGAGCGCTGCCTGCCCGGAAACGTAATTTCCGGAAGGCTTGCTCTCGATGGCTGTTTAGACGCCCTGTTTCAGGCTCGCCTCGATGAAGGGATCGAGGTCGCCGTCGAGCACACCCTGGGTGTTGCCGGTTTCGTGGTTGGTGCGTAGATCCTTGATGCGGCTCTGGTCGAGCACGTAGGAGCGGATCTGGTGGCCCCAGCCGATGTCGGACTTGGCGTCTTCGAGTTTCTGCTGTTCGGCTTGCTGCTTGCGCAACTCGAACTCGTAGATGCGGGCGCGCAGCATCTGCCAGGCTTCGTCGCGGTTGCGGTGCTGCGAACGGTCGTTCTGGCACTGCACGACAATGCCGGTCGGGATGTGGGTCAGACGGACGGCGGAGTCGGTCTTGTTGATGTGCTGACCGCCGGCGCCGGAAGCGCGGTAGGTGTCGGTGCGCACGTCGGCCGGGTTGATGTTGATCTCGATCGAGTCATCAACTTCCGGGAAAACGAAGACCGAGGTGAAGCTGGTGTGGCGGCGGGCGTTGGAGTCGAACGGCGACTTGCGCACCAGGCGGTGAATGCCGGTTTCGGTGCGCAGCGTGCCGTAGGCGTAGTCGCCGGTGAACTTGACGGTGGCGCTCTTCAGACCTGCCACGTCACCTTCGGACTCTTCCATGACTTCTACGGTGAACCCCTTTTTTTCGCCATATTTCAAATACATGCGCAACAGCATCGAGGCCCAGTCCTGGGCTTCCGTACCGCCGGCGCCGGCCTGGATTTCCAGGAAGCAGGGCATCGGATCGGAGGGATTGTTGAACATGCGGCGGAATTCGAGGGCGGCGAGCATTTTTTCCAGCTCGGCATTGTCGGCCTCGACGGACAACAGGGTGTCGTCGTCGCCATCGTCCTTGCCCATGGCAAAGAGTTCGCGACCATCCTTGATACCGTTATCGACGGCTTCGAGGACGAGGACGATGTCTTCCAGCGATTTCTTTTCGCGGCCCAGTTCCTGGGCGCGTTTCGGATCATCCCAAATCTTGGGATCTTCCATTTCGAGGCTGAGCAGGGTCAGGCGTTCACGCTTTTGATCGTAGTCAAAGATACCTCCGCAGCTCGGCGGCGCGCTGCGCCAGATCGTCGAGCTTGTAGGAAATACTGTTGAGTTGTTCGGCTTCCATGATCTGTTTCTCGTCGAATTGCAAAAAAAAGCGATTATAGCTGGTGGCAGCGTCGGGATTGCCTTGAGGGAAGCACTCTGTCTACTGTGCTACGAGGGTTGGCACAATTTTGGTGCGAAGAGTGAGCGTCAGACAGGAATTTTCTTGAGGTCTGATCGACAGATCGGGTGATGGGGGGGGTAATTGTCTGATTTATATGGGCTTAGCTATTTATGATCATGCTTGGCCTGTGACTTGCTTAAGTTCTGAAATGATTTGGTGTGCTTTTATTACTTTGCCTGTGGGCGTACGGGATTCTTCCGGTCGGAATCGTTTCAATGTAACCGCTGTATTTTCAGTGATTGAACGGGTGTCAGGGGGCGCAGACAGCGCTGCCGGCGTTTCGAGGTGAACGAGTCATGGACAGTTTTGTCTATTTGATGATTATTGTTGCCTCCAGTGTGCTGGCACTTTCCTGGTGCGTACAGCGGCAGAGCTTGCGGACAACGGCAATGCCGGGGCCGGCTCATACCCTGGCGGCCTGCCGATGTTTGCTGGCCTTGATCGAAAGTATCCAGCAACATCGCGGCATGAGCTCGGCCCAGCTTTCCGGCGACCAGGCTTTCGCTGAACGTCGGCAACAGAAAGCAGCAGAGATCGATGCGCTGATGCCCCGGCTGTTTGAGCTGATGCGGACGGAAACGCTGATGCAGTCGCCCTGCCTGACACGCAACGACCTGAAACTGTTCAGCTTTCACTGGCGTGAGCTGGGCGAAAAATTGCCGGACTTATCGGTTGAGCAAAGCATTGCCCGGCATGGCTTGCTCATCGGCCGATTGCTTAAGTGGCTGGCACTCGTTGGTGAGACCCGACTGCATGGCGGGCGGGCAGCGCTACCCGTGAGTGGTCTGATGCGCAATTATCTGGTGCGTTTGCCTAGCCTCAGCGAGTATCTGGGTCAGGTGCGGGCACTGGGAATGTGCGTGGCGACGCGCCACGGTTGTCCGGCAGTGGTCAGGGTGCGCTTGATGTTCTTGATCGCGCATGCCGAGGCCTTGCTTGGCCAGGCCATGGTGTCTTCAGGTAATTCGGCGGAAGCTGACCGGGCGAGCCAGGGGATTCAGCAGATGGCGCGCGTGGTTCGCACCCAGATGCTGCTGAGTTCGGATGTCAAGATCGGGGCGGATGAGTATTTCCGGATCGCTACCGAGGCGATCGACAGCGTTTTCAAGTGGATCGAAGTTTCTGGTCATTCAATACGCATTCTTCTGCTGGAGGACGACAGGCGTGCCACTGTCTGCCTGCCCCATGCCTGCTGAGGCTGCACCTCCGGCTCGCCAGCTGTTGCGCAGGCTCGGTGGCGTCTTGCACAAAACATTCGGGGTGTCGCCAACGGAAGAGAGCAGCGGATCGATGACGGCGCTGCTTGATAGCCTGGATGGCATGCTTTTTCGCTGTCTGGTCGATGAGTACTGGAGCTGGCTCTATGTCAGCCAGGGCTGTCGCGGGCTGACCGGCTATGTCTTCGACGACTTGATTGGTCATCCGGAAAACTCGCTGGAGGTGCTGACGCATCCTGAAGATCGTGCGGTGGTGCGGGGAACCATCATGGCCTCCATCGATTGCGCTTCGCCTTACTCGATGGAATATCGCATCGTCTGTCGCGATGGTGAAGAAAAATGGGTGCTCGAACGGGGGATAGGCAGCCGTGATGGGCGTGGCCGGCGAATTATCGAAGGTTACCTCGAGGATATTACTGATCGGGTGATGTCGCAGATTCAGTTGGCCGAGACGGAATTGCGCTATCGCAGCATCTTTGAAAACTCCGTCGTCGGTATGTTCCAGAGCACCGAAAACGGTCGTTATATTGCCGCCAACCAGGCCCTGGCCAGTCTCTATCGCTATTCGACGCCAGAAGCCCTGGTCATGAGCCTGGATAACATCGGCCGCAGTCTTTATGTTGATCCGGCACGCCGTGAGGATTTCAAGCGGGCCATCCAAAGCAATGGCCGGGTGGTCGATTTTGAATCCGAAGTGATCTGCTGCGACGGCTCCCGTATCTGGATTTCCGAAAATGCCCATGCCGTGCGCAATGCCAATGGCGAGCTGATGTATTACGAAGGGATCGTCGAGGACATTACCGAACGGCACCGTTACCAGCTGCTGTTGCAGCATCAGGCAACCCACGATCCACTGACCGGCTTGCCCAACCGCAATTTGCTCGGCGAACGTCTGCAGCAGGCCATCCGCAGCGCCTTGCCGCGCGCTGGGCAGGTCGCTCTGGCCTTTGTCGATCTCGATAATTTCAAGGTCATCAACGACAGTCTGGGGCATGCGGTTGGCGACCAATTGCTGGTGGCGATTGCCCAGCGTTTGCGTTCGGCCTTACGCTCTTCGGACACCATCGTGCGTTACGGGGGTGACGAATTTGTACTGATTATCGGCGAGCAGGCTGAGCGGGCAGCCATCGGGCAACTGCTTGAGCGTGTTCAGGAGGCCATTCAGGCGACGCTGGCGTTGGCCGGACACGCATTGCGGATCGGTTGCAGCATTGGTGTCAGCGTTTACCCCGAAGACGGCGCGACGCTGGATGGCTTGTTACGCCTGGCCGACATGGCCATGTACCGGGCCAAGGGGCAGGGCAAGGGGGCCTATTGTTTCTACACCAAGGATCTCAACCAGGCTGCCCAGGATCGTTTTTCCCTGGAGTCAGCAGTTGGGCGGGCGATTGAAAACCGGGAGTTCTCGGTGTTTTACCAGCCCAAGGTCGGCGAATGCGGCAACGTCCGGGGCTTCGAGGCCTTACTGCGCTGGGAGGGAAGCGAGCAAGGCCTGATTTCTCCGGAACGCTTCATTCCTTTGGTCGAGGAGACCGGACAGATTCTCGAGATCGGCGCTTTTGTTCTTGAGGAAGCTTGCCGAACCGCCGCAGCCTGGCCAAAAGTGGCCGGGCGTTCCCTGAGCGTGGCGGTCAATCTTTCGGTACGACAGTTGCGAGCAGCTGGTTTGTTTGAATTGGTCGACAACACGCTACGGCTCTCCGGCCTTCCCCCTGAATTGCTCGAACTGGAAATTACCGAGAGCATGATCATGGACGATGTCGAGCAGACGATACGCGTGCTGGAATCCATTCGGGCGTTGGGCGTGCGGATTGCGGTTGACGATTTTGGCACCGGCTATTCGTCGATGAGCTATTTACAGAGCCTGCCGATCGATACCCTGAAAATTGATCGTTCCTTCGTTTCCGGCTGCGATAGCGACAGCAAATCGATGGCCATTCCCCGGGCGATCATCTTTCTCGGAAAAAGCCTGGGTTTGCATATCGTTGCCGAAGGCGTCGAGCGGGTGGAGGAGTTGAATACCCTGCGAGTCTGTGGCTGCAACGAATTCCAGGGGTTCTATTTTTCCCGCCCATTGCCGGCATCGGCAGTTCCCGGTTTTTTGGCGGTAGCTACTTGACAGTTGCTTGCCTGCTTCGCTGCTGTTTTTTGATTTTCCGGATTGGTCTGAAGTGGGCGCTGCGTTGCTTCAGGTGCGGTCGTCGAAGCCGCTGTCTTCCTGCGGTCGACGGGCAGATTTGATTAAAAACCGGCCGGGGTCGAGGGCGTCAACGAGATCGTTTTCCAGCGGCAGTGGTTCGCCTTCGATGCGCGAGACAAGCAGGTCGGCCATTAGCGCTGACCAGACGATGCCGCGCGCGCCGAAGCCCTGGACACACCAC
>JAVBXO010000330.1 GCA_030824535.1 Azonexus sp. | reverse complement strand
GACGCGCTGCAGCGGCTTTGGCCCAGGGATTTTCGCTGCGTGCTTCAGCGGGCTTGCCGTAGGGCTTGGCAGCCGGACGAGCAGCGTCACCAGCAGTTTTGCCCCAGGGGTTTTCACTGCGCCCGGCGTCATTTCTGGCGTAGGGCTTGCCTGCCGGGCGGGCGTCACCCGCGGGCTTGCTCCAGGGCTTGCCTTCATTGCGCTCGCCCGGCTTGGCGAAAGGCTTGCCGGCAGGGCGCTCGTCGCGCTGAGCGGAACGGCCATCACGATTTTTGTCGTAAGGCTTGCTGCCGCTACGGGCGCGCGGCTTGGCAACGACCGGCTTGACGACCTTGAGCGGGCTCAGCGTGCCAGTCGGGCGTTGCGGCACAGCCGCAGGCTCGTCGGCAGCCGCCGGCGCAGACGAAACTGGCGCGGCGGCCGGAGCCGGTTCGGCAATCACAGGGGCCGGTCGCGCGACGGGCTCGGGGCGAACCGGTGCAGCCGGTTTTTCAACAGCGGTTTTTGGGGTTTTCTCGGCGTCGACCGCAGGGGCCGCCGTCGGCTTGCGCCAGTTGGCCCACGGGTCCGTAGGCGGGAGATCCTTGCGGTCGTTATCGCTCATTGCAGGTCGAGCAGTTCGACTTCGAAAACCAGGGTGGCATTCGGCGGAATGACGCCGCCAGCGCCGCGAGCGCCGTAGCCGAGGTGAGCCGGGATGGTCAGCTTGCGGGTGCCACCGATCTTCATGCCCTGGACGCCTTCGTCCCAGCCCTTGATGACGTTGCCCTGGCCGAGCGGAAACTGGAAGGGATCGTTGCGATCCTTGGAGGAATCGAACTTGCTGCCGGTGGTCAGCCAGCCGGTGTAATGGACGGTAACGAATGCGCCGGCCTTGGCCTCGGCGCCGCTGCCTTCAACGGTGTCTTCGTAGATCAGGCCGGAGGCCGTGGTGATTTCAGCCATGAAAAGCTCCTGTTTTGCAGAGTCGGGACGACTCGCGAATCTCCCCTCGCCCTCAGGGAGAGGGGACGGGGTGAGGGTTGGGAAAAGGCCGGCAGTTTACCATAAGCCCTTGAAAATCCTTTGACTTATCACCACCACTCCGTATAATGCGCGGTTCTTTGTAGCACCCTTTGGTTTATTTTCGGAGTCCAACCCATGTATGCGGTCATAAAAACCGGCGGTAAGCAG
Organism: Azonexus sp.; assembly: GCA_030824535.1. Lineage (GTDB taxonomy): Bacteria > Pseudomonadota > Gammaproteobacteria > Burkholderiales > Rhodocyclaceae > Azonexus. The sequence goes on along the minus strand of JAVBXO010000330.1, from coordinate 11,294 downwards.
TATCGCGTTACCAACGGTCTAAAACTTAAAGTAGAACAGATACCGGCAGACGTTGGCGCAGAAGTTACCCTTGACCAGGTCCTCATGGCAGGCGAAGGCGAGACGGTAAAGATCGGCGCTCCCTTCATTGCTGGCGCCACCGTCAAAGCCACCGTGATTTCTCACGGCCGCCACGACAAGGTCAAGATCTTCAAGATGCGTCGTCGTAAGCATTACCAGAAGCATCAGGGCCATCGTCAGAACTACACCGAACTGCGCATCGACTCGATCGCTGCCTAAGTTCAGACAAGGAGCTAAAACATGGCACACAAAAAGGCAGGCGGTAGTTCACGTAACGGCCGCGACTCAGAATCGAAACGCCTTGGCGTAAAACGCTACGGCGGCCAATTCGTTCTCGCCGGCAACATCATCGTTCGCCAGCGCGGCACCGAATTCCACCCGGGCGAGAACGTCGGCTGCGGCAAGGATCACACCCTGTTCGCACTGAAGGACGGCGTCGTCCAGTTCTCCATCAAAGGCGCCAAGCAGCGCCGTACGGTGACTATCGTTCCGGCTGCTGAATAATTTCGGCCAGGCGGAAACCAGAAGAGCCCTATCCGCCGGATAGGGCTTTTTGCTTTATTGCCCTGCGCATTTACCAGTACCCAGCGCAATAAGGCAAGCTGAGCCCCCTGTGGGCGGAGAGAAAGACCATGAAATTTATCGACGAAGCCAAGATTTACGTAAAAGCCGGTGATGGCGGTAACGGCATCGCGACTTTCCGCCGCGAAAAGTACATCCCCATGGGTGGCCCGAACGGCGGCGACGGCGGCAAGGGCGGCAGCGTTTACGTCGTGGCCGACCAGAACATCAATACCCTGGTCGACTACCGCTACACCCGCAAATTCCTCGGCCAGCGTGGCGAAAACGGCGGCAGCGCCGACTGCTACGGCAAGGGCGGCGACGACATCATTCTGCGCGTGCCAGTGGGCACGGTGATCAGCGATCTCAATACCGGCACGATCATCGCCGACCTCGACGCCCACGAAAAGAAAATCCTGCTCGCCAAGGGCGGCAAGGGTGGCCTCGGCAATACCCACTTCAAGTCCTCGACCAATCGCGCGCCACGCCAATGTACCAAGGGCGAGCCAGGCGAAGAATACGAACTGACGCTGGAACTGCGCGTGCTCGCCGACGTCGGCCTGCTCGGCCTGCCCAATGCCGGCAAGAGCACGCTGATCCGCGCTATCTCCTCGGCCCGCCCGAAGGTCGCCGACTACCCCTTCACGACGCTGCACCCGAACCTCGGCGTGGTGCGCGTTGATACCGAAAAGAGCTTCGTCGTCGCTGACGTCCCCGGCCTGATCGAAGGCGCGGCCGATGGCGCCGGCCTCGGCATCCGCTTCCTCAAGCACCTGCAACGCACGCGCATCCTGCTGCACCTGGTTGACCTGGCACCGATGGACCCGGACTCTGATCCGGTACATGACGCGAAGGCGATTGTCGACGAACTTGCCAAGCACGACCCGGCGCTGGTCAACAAGCCGCGCTGGCTGGTGCTGAACAAGCTCGATCTGATTCCTGAAGACGAGCGCGACGAGCGCATCGCCGAATTCCTCAAGGCCTACAAGGAAGTCAGCGGCTACGACGGCCCGGCATTCACCATCGCCGCGATCAACGGCGATGGCACCCGCCCGCTGATTTTCGCGATCCACGAAGCTCTGGAAAAGCTGGCGATTCCGGAAGTCGCCGACGACGATGAAGAAGTTGAAAGCAGCGTCGCCGAAGGCGAAGATGCCGATGCCGGCGAAGACCTCGACGACGAAGACGACGATCTGCCGACGGAAGAATAATGAGCACAAGCCGCCTTGCCAACGCCAAACGCCTGGTCGTCAAAGTCGGCTCGGCCCTCGTCACCAATAACGGCGCCGGTCTCGACCTCGTCGCGATCAATGACTGGGCGCGCCAGATCAGCACCCTGCGCCAGCAAGGCAAGGAAGTCGTGCTCGTTTCTTCAGGTGCGGTTGCCTGCGGCGTACAACGCCTGGGCTGGGGCCGCCGCCCCAAGACCGTGCATGAAAAACAGGCCGCCGCCGCGGTTGGTCAGGCCGGCCTGGTCGAAGCCTATGAAGCCGCATTCAACAAGCACGGCCTGCACACGGCGCAGATCCTGCTGACCCACGACGACCTCGCCGACCGCAAGCGTTACCTGAATGCCCGCTCGACGCTGACGACGCTGCTGGAACTCGGCGTCGTGCCGATCATCAACGAGAACGACACCGTCATCACCGATGAAATCAAGTTCGGCGACAACGACACACTGGGCGCACTGGTCGCCAACCTGATCGAAGCCGAAGCGCTGATCATCCTGACTGACCAGAAGGGCCTCTACACCGCCGACCCGCGCAAGGATCCGAATGCGACGCTGATTCAGGAAGCCACGGCCGGCGACGAAGCACTCGAAGCGATGGCCGGCGGCGCTGGCAGCCGCGTCGGCACCGGTGGCATGATCACCAAGATCATCGCTGCCAAGCGCGCCGCACGCAGCGGCGCCCATACGGCGATTGCCAGCGGCCACGAAATCGATCCAATCATTCGCCTGGCGGCCGGTGAAGCTGTCGGCACCCTGCTCGTCTCGACCACCCAACCGCTCGCCGCGCGCAAGCAATGGCTGGCCGACCACCTGCAACTGGCTGGCCGCCTCGTGCTCGACGAAGGTGCGGTCAAGGCCCTGAAATCGGGGAAAAGCCTGCTGCCGATTGGTGTCATCGCGGTCGAAGGCGACTTCGAGCGTGGCGCGGCGATAGCCTGTATCGACCCCGAAGGCAAGGAAATCGCCCGCGGTCTTGCCAACTACGGCAGCGGCGAAGCGCGCCTGATTGCCCGCAAGACGACGTCGGAAATCGAGGAACTACTCGGTTACGTCGACGAGCCGGAAATCATCCATCGCAATAACCTGATCGCGATCTGAGTTCGCCAGCAAGACAAGCCAAAAACCTTCTGAAAAATATCTCAAAAAAAATGGACGCCGTGGCGTCCATTTTTTGTACTGTCGCAGCGACTTAGAACGTGTGCTTGATACCAAAATCGAACCCGGTCACACCAACGCTATTAGCGGTAGCGGGGTTGGGATTGATCGTGTAAGCAGCATTGCTATCGTTCTTGATGTGCGCGAAGTCGGCGTACAGGGTCGTACGCTTGGACAAGGCATAACGAGCACCGAGAGACCACTTGCTGGCATCGGCGTTGTTCAGAATCTTGTCATTGACCTTGCCGTAAGCAGCGAGGAAGGAGTACTTACCCATCGGCACCGTTGCACCGACCATCCAGTTGCGACGATCGTACTTGTTGCCCACGCCGGTACCGCCGAGACCACCGGCAACCAGCGTCGTGCTGCCGCCGATGAAGGAATTCGGATCACCCTTGATCACGTCATACAGACCGGAAACCTTGACCGGGCCGAAGTCATACGAAACACCACCGGTTGCCACGTACAGACGGCTATCACCCATGCCGACGGTCTTGGTGGTTTCGTAGTCGAGATCAACATTCAAGGGGCCATTGGCGTAAATCAGGTTGGCCGAAAAGAGGCGATCATCACCATTATTACCATTGGCTGCCAAACCCGGGTGAATGGCGGCCATGCTGCCTTCCGCCTTCTGGGTGTTCGTGGCGTGCGCCAGAATCAGGGTAAAGCCGGAGAAGGACGGCGAGACGTAAGCCACAGCATTGGCAGCACGGTCATACTGGGTCGTCATCGACGTGAAATTGCCGACCGAATAGTTGCCGAACGGGCTGTACTTGCCGTAGATGCCGTAACGCAGACCATCCAGGTAACCAGCGATCGCGGTACCGAAGCCACCGGTCAGGCCAACATACTGGTGACCAGCGGTTGCCAGGCCGGTATTGGTGTCGGGGCTGATGCGGTATTGCAGGTCGAAAATAGCCTTCAGGCCATTACCCAGATCTTCAACACCCTTGAAACCGATGCTGCTTTGAGCCGAGTTGCTCTGCAGGGCATTCTGGGATTTGGTATTTGCTACAGCACCATTATTGCCGCTACGGTGCAGCCATCCCATGTCGACGGTACCGTAAATGGTGACGTTGGACTGAGCCATGGCAAGACCGGAAGTAGCGGCAGCAAGGGCTAGCACAATCAGTTTCTTTTGCATTGAATTTCTCCTGACAAGGTGTGATAAGTAGAAAATTTATTATTAGCTATCACTCCTCCACGCGTCGCATTATCCCCGAGCGTCCACCAACCGTTACAGAAAACTCTCATAACTCTTCAACTATTAGTAAATCTGTTGCACCAATGCAACACTCACGGCTGCCTACAATGCCCCCACCCTTGACCTCCCGGCAGTGCTCATCAGCCCCGGCAAAAGAAAACCCGCCATTTGGCGGGTTTTCTTTTGCCGGGGGGCGGGTTTCGATCAGGCCTGGACCAGATCCTCAACCAACTTCTGTAGTTCGCCGACCTGATACATTTCCTTCATGATGTCGCAGCCGCCAACGAACTCGCCCTTGATGTAGAGCTGGGGAATGGTCGGCCAGTTGGCGTATTCCTTGACGCCATTGCGGATTTCCTCGTCGGCCAGCACGTTGACCGTGACAAAGTCGTTAATGCCGCAGAGTTTCAGGATCTGCACGGCGGTCGCGGAAAAACCGCATTGCGGGAAACGGGCGTCGCCCTTCATGTACAGGACGACCGGGTTGCCGGTCACGGTGGCGTGGATGCGTTGCTGAACGTCGGACATGCTATCTCCAGATTACAGTTGAGCGCCTGAAACTCGGTCTAAGCCGGCCAGGTCGGGATGAGTGAATGGTGATTGGAACCCGGCGGCGGCCAATAAGTTCCGGCTGGCCTCACCCTGGTCGTAACCATGTTCGAACAGCAGCCAGCCGCCAGGATTGAGATGGGCAGCCGCCCCGGCAACGATGGCGCGAATGCAGTCCAGGCCGTCAGCGCCGTCGGTCAGGGCCATTTGCGGCTCGAAGGGCAGCCCATCCAGCGCCAGATGCGGATCGCCAGCGGCGACATAGGGCGGATTGGAAACAATCAGGTCAAATTTTTCGCCAGCCAGCGGCGCGAACCAGCTGCCCTCGCGAAATTCGACGTTTGCCCCAAGCCGACCAGCATTGTTGCGCGCCACGGAAATCGCCCCTTTTGACAGGTCGACCGCAGAAACCTCGGCTTGCGGGCATTCCAGCGCCAGAGACACCGCGACAATGCCCGAACCGGTGCCGAGATCGATCAGCCGTGGTCGCGCCTTGCCCGGCAAACGCGCCAGCGCCAGTTCGATCAGCACTTCGGTTTCCGGGCGGGGAATCAGCACATCCGGCGAGACCATGAAGACCCGGCCACGGAATTCCGCCTCACCGACCAGATAGGCCAGCGGCTCGCCGGCCGCGCGACGGTCGACCCATTCGGCAAACTGGGCATGGGCCGGGCCGAAAACTTCCATTTCCGGGCGCGCCAGCAGATCGGTGTGGGTGCAACCCGTGGCGTATTGCAGCAGCAACCGGGCATCGAGCCGGTCGATTTTCTGCCGGGCTGCGGTCAAGGCTTCGCCCAGGGTCATTGTTGCTCGGCCAGTTCGGCGAGCAAATCGGCCTGGTATTCGGCGGCCAGCGCCCCAAGCAGCTCGTCCATGTCACCATCCATGATTGCGCCGATCTTGTACAGCGTCAGATTGATGCGGTGGTCGGTCACGCGGCCTTGCGGGAAGTTGTAGGTGCGGATGCGCTCGGAGCGGTCGCCGGAACCAATCAGGTTCTTGCGCGTGCTGGCGATGTGGCTCTGCTGGGCACGCAGTTGCACGTCCTTGATGCGCGCCGCCAGCACCTTCATGGCCGAGGCCTTGTTGGCATGCTGCGAACGGCCGTCCTGGCATTCGGCAACAATGCCGGTCGGCAAGTGGGTAATGCGCACCGCCGAATCGGTCTTGTTAATATGCTGACCGCCGGCGCCGGACGCACGGAAAGTGTCGATGCGCAGCTCGGCCGGGTTGAGGTTCACATCCTCGACCTCGTCAGCTTCCGGCATGATCGCCACGGTACAGGCCGAGGTGTGGATGCGCCCCTGGGTTTCGGTTTCCGGCACGCGCTGCACGCGATGCCCGCCGGACTCGAATTTCAGCCGCGAATAAGCGCCAGAACCCGCGACGCGGCAAATGATTTCACGATAGCCGCCCAGTTCCGATTCGCTGGCCGACATGACTTCGACCTGCCAGCGCTGACGCTCAGCGTAGCGCGAATACATGCGGAAAATATCGCCGGCGAACAGCGCCGACTCGTCGCCGCCGGTCCCGGCGCGGATTTCCAGCAGCACGTTGCGCTCGCCATTGGGATCTTTCGGCAGCAACAGTTTCTGCAGATCGATTTCCAGCTCGGGCAGACGAAGCTTGGCAGCGGCGATTTCTTCTTCGGCGAATTCGCGCATGTCCGGATCGGACAGCATCGCCTCGGCTTCAGCAATATCATTTTCCGCCTGGCGGAAAGCGTTGAACTGGATCGCCACCGGCTCGACCTCGGCACGTTCGCGCGACAGGCGGCGGAACTGCTCCATATTGTTGGCCGCACTCGGGTCCGCGAGCATGCGGTCGATTTCGTCGAGGCGGTCGACCAGCAACTCAAGTTTTTGGCGGATGCTCGACTTCATAGGGTGGGCTCAATCGGACGGGGTGGCGAAGGGGCGATATGTTAACCGAGTTCGCCGTTTGTCGGGGACGAAGGGCAATTGCCAGCCAGATCTCATAAGTCCATAATCGCCCATCGCTTGAGGCCCCCTCATGAAATCCGTCTCCCATTCCCTGATAGCGCTGGCTGAATCCCTCGAGTTGCGTTGGAAAAGCTACCTTGAAAGCGGAAATTTCGACCATTTCGTCGAATTCACGCTGTCGCTGAACGGCCTCAGCGAACGCCTCGCCCAGCACAATCTGCCGGGTCTGGCCAGCGCCTGCGAAGAACTGGAAAACCGGGCGCTGGCGCTGTTCAATGAATACAGCCAGGAACCAGTCCCGGAACTTCAGGCGAATGCCATCAGTCAGCAACTGGAAACCATCCTGCGCGTGCTGCGGCGCTACGAAACCCCGGCCGTGGCCCCGAAGCGCCCGGACGACGAAGACGATGAGCGGGAACAATGGATACGCCAGCGCAATGTGCTGATTATTTCCCGCCCCGGTCACACCTGGGCTGCCGCGCTGATTGAGCAATTGTCCTTTTACGGCTTCAACGCCCAGGCCGCTGACTGGAACGTTGATCCCCAGGCCGACGAGAACCTGCTGGCCGTGGTCTTCATCCCGGATCGCGAAGGCGATGTCTATCCGCCCGCCGCCGTCGAAGCCGTCGCCCGGCTCAAGGCCTGCTTTGTCACGGCCTATTTTTACTGCCTGTCGGTACCGACTTCGCTCGAAGCCATCGTGACCCTGCAGCGCGCCGGCGCCAATGTCTGCATTCCTGCCGAATTCAAGCTCGCCGATATCCTGTCGCGCATACTCGACCTGGTCGAAAGCCGTGAACAGGAAACGCAGCGGGTACTGATCGTCGAGGATTCGCGCACGGCCATTGCTCATATCCAGCGCACCCTCGAACTGCACGGCATCGACAGCCGCGCCATCAGCACGCCGCTATCGCTGCTGCAGGCCGCCGCCGACTACCGGCCGCATGCCATCCTGATGGACATGCACATGCCCTTCTGCAACGGCGTCGAGGTCACGCGCGCGCTGCGCCAGATTCCCGAATTCCAGACCGTGCCGGTGATCTACCTGTCCGGCGAAACTGACATCAGCCAGCAGGTTGAAGCCCTGCGCCTGGGCGGCGACCAGTTCCTGACCAAGCCGGCCAATCCCATCGTGCTGGCCGCCGTAGTCAAGACCAAGATCGAGCGTTACCGCGACATGCAGCGCTTTGGCCGACACGACAGCCTGACCGGCCTGCTCAATCATTCGGCGGCCAAGGAGCAGCTGGAACAGATGCTGCGCCGCACGCAGCCAGTCAGCCAGATTACCGTGGCGATGATCGACATTGATTGCTTCAAGTCAGTGAACGACAACTATGGTCACCCCGTCGGCGACCAGGTCATCCGCAGCCTGGCCTGGCTGTTGCGCGGCCGCCTGCGCAACACCGACCTGATCGGCCGTTACGGTGGCGAGGAATTCATCGTCGCGCTCAATGACATCAGCCTGATCCAGGCCGTGCCGCTGCTCGACCGCCTGCGCAATTATTTTTCGCAATTGCCGCATGCCCATGCCCGTGGCGCACTGCATGCCAGTTTCAGCTGCGGGGTGGCAGCGACACCGGCCTTCCTGACCGGCAGCAGTCTGATCGAAGCCGCCGACCAGGCGCTGCTGCAAGCCAAGCGCCACGGCCGCAATCGCGTCGTGGCCAGCGGCCAGGTGCTCTGAAAAAACCGGCTATTCGCCGGTATGCAGGTGAAAAAGTCGCTCGGCGGCGGCCTGCAATTGGGCACGCTCCATACCTTCGGCCTGATTCAGGCTTTGCGTCGGCGCATGCAGGAACTTGTTGGTCAGACGCTGCGACAGGTGCTCCAGCACCTTTTCCGGCGCTTCGCCCTTGGCCAGCAATTTCAGCGCGTGCTCCATTTCATGGCGGCGCATGCGTTCGGCAGCATCGCGCAGGGAACGGATGAGCGGCACGGTATTGCGCGACTGCAGCCAGCCGAGAAAATCCTGGACCCGGTGGCTGATGATGTCCTCGGCCTCGACGACGGCCGCCTGACGTGATTCCAGGCCGCTTTCGACGACTTGCGCCAAGTCATCAACGGTATAGAGAAAGATATCGTCGAGTTCGCCGACTTCTTCTTCGATGTCGCGCGGCACAGCCAGATCGACCATGAATATCGGCCGGTGACGGCGCGCCTTGATCGCTCGCTCGACCATGCCCAGGCCGATGATCGGCAGCGGGCTGGCGGTACATGAAACGACGATATCGTGTTTGGCGAGATGCTCGCCCAGTTCATCAAGACGAATCGCCACCCCGCCGTATTGTTCGGCCAGCGCCCGACCGCGTTCCAGCGTGCGGTTGGCAATGGTCACCTGTTTCGGCTGATTGGCGCAGAAATGCGCCGCACACAATTCGATCATTTCGCCCGCGCCGATGAACAGTACGCGCTGATCGCCGATCGACTCAAAAATGCGCTCGGCGAGATGCACGCCGGCCGCGGCCATCGAGACGATGTTGGCGCCGATGGCCGTGGTCGAGCGCACTTCCTTGGCCACTGAAAAAGAACGCTGGAAGAGCTTGTGCAGTTGCGTACCGAGCGTTCCCCCCTCTTCGGCAGCGCGCACCGCATCCTTCATCTGGCCGAGGATCTGCGGTTCGCCAATGACCATCGAATCCAGCCCGCAGGCGACGCGAAAGGCGTGGCGGATGGCTTCCGGCTGATCATGGGTATAAATATAGGGTGCGATATCGTGGCGGGCGACCTGGTGGTACTGGGCCAGCCAGTCGATCACCACCTCCGGCGTCTCGGCCGAACAGTAAATCTCTGTCCGGTTGCAGGTCGAAAGAATCGCCACTTCCTTGACCGGCTGGCTGCGCGTCAGGTCAGCCAGCGCGTGCTGCAGCTTGTCGGCGCCAAACGCCACCCGCTCGCGAATCGCAAGCGGTGCGGAATGATGGTTGATACCGAGGGTAAAGATCACCGAGGTCGTTCAGCGCACTGGAAATGGGCTGCGATTATAACATTCGCACCGAAGCTGCCCTGCAGGCAGATCAAAGAGCACATGGAAACTGAACTTTCTGCTTGCGCTTCAAGCCTTTGGGGAAATTGCTCGGCAATGCGCACGGATCTTGCCTAATATTGAAATATCCGGCCTGTATCTTTAGCAATTGCCGGACAAGTCCGCAAAACAAATTAAGCATAGTCAAATACATTAACTCACTAATAATTCGCTCACAGGAGAAAACCATGGCATTTTTTGACATGTTCCGCAGCTTTTCCTTTTTCAAGGGGCGCTCGACCGATGGCCTGCAGGAAGACGACCTGAATTTTCAGAAATGGATCGAGGCCCATCGCCAGTGGCGCCTGCGTCTGCAGTCCTACCTGGATGGTCGCAGCCAGGAACAACTCGACGAAACCGCCATCTGCCACGACAATCGCTGCGAGCTGGGCAAGTGGATCCACAGCAATGGCCAGAAGTTCTATGGCGATGAAGCCACCTTCCAGCGCCTGACCAGCGATCACGCCGCCTTCCATCGCGCTGCCGGTGACGTCGTCAGCGTTTATAAGAGCAAGGGCGACCGCGACGCCCGGCGAGTGCTCAATGGCGATTTCGACTTGTGCTCGATGCGGGTCATTGAGGGCCTCGAACAACTGGAACGGCGGGTCAAGCACTAAAGCCTCGGACTTGAAAACAGGCTCGCGCCAAGCGTTCACCGCAGAAGCGCGAGGCTGCTCGCTCAAACCGACAGACTGCCGCTCAGCACTTCACGGGCGACGTTCTCGAAGCTGTCGATGACCTGTGACCAGCCCCGCCCATGAACAGCTTGCCGGGCCTGCATGCCAAGCCCCCGGCGCAGGCCCGCGTTGCCGGCCAGATGCAGCGAGCGCTCGACATAGGCCGACTCATCGCCCGGCGCCACCGTTTCGCCATCAATGCCGCTGCTGATCAGTTCGGCCGCAGCGGCACTGCGATAGGCCAGCACCGGCAGGCCGCTGGCCATCGCTTCGGCCACGACATTGCCGTAGGTTTCGCTGAGACTGGGAAAGAGGAATAGATCGGCGCTGGCGTAGTGCGCGGCCAGATCGCTGCCATGCCGCACGCCGGCAAAATGCTGCGCCGGGTGTTCCTGCGCCAGCAGCTTGGCCGACGGCCCGTCACCGACCCAGACCATGCGCGCCGCCGGCTGTACCTGGCGAATGGCAGCAAAAGTCTTGAGCACCAGCGCCAGGTTTTTTTCCGGAGCCATGCGCCCGACGTAGAGACAGACCGGCGCTTCCTCATCCGCCCCCCAAGTACCGCGCAGTTGCGGTGAACGGCTCGCTGGATCGAATAATGCGACATCCACACCACGCCCCACCACTCGCACGCCGGGCACGCCCTCGCCCGCCAGATCGGCGGCCAGCGCTTCGGTCGGCACCATCGTCGCCTGCGTCCGGCGATGCAGGGTGCGCAGGTAGGCGGCGACCGCCGGGCGCATCCAACCCAAGCCGTAATGCACGCTGTAGCGGTCGAAATTGGTGTGAAAGCCGGAAGTCAGCGGTATCCCGAGACGCCGCGCCGCAGCCACCGCCGACCAGCCGAGCGGGCCTTCGGTGACCACATGCACCAGATCCGGCCGCTGCGCCC
>JAVBXO010000169.1 GCA_030824535.1 Azonexus sp. | reverse complement strand
CCAAATACCATTGGCGCACCTTTACTTCGTGGACCAAGGACTCCTTGATTCAGGAGGTTCAAACGCTTTTGGCAGAATTTGGCAAAAAGTTCCATATTCGTTATGCGTGATTACTTAGCAGATCTTCCTCAATCTGGCGTATACGTCGAAGCAGGTAGGCCAGCAATATGCCCAAGCCAATCAATGCAGCCAGTCCGATCAGCGCATTGCGTAGCGCGAGCTGCATGACTTTGCTGGTGATTGCCTGCTTTGGCACGCTCATAAGGGCGACCCAGTTCGCGTTGGCGACCGAGGCCACCGCAAAATGGCGCTCCACCCCATCGGCCCCGATAGATTCGAACTGGCCATCTCTGACTTCGAATGCCTGACGGTGTGCCGGATGGGAGTTGAGGCTTTTCCCGACGAGCTTTTCCGGATCGATATTGCGCCAGATCAGGGTGCCATCCGCAGCCAACAGACCAAAGCGCGTTCCTTCCGGGAGAGATTCACCGGGAATCTGCAGGCTGAAGCGCTCAAGATCAAGGGGAAGTCCGATGAAGCCGAGCAGTTCGTGGTGGTCATCCCATACCGGCTCAATGAGAACAGAAACCAGTCGGCCCGTGATCGGGCCGATAAACGGCTTGCCAACGACAAACCGCTTCTCGGCGAGCGCCTGCCGGAACCATTCCGTTTGAGCGACGGATATTGGCTTGCCTCCTGGCTGCGGAACAGCGGAACAAGGCACCGAGCCACTCGGATCAATTGTCGTCAAGTTGGCAAATTCCGGGAATAACTCGACAAAGTCGGCCAGAATCGGGTCGCAGTTCGCTGTGCTCATGAGCCGAATGGCCGGGCGTTTGGCCAGACGGGACAAGCGGTCGCGGTTACGCACGAGCACGCCATCAGCGTTATTGGCAATGAGCTGAACCAATGTGGCCAGACGAGTCTGCTCCTGAAGCACGGCCACATGGTAATCGGAGTACAAAGTCATGCCGAGCATGCCGGAAAGCGCGAGCGCCACCACCCCGGCAAGGGCGTACAGGTAGCGCTTCATTGAGGCGGTGACGACGTCACTCATATTATTACTTTCGGCCTATTTCCCATGACTCTACAGGCAATCCACCAGGGCGAATAGCGCAACGAGCCCTCCCGCAGCCAGGAACTACTCCGCTACAATCAGTGTCAGTAGCTCCGCTATTTGGTTCGAATATCCCTGTGTAAAGGCATTTGATGCTCCTGCGCCCCCATAGCCGGTTTCTGACCGAATGGGTACTGCTCACACTGGGGCTGCTGCTGGTCGGCCTCGTTGTCGGCATGTCGATGTACAAGGAATACGGCAATATTGACCGCAGCGAGCGTGAGCGTCTGGCTACCCAGGCCAGCGTTATCGACAAGAACCTCAGTCGCGCCCTGCTCGTGGTTGACCGCACCCTGCTCGGCGTCCGCGACGACCTGCCCGGCTGGCTGGCCGAAAAGGACGGCATGGCCCGCGCCAGCCACCGGTTGGCCGCCTTTGCCAAGGCCATGCGCAGCGTGCGCACCCTGCTGATCCTCGATGCCGGAGGCCAGGCCGTTGCCGCCAGCCACCCGAAATTGCTCGGTCTGGATTTAAGCCAACGGCCCTATTTTCAGATTGCCCGCGCTCAGACCGATCCGAATGTGCTGTATGTGAGTCCGCCCTTCGAGACCGCCCTCGGTATCTGGGCGATGAACGTGGCGCGCGTCATTCCCGGCCCCGCCGGGGAATTTGCCGGCATCATCTCGGCCACCCTGGACCCGGACGAATTGCGGGTTCAATTGGGCGCGGTGCTTTATGGCCAGGATATGTGGGCGGCTCTGGCCCATGGTGATGGCTTGCAGGTGGTCATGGAGCCGGATGGTGCCGGCCAGGCCGGGCGAAATCTGGCGCAACCCGGCTCTTTTTTCACCCGCCACCTGAACAGCGGCCAATCTGCCGAAGTTCTGGAGGATAGCTTGGCAAGCACCGGGGAACATCGCCTGGTGGCCCTGCACACCATCCGGCCGGCCGATTTGCCGATGGACAAGCCGCTGGTCGTTGCCATCGGGCGTGAAACGGGGGCGCTCTACGTTGCTTGGTGGCAGCAGGCCTGGCTGGAAGGGGGGCTGTTCCTGTTGCTGGCAGGACTAAGCGTACCGGGTCTGGCACTCACCCAGCGTCGTCGCCGACGCGAGGAGGGACAAAAGGAACAGATCGCGGTGGTTTTGGCCGAAAAGGAGCGTTTCATGCGCTCGCTGATCGACATCATCCCGGGCATGGTGGGCTACTGGGATGCCGACCTGCGCTGCGGCTTCTCCAACATCGCCTATCGGGAGTGGTTCGGCAAGACGCCGGAGCAGATGCAAGGCATCCGCATCCAGGACCTGATGGGCGAGGTCTTGTTCAAGAAAAACGAACCCTTCATGCGCCTGGCGCTCGCCGGCCAACACCAGGATTTCGAACGCACGCTGGTCAAGCCGGATGGCAGCACCGGCTATACCTGGGCGCATTACATTCCGGACGTCGCAGATGGGCGGGTGCGCGGCTTTTTCGTGCTGGTTTCCGACGTCACCGAGCTCAAACAGGCTCAAGTGCAACTGGAGATCGTTAACGCCGCGCTCGAGAAACGCAGCGTCGAAGCGGAGGCAGCCAGCCGCGCCAAGAGCGCTTTTGTCGCCAACATGAGCCACGAGATCCGTACGCCGATGAATGCCGTGCTCGGTTTGCTGGAGCTGTTGCAGCACACTGCGCTGGACAACCGCCAGATCGACTACGTACACAAGGCCGAAGGCGCCGCCAAGTCGCTGCTGGCCATCCTCAACGACATTCTCGACTTTTCCAAGGTCGAGGCCGGCAAGCTGGTACTGGACGACACCCCTTTCCGCCTCGACAAGTTGCTGCGCAACCTGTCGGTGCTGCTATCGGCAGCCCTGCGCGACAGACCGCTGGAAATACTTTTCGACATCGATGTGCGGGTACCACGTGCCCTGCGCGGCGATGTCCTGCGACTGCAGCAGGTCCTGCTCAATCTCGCCGGCAATGCCGTCAAATTTACCGAGCGCGGCGAGGTCGTTATCAGCCTGCGTCAAGTTGAGGCAACAGCCGTTTCTGTCCGCATCGAATTCGCCATCCGCGATACCGGTATCGGCATTCCGGCGGATCGTCTCGGTGCCGTGTTCGAGGGCTTTACCCAGGCCGAAAATTCCACCACACGGCGCTACGGCGGTACCGGTCTGGGCCTTGCCATCAGCCAGCGGCTGGTCCGCCTGATGGGCGGCGAGTTGGTAGTCGACAGCACGCCTGGCGTGGGCAGTTGCTTTCATTTCCAGCTTGAATTCCAGCAGGATGCCGAAACCTGTGCCACCGCCGAGATCGTCCGGCGCGATTCCGACCCCTCCCGCCTGCCCAAGCCGCCACGGGTCCTCATCATCGATGACAACCCCACGGCGCGCGAGGTGCTCGCCCAGGCAACGAAATCCTTTGCCTGGCCCACGGAGACCTCCGCCAGTGGCGAAGAGGGACTGGAACGGATTCGAGCGGCCGCAGCCGCCGGCCAGCCCTTTGACATCATCTGCCTGGACTGGCTTATGCCCGGCCTGGATGGCTGGGAAACGGCGGAACAAATCCGGGCCATCGAGCGCGAAGACCTGCGCGAATCCGTATTGCTGATGGTGACCTCCCAAGGGCGCGAAATGCTGGAACAGCGGATTGCCGGGGGGGCGAGTCCCATTGATGGTTTTCTGGTCAAGCCGGTAACGCCGTCGATGCTCTTCGATGCCGTTGCCGTGGCGAGTGGCGGCGAGTCGGTCACCGCAGACGATTGGGGGCAAGCGCTGCCTGCCGGGCGACCGCTGGCCAATCTGCGCCTGCTGCTGGTCGAAGATAATTTACTCAACCAGCAGGTGGCGGGGGAGTTGCTCACCCATGCCGGCGCCTGGGTGAGCGTAGCCGCCAATGGTCTCCAGGCGATTACGGCCACCCGCTCGGCCGGAGCGGCGTTCGACGCGGTATTGATGGACATCCAGATGCCGGAGATGGACGGCTACGAAGCCACGCGCCGCCTGCGCGCCGACGGTTTTACCGCACCAATCATCGCCATGACAGCGAACGCCCTGCCCACCGATCGCGACGCCTGTCTTGCAGCCGGCATGAACGACCATATCGGCAAACCGATCGATTCGCGGGAACTGGTCAAGACTTTGTTGCGGCATTGCGGTCGGGAAGCGAGCAGTGTCGCTCCCTGCGCCGAAGAGGCGCCGCTGCCGGAGGTGCCGGCGGGTTTCGAGTTACGCTCTGCGGTGGCCCGATTGAATGGCGACCGCAGGCTCTACGGTCAATTGGCGGGCAATTTTGCGGCCGATCAGGGAGATGCGGTGCTGCGTATCGAGCAGGCGCTGTACCGGGGAGATAGGGACCTCGTTCTGCGCGAGCTCCATACGCTCAGAGGTCTGGCGGCCACCCTGGGTGCCCAGGCACTGGCCAGCCTGGCGGGCGAGATGGAGGCGGCGATCCGGAAAGGTGGCCGGGCAGGAAGCGAACATTATCTCGATGATCTGCGCAAATTGCTGGCAGAGACCTGCGAAATACTGCAAGGACTTGCCGTCGCCTTTGCTTCCCCGACGGCTACTGCTGCCAGTTTGCCGGCCAGCCCGGCGCGGGTCGGCGACTTGCTGGAAGCACTGGTGGCACTATTGACTGATCGGAACATGCGCGCCCTGGATGTTTTTGCCACCCTGAAATCCGAGGTCGGTAGCGACTTGGACGAGCCATTTTCCGCCTTGGACGGCGCCATGCAAGGCCTTGATTTTGTCGCCGCCCTGGATTGGGCGAATGCAATTCGAAAGGACTTTGAGAAATGAATGCACGCGCCCGTCTGCTGGTCGTCGATGATGAGCCGATCAATATCCAGACGCTGAATCAGATACTTCGCGACGATTACGAGATTTTCAGTGCCACCAGCGGGGAGTCGGCCATTGCGTTCTGTCGCGCTTATTCTCCCGATCTTGTCCTTATCGACATTGTCATGCCGGGCATGGATGGTCTGGAAACCTGTCGTCGCCTGAAGGCCGACGTGACGACACGCAATATTCCGCTGCTCTTTGTCACCGTTCATGGGGCCCCCGAGCTGGAAGTCGAGGCGCTGGAGGCCGGCGGCAGCGATTTCATCAGCAAGCCGGTCAATCCTGCCGTCGTGCGTGCCCGCGTCAGGACACATCTGGCACTCAAGGCACAGAACGAGCATCTGGAACAACTCGTCGCCACGCGAACCAGTGCGCTTCGGATTGCGCTGGAGGCCGCCGAGGATGCGAGCCGGGCAAAAGGCATCTTCCTGGCGACGATCAGTCATGAACTGCGCACGCCACTCAATGCCATTTTCGGGTTTACCGCGCTGGCTTCCCGCCTCACCCAGGACCCCAAGCTGCAAAGGTATCTGGAGCAGGTAAATGGTTCAGCGACGCATTTGCTGTCTCTCGTCGATGACGTACTCGAGGCCTCGCGATTGGCGGCGAACCAGCTGACCTTGGCCCGTCATGATTTCCGACTGGAAACGGTCTTGCGCGAGGTCGAGCAGTTGTCGAAACCGCAGGTGCTGGCGAAAGGATTGACATTCAGTCTGGAAATTGCACCGGCGCTTTTCGGCAAGTCCTTCAGCGGCGACCCGGATCGACTGAAGCAGATCCTGCTGACACTGGTCGGCAATGCCGTCAAATTTACGGCCAGCGGCAGTGTCACCGTGCATGTCCTCCGGATGCAGATGGACGAGGGTGGGCGTTCTGCAATCAGGTTTGAAGTGCAGGACACCGGCGTCGGCATAGCCGTCGAGGATCAAAAGCGCATCTTCTATCCCTTTGAGCAGGCCGACGGCTCCAGCACCCGCAAATATGGCGGCCTGGGCATCGGTCTGAACATCGCCAAACGCCTGGTGCAGTTGATGGGCGGCGAAATGGGCATTACCAGCAGCCCGGGTCAAGGGAGTACTTTCTGGTTCACAGTTCTTTTGGAGGCATGATGACCCACAGCCCGAACCAAGGCGAACAGGGCCTTCTGTCCTGCCCGGAAAAACGGCCTAGACTGCTCGTGGTCGACGACCAGCCAAGCAATATCCAGACGCTTTACCGAATTTTCCAGGAAGACTACGAGGTATTCATGGCGACCAGCGGTGAACAAGTACTGGCTTTGTGCCATCAGGCAAAGTTGCCAGATCTGATCCTGCTCGATGTGATGATGCCCGACATGGATGGGCTGGAAGTTTGCCGACGACTCAAGAGCAACCCGGCGACGGCCGACATCCCGGTCATTTTCGTGACGGCACAATTGGACCCGATGGATGAGGCCCACGCCCTGGAGGTCGGAGGAGTTGATTTCATCACCAAGCCAGTCAATCCGGCCGTGGTTCGTGCCCGGGTCCGGACCCACCTTACCCTGAAGGCCCAGGCCGATCTGTTGAAGGCAATGGCCTTCATTGATGGGCTGACGGGAATTGCCAATCGTCGCCGCTTCGATGAGGCACTCCTGACGGAGTGGCGTGGCTGCCGGCGTAGTCATACGCCACTGACCCTGTTGATGATCGATGTTGACCACTTCAAGCGCTACAACGACCACTACGGTCATCAGGGAGGTGATTTATGCCTGAAGTCGGTTGCGTCGGCAATTAAGCAAGAACTTGGTCGCCCCCACGATATTGTTGCTCGCTATGGAGGGGAAGAATTCGCGTGTTTGTTGCCGGAGTGTGACCAGATTGCCGGGAAAGACAAGGCGGAGGCCTTGTGTCGTGCAGTAGTTGATCTCGGCATACCGCACGCAGGATCATCTGCTACGCCGCCGGTACTCACGCTCAGTATTGGCGTGGCCGCCGCATATCCACAGGACGACAGCGGAGCCGCCGCATTGGTCACTGCGGCCGATGTGGCCCTGTATCAAGCCAAGGCTAACGGTCGCAATCGGGTCTGCGTAGATTCCGCAAGCCCCTTGTGGAAACAGGGGGGGGAATGACGTCTGCTTGGATTGCAGATAACCGACGATCAGTTCATGTCGCTAAGGCTTGCCTCTGCCTAAATTAACGGCATAAGCGGCAAATGGCTGCCTGTCGGACTTGAAGGGTCCGACAGGCGGCTTCCTGTGGCTTGTTCTGCTATCGCTAGCCGGGACTCAATTTTTCGCTTTGACTAAAGACCTCAGTTCAGGGGCATCAGCTGGGCGGTGTTCTTCACCAGGCCCTTGTAGCGAGTCTTCTTGTGCTTGAAGAGGTTCTTCACCACGTGGGAAGGGGGCTCGACCTTTGCCCGGATACTGGCCTTCTTCTGCTCCAGCCATTCCGTCAGTTCGCCTTCCGTATCCTTGGCCAAGGCCCGGCGCTTGCCGGGGCGCAGAGCAACGTGCCAGGTAACGGGAATGCCTTGGCTCTCTTCGCGCTTCTCCAACTCCGGTGTAGGCCGCATCGCCAACGGCATCCGTTTCTTCACCATGCAGAAGAGCGTTGGCCTGACTGATGTCGCTGACGTTCCCGGCCGTGCCGATCACCGTGTGCGCAAGGCCGGTGTGGGCATCGACCCCGATATGCGCCTTCATGCCGAAGTGCCACTGATTGCCTTTCTTGCTCTGCTGCATTTCCTTGTCCCGCTCACCCGCTTTGAGGTTCGAGTCATTGGTCGTGGTCTTGTCGTGCTATCCAGGCGGATATTCTGTTTAGGCAGCTTTCGTCCGAAAGGCCGCTAGTCGCCTTCCTGCTGGCGTGCCAGGCTCCAGGCAATCTGCTCGCGGACGACGGCTGACGGGTGTTCGGCATGCTGGCCGAGGGCCGCACAAACCTCGCTGCTGCGCGGCCCGTTACCCAGCGCCAGCGCGATATTGCGCAGCCAGCGTTCATGACCGATGCGGCGGATCGGATTGCCAGCCAGGCGTTCGTTGAATTCCTTTTCACTCCAGTCAAACAGCTCCAGCAGCGTTGCCGCATCGAGGCCGTGGCGCGGGGAGAATTCGGCATCGCCAAGCTGTGCGAAGCGATTCCACGGACAGCACAGCTGGCAGTCGTCACAGCCGTAAATGCGGTTGCCGATCAGCGGCCGGAACTCTTCGGGAATCGCGCCGGCAAGTTCGATGGTCAGATAGGAAATGCAGCGCCGGGCATCGACCTGATAGGGGGCGATGATCGCGCCGGTCGGGCAAGCGTCGAGGCAGGCGTGGCAACTGCCGCAATGTTCCTCGACCGGGGCGTCAGGCGGTAGCGGCAGGTCGGTGTAAATATCGCCGAGAAAGCGCCAGGAGCCTTGCCGGGACAGCAGCAGGGTGTGCTTGCCGCGCCAGCCGAGGCCGGCCTGGCGCGCAAATTCAACCTCCATGACCGGTGCCGAATCGGAAAAGACGCGATAGCCGAAAGGGCCAATGTCAGCGGCAATGCGCTCGGCCAGCTTCTGCAGACGATTGCGGATGACCTTGTGATAATCCCGCCCCTGGGCGTAGCGGGAAATCGCCGCCTGGGCCGGATCGTCGCTGGTTTTGCCATGTGGCAGGTAGTCGACCGCAGCACTGATCACGCTCAGTGTTCCGGGATGCAGGTCGGCCGGGTGCGCGCGCAATTCGGCATGGCGCGCCATATAATCCATCTCCCCGTGGCGGCCGGCGGCCAGCCATTCGCGCAGGTGTGCGACGGCCACCCCCGGTTCGGCGCGGGCCACGCCGACTGCCGCAAAGCCGAGTTCGGCGCCAGCCCGGCGAATTTTTTCCTTCAGTGCTGCGTAATCGATGGAGTTTTGATCGTGCATGGTTCCGATGTTACTGCTGTTTTTCAGTTGCCCGACGAGGCCGCCACCCTGCGTTTGGGACAGGCGTTGGCACCCTGTTTGCAGCCGGGTTTGGTGATTTTCCTCGAAGGCGACCTGGGGGCGGGCAAAACGACGCTATCGCGGGCAATGATTCGGGCACTGGGTCATAGCGGCCCGGTCAAAAGCCCTACCTATGCCTTGGTTGAAGTTTACGTAATTTCGAGCTTATACTTATATCACTTTGATTTTTATCGTTTCGAGTCACCAGAGGAGTTCCTCGATGCGGGCTTTGGCGAATATTTCAACGATACTGCGGTCTGCTTGGTTGAGTGGCCGGAACGGGCTCAAGGCTGCGTTCCGTCGCCAGACCTGCGGCTGCGCCTTCATCATGCAGGTCTCGGGCGTGTCCTCGAAGCCCTGGCAGATACACCGAAAGGGGAAGCATGCCTAAACGCGCTCATCCCAGTCATGAGCGTCGACAGCTGCTGCGCTACGCCGGCGCCTCGCTGATTGTTTCCGTGACGCCGCTGGCCGGCGCTGCGGCCAAGTTGCCGGCCGTGCTCGCCGTGCGCATCTGGCCGGCCGCCGATTACACGCGCGTCACGCTGGAGCACGACGCGCCGCTGAAGTTCACCCATTTCACCGTCGAAAATCCCGACCGTCTGGTCGTCGATATTGAAGGCGTTGAATTCAACAGCGTGCTCGACAGCATCACCCGCAAGGTCGGCAGCGACGATCCCTACATCAAGCTCTTGCGCGCCGGCCGTTTCAAGCCGGGGGTCGTGCGCGTGGTCATGGATCTCAAGTCCAAGGTCAATCCGCAGGTGTTCACCCTGCCGCCGGTCGGTGAATATTCTCACCGCCTGGTTTTCGACGTCTATCCGCTGAGCGCACCCGATCCGCTGATGGCGCTGGTCGAAGGGCGCAAGGACGGCGTCCAGCCAGCGCCAGCCGATCGCGATCTGGCGGCAATTCCCGAGAAACGCCCAGAGGAAGTGCTGGCAAAGAAAGTCGACAAGCCCGAGGTCGAAGCCCCGGAAGTGATTACCTCGAAAAAGTCGGGGCGACCGATAGTCGACCGGCTGGTGACGATCATGCTTGACCCCGGTCATGGTGGCGAAGATCCGGGGGCAATTGGGCAAGGCGGCAGTTACGAAAAGAACGTCACGCTGGAAGTTGCCCGGCGCCTGAAGAGTCGCCTGGATAACGAGCCGAACATGCGCGCGGTGCTGACGCGCGATTCCGACTTTTTCGTGCCCTTGCAGATGCGCGTCCAGAAGGCGCGGCGCGTGCAATCCGACCTGTTCCTGTCGATTCATGCCGATGCCTGGATCAGGCCGGATGCCCGCGGTTCGTCGGTGTTCGTGCTGTCCGAGCGCGGGGCTTCAAGCACACAGGCGCGCCTGCTGGCGCAGAAGGAAAATCAGGCTGACCTCATTGGCGGCGTCAATCTGGGTGCCAAGGATCCCTTCCTTGCGCGCACGCTGCTCGACCTGTCGCAGACGGCAACCATCAGCGACAGCCTGAAGCTCGGCAAATATTTGCTCGGCGAACTGGGATCGATCAATACCCTGCACAAGGCCAATGTCGAACAGGCCGGCTTTGCCGTGCTCAAAGCGCCGGACATTCCTTCGGCGCTGATCGAAACCGCTTTCATTTCCAACCCCGAAGAAGAGCGGCGGCTGAATGACGAGGTTTATCAGGGCAAGCTGGCTGACGCCATCGTGCGCGGCATCCGTCAGTATTTCTCCAGGCATCCGCCCGGGCCGAAGTCCAGGCTGGCGGCACTAAGCTAGAAAAAGTTGCCGGAAAAGTCGGGAACCCAGCCACCTAGAGCGGTGTTCCCGAGGTTGCCAGGGCCGGGGCTGTCGGCGAATGATGTGGTGACAGCTGGCCGCAAGACACCAATTGCTCATAGCCATCAACGCGATTTCTGCCATGGCGCTTGGCGTAGTACAGCGCTTCATCGGCGCGGTCGATGGCGCGACTGGGGCTGTCGCTCGGGCGCAATGCGCCGAAGCCGATGCTGATGGTGATGTGTCCGACCTGTGGGAAGTTCTGGGTCTCGACCTGTTTGCGAAAGCGCTCAAGGGCAAGCAGGGCCGACTCTTCCGTGGTCGGTTGCAGCAGGATGATGAATTCTTCGCCGCCAAAGCGGAATAGCTGGTCATCGAAGCGGAAGGAACTGCGCATGGTTTCGGCGAGCGCCACCAGCACATGGTCACCCACCAGGTGGCCATAGCTGTCATTGACCAGCTTGAAATGATCGACATCGCAAACGGCCAGCCAGTGTGAGCTGGCCGTTTCACGCCGTCGCCGGGAAACCGCCGAGTCCAGCGGATCTTCGGCAGGGTGGCCGAGCAGTTCGAAAAGATGCTTGTCGAAGGTCTTGCGACTGGCCAGCCCGGTCAGTGTGTCGGTTTCGCCATAGTCGAGCAGGGCGATATGGTTGGCGAAGTATTCGACCAAGCCCATCATCGTTACCCGCTGATCCGGGGAAAGGTCTTCCGACAGCGAAAGATCAATCAGGTAGGCCGGGTATTCCTCGCGGAAAACCGGGAAAACAATGCGGTGGCTGCCATCGGCGAGCAATTCCATGACTGCGGTTTTTGCGTTTACGCATTTCTGGTGCAGGGGGTCTTTGTCCAGCGGCTGGCAAAGCAGCAGGTTAGGCAGGTAGGCGTTATGCAGGAAGTAACCGTGTTCGCCATAACCGGCACAGGAAAACAGGATGGTGCCCCGACTGTTGGCGTAGCAGCGATAGATGCTGAGCCGGCGGGGGTGGAAAAAGTCCATCAGTGCATCAACCATGGCTGCATTGATCTCCGTACGGTCGCGCCGGGGGGAGATCCGGAGAATATGGTTGATCAGTTTGTCCATGGAAAATGCATCCGTCGGTGAACGAATGATTATAGCGACTTTGATTCTGCAGGACTGTGCTTGCTGGCGGAAAAAGAGCGCGCCGGATGTCTCCGCCCATTGCTTTAGCTCGTTATAATTCAACGTTTTTTTTGTCTGCCCGCCCATGCGCGTTTTTCGCGGTTACTCGCGCCCCATTCCCGTCCCTGTTGTTCTGGCCATCGGCAACTTCGATGGCGTGCACCTGGGCCATCTTGCCTTGCTCGAAAGACTTGCCGAGGTGGCTGCCCAAAGCGGGCTAACGCCGACGGTGCTGACTTTCGAGCCGCATCCGCGCGAGTTTTTCTCCCCCGCGTCAGCCCCGGCGCGCCTGACCACCTTGCGCGAAAAACTCGAGTTGCTGGCGGCCAATGGCGTGGAGCAGGTAGTCATTTGCCCGTTTAATGCCGCTTTTGCCGCCTTGACCGCCGAAGACTTCATTACGCAAGTGCTGGTGCAGGGCTGTTCGGTCAAACACCTGATCATTGGCGACGACTTTCGCTTTGGCAAGGGCCGGACGGGCGATTTTGCCGTGCTGCAAGCGGCCGGTGAGCACCATGGCTTCGCCGTTGAGGCGATGGGCAGCGTGACCTTGGCCGAGGAGCGGGTATCGAGTTCAGGCGTCCGTCACGCGCTGGCCAGCGGCGACATGGAACATGCCGCGTGCCTGCTCGGCCGGCCTTACATCATCGACGGCCAGGTGTCGCACGGCCAGAAGCTGGGTCGGCAACTGGGTTTTGCCACGGCCAATTTGCGCATCAAGCACAATCCGCTGCCGATGACCGGCGTCTTCGTCGTTGAAGTCAGTGGCCTGGGCGAGCGGCCGCTGCCCGGCGTCGCCAATCTTGGTGTCCGGCCGACCATCGGC
>JAVBXO010000149.1 GCA_030824535.1 Azonexus sp. | reverse complement strand
GACCGTGATATTTACGGCGCGCACATTTCGGTGCGCTTCGTGCACAAGCTGCGCGACGAGCAACGTTTCCCCAATTTCGACGCCCTCAAGGCGCAGATCGCAGCAGATGCTGCGGCGGCGCGGGCCTTTTTCTCGCTATGAGCACGCAAAATGGCTGATTACAAAGATACGCTGAACCTCCCCGATACCGCTTTCCCGATGCGCGGTGACCTGCCCAAGCGCGAGCCGCAGTGGGTTGCCCAGTGGCAGCAGAAAAAGCTCTACCAGCGCATCCGCGAGATCAGCGCTGGCCGTCCGCGCTTCGTGCTGCACGACGGCCCGCCGTATGCGAATGGCGACATTCACATCGGTCATGCGGTCAACAAGGTTTTGAAGGACATTATCGTCCGCGCCAAGACGCTCTCCGGTTTTGACGCGCCTTACGTGCCGGGCTGGGACTGCCACGGTCTGCCGATCGAGCACCAGATCGAGAAACTGCACGGCAAGAACATCCCCGCCGACAAGGTTCGCGAGTTGTGCCGTGTCTATGCCGCCGAACAGGTCGAACGCCAGAAGAAGGATTTCATTCGTCTGGGCGTGCTCGGTGACTGGGACAATCCTTACCTGACGATGAATTTCAAGGCCGAGGCCGAGGAAATTCGCGCGCTGGGCAAGATTCTTGAGCACGGTTACCTGTACCAGGGCCTGAAGCCGGTCAACTGGTGTCTCGATTGCGGTTCGGCGCTGGCTGAGGCCGAGGTCGAGCACGAGGATAAATTCTCGCCGGCCATCGACGTGGCGTTTGAAGTGCATCCCAATCACGCCGCCAAGCTGGCCGCCGCTTTTGGCCTGAGCCATCTGCGCGGCCCGGCCTTTGCCGTGATCTGGACGACGACGCCCTGGACGCTGCCGGCCAACGAGGCGGTCAGCGTCCATCCCGAACTGACCTACGACCTGATCGAAACCGCCAAGGGCGCGCTGATCCTCGTCCGCGAACTGGCCGAAGCGGCATTGAAACGCTACGAGCTCGAAGGCACGGTCGTCGGTTCCTGCCAGGGCGCAGCGCTCGACCAGGTGCTGCTGAAGCACCCCTTCCAGCAGCGCGACGTGGCCATCATTTGCGGTACGCATGTTACAACCGAAGCCGGCACCGGTTTGGTGCACACGGCACCGGCACACGGTGTCGATGACTACAACGTCGGCAAGAAATACGGCCTGCCGGTCAACAACCCGGTTGGCAATGACGGCCGCTTTATTTCCACTGTTCCCGCACTGTCGACCGCAGAATTGGCCGGCAAGACGGTTTGGGAAGCCAACCCGCTGGTGCTCGCCGAACTTGAATCCTGCGGTCGACTGCTCAAACAAGAGAAAATCAAGCACAGCTATCCGCATTGCTGGCGGCACAAGACGCCGATCATCTTCCGCGCCACGACGCAGTGGTTCATCGGCATGGAAGCGCGCAAGGACGAAAGCGCGCCGTCGCTGCGCTGGATCGCCGAACGCGCCGTCGATGAAACGCAATTCTTCCCGGCCTGGGGCCGTGCCCGCCTGGAAGGCATGATGAAGACCCGCCCGGACTGGTGCGTGTCGCGCCAGCGCAACTGGGGTGTGCCGATTCCTTTCTTCCTGCACAAGGAAACCGGCCTGCCGCATCCGCGTACGGCCGAACTGATCGAACAGGTCGCCCTGCGTGTCGAAGAAGCCGGCATCGAAGCCTGGTTCAGCCTTGATGCCGCCGAGCTGCTCGGCGCCGAGGCAGCTGATTACGTCAAGATGAAGGACACGCTCGACGTCTGGTTCGATTCGGGCACGACCCACTGGCACGTGCTGCGCGGTTCGCATGCCGAGGTGTCGGCGTATCCGGCCGACCTCTATCTCGAAGGCTCCGACCAGCATCGCGGCTGGTTCCAGTCCTCGCTGCTGTCCGGCTGTGCCATCGATGGTCGCGCCCCGTACAAGGCTTTGCTGACGCACGGCTTCGTGGTCGATGGCAAGGGCCACAAGATGTCCAAGTCCAAGGGCAACGTCATTGCGCCGCAGACGGTTTCCGACAAGATGGGCGCCGACATCCTGCGCCTGTGGACGGCGTCGACCGATTACTCCGGTGAACTGACCATTTCCGACGAAATCCTGAAGCGCGTCGTTGAAGGCTATCGCCGCATCCGCAATACCCTGCGTTTCCTGCTGGCCAATGTTTCGGATTTCGATGCCGCTGCCGACATGCTGCCGGTCAGCGAATGGCTGGAAATTGACCGTTACGCGTTGGCCTTGACCCGCGAACTGCAAGGCTCCTGCCGCGCCGATTACGACAAGTACGAGTTCCACCGCGTCGTTCAGGCCTTGCAGACCTTCTGTTCGGAAGATCTCGGTGGCTTTTACCTCGACATCCTCAAGGACCGCCTGTACACGACGGCGCCGAAATCGGTCGCCCGGCGTTCGGCACAATCGGCGCTGTGGCATATCACCCATACCTTTGTCCGCCTGCTGGCGCCGATCACCGCTTTCACCGCCGAAGAAGTCTGGGCCGTGCTGACCGGCAAGGCCGAAGATTCGGTGAATTCGGTGATGTTCCAGCGCTGGCACGAACTGCCGCTGGTGGAAGGCGAGGGCGACTTGCTGGGCAAGTGGGCGATCATTCGCGCCGCGCGTGCCGACGTGACCAAGGCCCTGGAAGCCCAGCGCGAGGCCGGCAAGATCGGCTCAGCGCTGCAGGCCGCCGTCGAAATCCATTGCACTGGCGAGAAATATGCGGCCCTGGCTTCGCTGGGCGACGATCTGAAATTCGTCCTTATTTGCTCGTCCACCGCAGTCGTCGACGATGCCGCCGAATCGGTCGTCGCCACGCCGCTGGAGCACGCCAAGTGCGAGCGCTGCTGGCATGTCCGCGAAGACGTCAGTGCCGCTGCCGAATATCCTGGCCTGTGCGGCCGTTGCGTCAGTAACCTGCATGGCGCCGGTGAGGCGCGTGCCTGTGCCTAAACCGGCGCACTGGTACACCCTGGCCGGGCTGGTCATCGTTCTTGACCAGCTCAGCAAGTGGGTCGTTCTCGAGCACATCGGGCCGGGCCAGGTGATTTACGTCGCGCCTTTCTGGAACTGGGTGCTGGCCTGGAATCCAGGGGCGGCCTTCAGCTTTCTCGCCGATCAGCCCGGCTGGCAGCGCTGGTTCTTCGGCGTGCTGGCCATTGGCGTTTCGGTCTGGCTGGCGCTGGAAATTCGCCGCCAGCCCGGTGAGCGGCTGATGGCCCTGGCCATGGCCCTGATCATGGGCGGCGCTTTGGGCAACGTCATCGACCGCCTGCGTTTCGGCGCGGTCGTCGATTTCATTCAATGGCATGTGGCTGGCTATTACTGGCCGGCTTTCAATGTCGCCGATTCGGCGATTACCATCGGCGCGGTTTTGCTCGTTTTTGGGCAGTTGACCGCAAAAGCCGAAAAAAAGGATTCCGCATGAGCGCAACTGTTCGTTCTGACAGCTATTTGACCCTGCATTACCGCGTGACCACGCTCGATGGCGAGGAATTCCTGTCGACTTTCGACATGAGTCCGGCCACCCTGCAAATGGGTAGCGGCCAGCTTTCCGAAAACCTCGAATCGGTACTGATCGGCTTGCCGGCGCACGAGCGCTGCATTTTCGAACTAGAGCCAGCGCAGGCCTTTGGTCAGCACAATGAGCGCCTGGTCGAGCGCATCGCCCGCAGTGGTCTGCCAGCCGGGATGGAACTGAAAGAGAATTCCGTCGTCGAATTCAGCGCCCCGAACGGCGCGACCTTTGCCGGTTTCCTGCGTGAGCTGGATGAAAGCAGCGGGCTCTTCGACTTCAACCACCCACTGGCCGGAAAAACCATCCGTTTCGAAGTGGAAATCATCGGAATCATGTAATGCAGCTTGTTCTTGCCAACCCCCGCGGCTTTTGTGCCGGCGTCGAGCGCGCCATCGCCATCGTCGAACGTGCGCTGGAAAAATTTGGCGCGCCGATCTATGTGCGCCATGAAGTCGTGCATAACAAATTCGTTTGCGACGACCTGCGCGCCAAGGGGGCGATTTTCATCGAGGAGCTGGCGGAAGTGCCGGTCGGCAGCACGGTGATCTTCAGCGCCCATGGCGTCTCGAAAGCCGTCCGTGACGAGGCGGAAGCGCGTGGCCTGAAGGTCTTCGATGCCACCTGCCCGCTGGTCACCAAGGTGCATGTCGAAGTCGGCAAGATGCGCCAGGGCGAGCGCGAGGTGGTGATGATCGGCCACAAGGGCCACCCCGAGGTCGAGGGAACGATGGGGCAGAGCCAGGGCGGCATGTACCTGGTTGAAACGACTGCCGATGTCGCCGGCCTGCAGGTGAATTTCCCCGAGCAGCTGTCCTTCGTGACCCAGACGACCTTGTCGGTCGATGATGCCTCGGTGGTCATTGCCGCCTTGCGCGAGCGCTTCCCGGATATTCAGGGGCCGAAAAAGGATGATATCTGCTATGCCACGCAAAACCGCCAGGATGCGATCAAGGCGCTGGCCGGGCAGTGCGACCTGGTGCTCGTGGTCGGTAGTCCCAACAGCTCGAATTCGCGACGCCTGAAGGAAGTTGCCGTGGCGCGTGGCATCGATGCCTACCTGATCGACGGGCCGGACGAAATCGACCCGGCCTGGCTGCTTGGCAAGTCGCAGGTGGGCGTCAGCGCCGGCGCTTCAGCCCCGGAAATCCTGGTGCGACGGGTGGTCGAACGGGTCGTGCAATTGAGCGCCGCCGAGGTCAGGGAGCTGGCTGGACTGGAAGAGGGCGTCTCCTTTCCTCTGCCAAAAGAGCTTCAGATCATCTGAGCGCTTGCTTTAACCATATTAGTTTTGCTAAAATCCTCGGTTTAGATTTTCACTTACTGGACACATTACATGGCCAACAGCGCACAAGCCCGCAAGCGCGCCCGTCAAGCTGACAAGCAGCGCGCGCACAACGCCAGCCTGCGTTCGACCCTGCGTACCGCAATCAAGCGCGTTCGCCAGGCAATCGATGCCGGCGACAAAACCGTTGCTCAAAGCGTTTTCCAGCAATCCGTTGCTGTTCTGGATCGGATTTCTGACAAGAAGATTGTTCACAAGAACAAGGCTTCCCGTACCAAGAGCCGTCTGTCTGCTCAGATCAAGGCACTCGCTGCCGCCTGATCAGTTTCGCTGACAGCAATAAAAAAGGCGCTTTCAGCGCCTTTTTTATTGCTTGCTGATGGTCAATAAAAGCTGAATCAGCTTTTATTCAGCGGACACACCCCGTCGATGATTTGAAGATCATTGTCCTGGGCAAAATTGAGCATGAAACGGTAAGCCATGGGTTCTATTTCGCCCAGGCGGCCGTCGACGAAAACGGCTTTTTCGCCGTTGTAATCACCGGGGCCGACATAGGGTGAGTATTTCATCTTGCGTTCGGCACCGAATGCCGACATCACACCGCACAGGCGTTCGGCCCAGTCGCTGGGGCGAAATTTCTTGCCTTGTTTGGTGAGGCCAACAATGATGAAAGTGGTCGATTCTATATTTGTCATTGTTCTACTCTGCGTTGCGGGCGGTGCGACCTTGCGTGGCTGGCATTCTAGCAGAAGCAGGGGCGTTGCGTAATTATGGGTAAGGAGTAGTGCGCGTGCTACGCCCTGTTTTGGTGCGTCGACCTGGCTTGCCCGAAGCGCTGCTGCCGACACCCTCCCATCCGCCCCGCTTCTATACAAGCCCTGGGTTTTCACATAATATTCAGGTTTTTGCAGGCTTTTTGGGCACTCTTTGCCAGCTTGCAGTCGTTTCGGCGGCAATGGCCGCCGTTTTCGTTTTATGGGGTTTGCTTCATGTCGCATGTCATGAATACCTATGCCCGGTTGCCGGTTACCTTTAGTCATGGGCAAGGCTGCCGGATCACCGATACCGATGGCAAGGAATACCTGGACGCGCTTGCCGGTATCGCCGTTTCCACGCTGGGTCATGCCCATCCCAAACTGGTTGCGGCCATCGCCGCCCAGGCTGGGCGCATGCTGCACACCTCGAATCTCTACCGTATTCGCGAGCAGGAGCTGCTGGCCGACAAGCTTTGCAGCTTGTCCGGGATGCAGGAAGTCTTTTTCGGCAATTCCGGCGCCGAAGCCAACGAAGCGGCAATCAAGCTGGCGCGTTTCTATGGCCACAAGCAGGGCATCGAGCTGCCGACGATCATCGTCATGGAGAAGTCCTTTCATGGCCGGACCATGGCGACGCTGTCGGCGACCGGCAACTACAAGGTTCAGGTCGGTTTCGAACCGCTGGTGGCCGGTTTTGTTCGTGTGCCTTTCGGTGATCTCGATGCGATCAAGGCGGTCGCCGAGCACAACCGCAATATCGTCGCGGTGATGTTCGAAATCATCCAGGGCGAAGGCGGCATCCACCTCGTTGATCCGGCGTATTACCGTGGTGTGCGTGAAGTTTGCGATAGCCACAACTGGCTGATGATCTGCGACGAAGTCCAGTGCGGCATGGGCCGTACCGGCAAATGGTTTGGCTACCAGACCGCTGGCGTTCAACCAGATATCGCCACGCTGGCCAAGGGGCTAGGTTCGGGCGTGCCCATCGGCGCCTGCATGACCGGTGGCAAGGCCGCCGGACTGTTTGGGCCAGGCAACCATGGCTCGACCTTTGGCGGCAATCCGCTGGTGTCGACGGCGGCGCTGACGACCATCGAGGTCATGGAAGAAGAAGGCTTGCTGGACAATGCCGCCCGTATCGGCGCGCTCATTCGCCAGTTGTTTGGCGAAGCCCTGGCCGGCATCAAGGGTGTCAAGGATATCCGCGGTCATGGTTTGATGATTGGCGTCGAGCTTGATCGCCCCTGCGGCGAACTGGTCGGCAAGGCACTGGCTGCCGGTCTGCTGATCAACGTCACTGCCGACACGGTGGTGCGCTTCCTGCCGCCGCTGATTTTCAGTGAAAATGATGCCCGCGAACTGGTCGACCGCACGGCTCCCCTGATCAAGGAATTCCTGGCAGGCTAAATCATGGCGATCAAACACTTTCTGCAATTCAGCGATTTCACCCGTGACGAGTTTGTCTATGTCTTCGAACGCACGGCGTGGATCAAGAACCAGTTCAAGTCCTACCAGAAGTACTGGCCGCTTGAAGACCGCACGCTGGTGATGATTTTCGAGAAGGCCAGCACGCGGACGCGGCTCTCCTTCGAGGCCGGAATGCACCAGTTGGGTGGCGCGGCGATTTATCTGAATACGCGCGATTCGCAACTCGGGCGCGGCGAGCCGGTCGAGGATGCGGCGCAGGTGATTTCGCGCATGAGCGACATCGTCATGATCCGCACCTATGAGCAGGAAATCATCGAGCGCTTCGCTGCCAATTCGCGCGTGCCGGTGATCAACGGCCTGACCAACGAATATCATCCCTGCCAGATCCTCGCTGATATCTTCACCTTCATCGAGCATCGTGGCTGCATCCAGGGCAAGACCGTGGCTTGGGTGGGTGATGCCAACAATATGTGCAACACCTGGCTGCAGGCGGCGGAAGTACTCGATTTCAAGGTCAATGTGTCGACGCCGCCGGGCTACGAGCTCAACCCGGAACTGATCAAGGGTGTTAATCCGGCGCACTTCGCGATCTTTACTGATCCGATGGAAGCCTGTCGGGGGGCCGATCTGGTGACCACCGATGTGTGGACCTCGATGGGCTATGAAGCGGAAAACGAAGTGCGCATGAAGGCCTTCGCAGATTGGTGTGTTGATGGCGAAATGATGGCTGTTGCCAATCCGCAGGCCGTCTTCATGCACTGTCTGCCGGCGCATCGCGGCGAGGAAGTGACCGCCGAAGTCATCGACGGTGCGCAATCGGTGGTGTGGGACGAAGCCGAAAATCGCCTGCATGTGCAGAAGGCGCTGATGGAATATTTGCTGCTCGGCCGCATTCAAGGCTAGTGGTTTCAGGATCCAGAATTTAGTTATTAGGATTTGGCTATCGAAGGGGGAAGGGTGTTGGGTTTTCTCGATCCTGGCTCCTCGATCCTGAATCCTGCATTTAAAGGAACAGAAATGAGCGATATCAAGAAAGTCGTGTTGGCCTACTCCGGTGGCCTCGACACCTCCGTCATCCTCAAGTGGCTGCAGGACACCTACCAGTGCGAAGTCGTCACCTTCACCGCCGATCTCGGTCAGGGTGAAGAGCTTGAGCCGGCGCGCGCCAAGGCGCTGCAATTCGGCATCAAGCCGGAAAACATCTTCATCGACGACCTGCGCGAAGAATTCGTCCGCGATTTCGTCTTCCCGATGTTTCGTTGCAACACCGTCTACGAAGGCGAGTATCTGCTCGGTACCTCGATTGCCCGCCCGCTGATCGCCAAGCGTCTGATCGAAATCACCAACATGACCAACGCCGATGCCATTTCGCACGGCGCCACTGGCAAGGGTAACGACCAGGTGCGTTTCGAACTCGGCGCCTATGCGCTGAAGCCGGGCGTCAAGGTTATCGCCCCGTGGCGCGAATGGGATTTGCTGTCGCGTGAAAAGCTGCTGGCTTACGCCGAGCAGCATGGCATTCCGGTCGAAATGAAGCACAAGCAGGGCGGTTCGCCCTACTCGATGGATGCCAATCTGCTGCACATCTCCTTCGAAGGCCGTCACCTGGAAAACCCGGCGGCCGAAGCCGAGGAGTCGATGTGGCGCTGGACGGTTTCCCCGGAAGCTGCGCCGGACCAGGCCGAGTACCTCGACATCGAATTCGAGAAGGGCGACATCGTCGCGCTGAACGGCGTTCGTTTGTCAGCCGCCCAAGTGCTGACCAAGCTCAACGAACTCGGCGGCAAGCATGGCATTGGCCGTCTTGACCTCGTCGAAAACCGTTACGTCGGCATGAAGTCACGTGGCTGTTACGAAACCCCGGGGGGCACGATCATTCTCAGGGCGCACCGCGCCATCGAGTCGGTTACCCTGGATCGTGAAGTCGCCCACCTCAAGGACGACCTGATGCCGCGCTACGCCAGCCTGGTGTACAACGGCTACTGGTGGAGCCCGGAGCGTCAGGCCCTGCAGGTGTTGATCGATCACACCCAGCAGTGTGTTAACGGCTTCGTCCGGGTCAAGCTGTACAAGGGCAACGTCATCGTCGTCGGCCGCGATTCCCAGACCGATTCGCTGTTCGACCCGACCATCGCCACTTTCGAGGATGATGCCGGTGCCTACGACCAGAAGGATGCGGGCGGCTTTATCAAGCTCAATGCACTGCGCCTGCGCATTGCCGCCAATCTGAAGGCACGCAAGGGGTAAAGCAGGATCGAGGAGTTAGGATCAAGTCGAGCTAATTCTTCGGGGCGCCTGGGCGCCCCCCTAACTTCACTAACAGCTAGCAGCTAGAAACTAACACCTAAACAGATGGAATCTTCGACCCTTTTTGGTCTGACTGAAGAACAGATCGCCGACTTCTTCTCCACTTGGGGCGTCGGCGCTTTCATCCTGTTCATGCTCTTCATCATTGGCGAGATTGCCTACAAGTCCAAGGCCGGCAAGACCGGCACTTTCGTGCTGTTCTTCGTGCTCTCCTTTGGCATGGTCGGTTTCATTGCCAAGGCCATCATTCAAAAACTCTGGGGTATTTAAATGTCGCAATACGACAACGTTTCCGTGATCAAGAAGGCCAATGTTTACTTCGATGGCAAGTGCGTCAGCCACACCGTCATCCTCGCTGATGGCGTCAAAAAGACCGTCGGCGTGATCCTGCCGTCCTCGCTGACCTTCAATACCGGCGCGCCGGAAATCATGGAAGGCGTCGGCGGTGCCTGCCGCGTCAAGCTGGCCGGCGAAGCCGAGTGGACGACTTACAGCGAAGGCCAATCCTTCAATGTGCCGGGTAACTCGTCGTTCGAAATTTCGGTGGCTGACGGTGAGTCCTATCATTACGTCTGCCATTTCGGCTGATTGACTGTTCTGGCTGTGTCCGGTGAAGCCCGGCCACTGCGCCGGGTTTTGTTTTTTGGAGCTTTTTATGCCGTCTTTTGACTTTACTTCCGAAGCCGACATGGTGGCGCTCAAGAACGCCATCGATGTCGCTGTTCGCCAGATCGATAACCGCTACGACTTCAAGGGGACTTCGGCCAAGGTCGAGTTCAACGAGAAGGACAAGATCATCACCCTGCATGGTGATTCCGACTTCCAGCTTGACCAGATCAAGGACATCCTCTTTCCGGCCATGGAAAAGAAGGAAGTCGAGAGTACCAAGCGCCTTGAGCATGAACCGGTACAGAAAGTCTCCGGCAACAAGGTCAAGCAGGAACTCAAGATCAAGATGGGTATCGAGACCGAGCTGGCGAAGAAAATCGTCAAGCTGGTCAAGGACTCGAAGATCAAGGTCCAGGCCTCGATCCAGGGCGATGCGGTGCGCATTCAGGGCGCCAAGCGCGATGATCTGCAGGAATGCATCGCAATGATCAAGAAGAGCATTACCGACTTCCCGATCCGTTCAGGCAATTTCCGCGATTAAGGCTTCGATTTTCCGGCGGTTATGCGGTCAACCGCACAACTGCCGGGAAAATGCCTTTGCTGATTCGGCTGATTCGGCTGATTCCGCGCGGCAAGCAGTATTACGCCAGTTGCGAGAGAATGAAATCCATAAAGTACCGGGAAGTTCACCGTCGGATTGCCCGCCTGATTAGGCACTCATGAACTTCCTTCGCACCCTGACCCTGCGCCAACTGCAGATTTTCGTCGTCGCCGCGCGTCATCTGAGCTATGCCCGTGCTGCCGAAGAGCTGCACCTGACGCCGCCGGCGGTGTCGATGCAGCTAAAGCAGCTCGAAGACAATGTCGGCCTGCCGCTGTTCGAACGCATGGGGCGCGGCGTGGCGCTGACCGGGGCGGGCGAGTTGCTGGTGCACCACGCATTGCGCATCCTCGGCGAGATCAAGGACGCCGAAGCCAATCTGCAGGCGCTGCAGGGGGCGGAGAGCGGGCAGTTGTCGGTGGGCCTGGTCAGCACCGCCAAATACTTCATGCCGCGCCTGCTGGCCAAGTTCGCTCAGGCGCATCCGGGCGTCGAGGTGCAGTTTTCCGTCGGCAGCCGCGCTTCGCTGATCCAGAAGCTGCAGGACAATGCCGTGGATCTGGCAGTCATGGGCCGCGTACCGGCCGAGATTGACGCCCATGCCGAGCCGATGGCGACGCACCCCTACGTGCTGATCGCGCCGGCCGAGCACCCGCTGCGCGGCGCCAGGGGCTTCGACCTGCACGAGCTGCGCCACGAAACCTTCCTGCTGCGTGAAGAAGGCTCGGGCTCGCGCCGCGTCGCCGAGGACATGTTCAAAAATCACCTGTTCAAGCCGCTGCGCACCATCGACATGGGCAGTAATGAAACAATCAAGCAGGCAGTCATGGCCGGCATGGGCGTCGCGCTGATTTCGCTGCACACCCTGCCGCTCGAACTCAAGGGCGGCGAAGTCAGCGTGCTCGAAGTGATCGGCACGCCCATCGAGCGCACCTGGTACGTCGTGCATATGAACGCCAAGCGCCTGCTGCCAGCCGGCCAGCAGTTCCGCAGCTTTTTACTCGACAGCGCCAGCGCATCCTTGCGCCAGGAGTTCGGCGTTTACGTCGCGGCGGGCTGAGCGGTAAATAAACCAAACAGGCATCTCTATAAGAACGTCATTCCCGCGCAGAGCCTGCCCCCGGCTTGAACGGGGGCGGGAATCCAGCTTTTTAAGCTGACAGTTTTTAAAGCGATCATCCCTGCGAACTGGATTCCCGCTTGCGCGGGAATGACGGCGTTTTGGCGCGGCTTTTTTTACAGACTCTGAGCGGCGTCGTCTTCGCCGGATGGCCGGCAATTGACGAAGCGGATGTCCTGCGGATAGGGAAAAAAATCCTCGACGTGCCCGGCGCGGATTTTTTCCTGCGCCTGCTGCCAGAACTTCGCTGACAGCAAATCCTTGTGATGCTTCATGAACAGCTTCCTGACCATCGGCGAGCCGAGCAGGAAAGTCGCGAATTCCTCGGGGAAAACGTCGTTGCGCGCGACCGGATACCAGACCTCGCCGGACATTTCGGTTTCGAAATCCGGGGCAATCGGGATCTTGCGGAAGTTGATGTCGGTCATGTACTCGATTTCATCGTAATCGTAGAAAACGACGCGGCCGTAGCGTGTGACACCGAAGTTCTTCCACAGCATGTCGCCGGGGAAAATATTGGCCTGCGCCAGTTCGCGGATGGCGTTGCCGTATTCGCAGATGGCGTGCTCCAGGCCTTCCTGGTTGTTGCTCTTGTCCATGCGGTCGACGTGGATGTTCAGCGGCTCCATGCGCCGTTCGATGTAGACATGCTTGATGATCAACTGCTCGCCGTCGATTTCGAACTTTGACGGCGCCAGCCGGCGCAGTTCGTCGAGCACTTCCTCGTCGAAACGCTTGAGGGGGAACATCACGTTGGAAAACTCCAGCGTATCGGCCATGCGCCCGACGCGGTCGACCTGCTTGACCATCATGAACTTGCGCTTGACCGTCGCCTGATCCATCTCTTTCGAGCTGCCGAAAATGTCCTTGATGATCTTGAAGACATAAGGGTAGGAG
>JAVBXO010000151.1 GCA_030824535.1 Azonexus sp. | reverse complement strand
GGTTTGGCTGGGGCCGGTTGGACGTCGGCTGCGGGCTGGATCAGATCGACGATCAGCGGCATCTCGGCAATCTGCGGCGCGATGGTTTTGGCCGCAGCAATCAGCAGGAAGACGCCGGCATGCAGGCCGATCACGATGCCGAGCAGGCCGCTGCGGCGGGTGTTGGCGGGATGGGCAAGGGCATAGTTCATGGCGCTTACTTGGTCAGGATCAGCTTGTTTTCACGAGTCACGCGCAGCAGGTAACGCTGTCCGGCGTGGTCGATTTCCAGCACCGTTGCGCCCTGAAGCAGATGCTTGCTGTCGATGCGCGGCGGCGTCTTGAGCGGCGCCGGTGAGCTGTCAGGAAGGGTAGGTGTCTGGGTTTTCATCTTTGTAAAAACAAACGAGAATGGTTCGCATTATTTTGTTAATGAGAATTGTTGTCAACAATTAATCTTGTTCGCCGTACGGTCATCTCAACGCAAAAGCTGAGCCACAGGTTTTTACTTTTTGGATGTTCCCGTGCCGGGCTAAGCAAGTAATTGAATTTAAAAATAAATATTGAAATTGTCAGTTTCGCATCCGGATTTCTGGCTGGGAAGGATTGTTGGCAAGACGACAACGATTCGCATTGCCGCTTGTTTCAGGTTTGTTAATGAGATATATTCTCATTAACAAAGTGCATTCGCTCAACCGAGCGCAAGGCACAAACGGCAAGCCAGCCTTCAGCCAGCCAGCCTCATCTTCCCCTGAGTTGACTGAAGGAATCCCCATGAAAACGCATGAACTGTATTGCCCGGCCTTACCAAGCAAGCTTGAGCTCATCGCTCCTGATGCGCTGTCATCAAGAGCGCCCCTGTTGCCGCTAGGCGCGATGATGATGGCCGGCCTGCTGGGGGTGGCATCGCCGGCTCAGGGCGAAGAGGAAAAGACGATGAGCGCGGTGACCGTCAAGGCCAATGCCGAAGCGGACATGGCGGCCTATCTGGCGGGCAAGACGCGCGTCGGCAAGGTCGTCCAGGATCCGCATGACGTGCCGCAGGCGATCACCACCGTGACCCGCGCGCTGATGGAAGAGCAGGAAGCCAACTCGCTGCGCGAGGCGCTGCGCAATGTGTCCGGGCTATCGTTCAACGCCGCCGAGGGCGGCCGATCCGGCGACAACATGATGTTGCGCGGCTTCTACACCTTTGGTGACATGTACCTCGACGGTATTCGCGACACCGCCCAGTACAACCGCGAAGTGTTCAATCTTGAGCAGGTCGATGTGCTGCGCGGCGCGGCGGCCATGCTTTTCGGTCGTGGTCAGGCCGGCGGCGTGATCAATCAGGTCAGCAAGACGCCGATGCTCTACGGCAGCAACAAGGTCGGCGTTGGAGTGGGCACGGACGGTTATTTCGAGACCAAGGCCGATCTCAACCAGCGGCTCGGTGAAAGCAGCGCTTTCCGGCTCAATGTCATGAGCCGCGAGGAAGGCAGCCCGCGCAGCAACCCGGTGACCGGTGCTTCGCCGGAAAACCAGCGCACCGGCGTTGCGCCGAGTATTGCTTTCGGCATCGGCAGCGATCATGAAATTACCCTGAGCCACTTGTGGACCAGGAGCAATGACCGCCCGGATTACGGCATTCCCTTCACCAATGCCCGTCCCGACCAGTCCTATGCCAAGTCCGGCGCTTACTGGGGCTTGAGCAATACCTTCGATGACAGCGAAACCAATGTCTCGACGCTCAGTTCGCTGTATACGATTTCGGCCGAAACCCAATGGCGCAACGTTGCCCGCTACGGCAAGTATTACCGTGCCTACTGGGCTTCGGCGCCGGGGAGCGCGACCAGTTTCAGCAGCGGCGGCAGCGCCAAGACGCGCGAATTCACCACCGACAATATCGTGCTGCAAAGCGATCTGAACACCGCCTTCAATCTCTTCGGCATGCGCCACGAGCTGATTACCGGTGTCGAATACCTGCGCGAAGATTCCCAGCGCTGGGCCTTGGCCAATGTCGGCACGACGGCCAGTCCGCTCTATCGTCCGGGCGTGTATACGACGGGCATCCCCAACGAATATCACGGCGACACCTACAGCGCCTATGTCCAGGACAGCGTGGAATTTGCCAAAAACTGGACGTTCACCGCAGGTGTGCGCCGTGACGAGATGCGTTCGGACTATGTCACGGTAGCCGGTTCGGGCTCGACCGCAACGGCGACGCGCTTTGCCGGCAATTTCGGTGAAAACAGCTATCGTGCTGGCCTTTCCTGGCAGCCGGAAGCGGATCAGCACTACTACATTGGCTGGAGCGATTCCTTCAGCCCGACGGCCGATCTCTACCAGCTTTCCGGCAGCACCTATCCCGCCGAGCGTTCCAAGGTCAGCGAACTTGGCGCCAAGTGGCTGTTGCTTGATGGCAATCTGGCTTTCCGCACGGCGATTTACCATGCGATCAAGAATTGGGAGCGCAACACTGATCTCGAGTCGGCGGCTTCGATCCTGACCAAAAAACGCGAATCGAACGGTATCGAATTCGAACTGGCGGGGCGTATGACCGAGGATTGGGAGGTCTTTGGTGGTATTTCGCTGATTGACGCCGAAATCCTCGATGTTTCGCCGAGTGCGCCGGATAACTCCGCTGTTGGTCAGTTTCCGCGCAACACGCCGAAACTCACCGGCAACCTCTGGACGACCTACAAGTTGCCGGGCGGTTTCAAGGTTGGCGGTGGTTTTGATTACAAGAGCAAGCGTACCGGCTACGTGCCGACGCGGACTTACGCCAATCCGAACACCGTGCCGTCCTATCTCCGCTGGGATGCCATGGTCTCGTATGAGCAGCCGAAATACACCGTCAAGCTCAATGTCCAGAACCTCTTTGACAAGCGCTATTACGACGCGCTTTACGACAACGGCGGCTTCACCGTGCCGGGTCAGGCGCGCCGGGTGATTTTGAGCACCGAGTACAAGTTCTGATTCCAATGAATGTCATTCCCGTGAAAACGGGAATCCAGAAGCTTGCCCCCTGGACTCCCGTTTTTACGGGAGTGACGGCAAATCACTTCACTAGCGAGTCTGCCATGTTGATCACCATCGACGACGTTTTGACCCCTGCCGAGCTGTCGACCGCAAAATCGCTGCTGGCCCGCTCATCCTGGTCGAGCGGCCAGCAGACGGCCGGCCCGCAGGCGGCCCAGGCCAAGAACAATGAACAACTGGCGGAAAGTGCCGAGCATCTGCCAGCGCTAAGGCGGCTGGTGCTGACGGCGCTGAACCGCAACGCGCTGTTTTTCACGGCGGCCTTGCCGCTGAAAATCCTGCCGCCCTTTTTCAATCGTTACGCCGGCGACAGCAATTACTACGGTTTTCATACCGACAACGCCATGCGCCAGATGCCCGATGGCAGCGCCTATGTGCGCGCTGACGTGTCGGCGACGCTGTTTTTCTCCGATCCCGACGAGTATGAAGGCGGCGTGCTGACCATCGAGGACACTTTTGGCAAACACGGCGTCAAGCTCAAGGCTGGCAGCATGGTCGTCTATCCCTCGACGTCGATCCACGAAGTCGCGCCGGTGACGAGTGGCGAGCGCGTCGCATGTTTCATGTTCATGCAGAGCATGGTTCGCGATCCCGGCCAGCGACGGATGCTTTTCGATATGGACATGGCGCTGCTGCAATTACGCGAAACACAAGGTGATAGCGACCCGGTCGTGCGTCTGACCGGCTGCTATCACAACCTGCTGCGTCGCTGGGCGGATGCCTGATGTTCAAGGCGCCGCTGCTCGATGGCATTCCCCGCGACATCGTTGCCGTGGCCGATTACGCGGCCTATGCCCGACGCCGGCTGGATGACAACGCCTGGGCCTATCTCGACGGTGCTGCCGCCGACGAATTGACGCAATCCTGGAACCGCCGCGCCTTCGACGACTTGCCCTTGTTGCCGCGCGTGCTTGCTGACGTGGCCGGCGGCCACTGTCGGACGACGCTGTTCGGGCGCGAGTTGAGCAGCCCGATCCTGCTGGCGCCGATTGCCTGGCAGCAGCTCTTTCATCCTGATGGCGAACTGGCGACGGCTTACGCCGCGTCGGCGCTGGGGGTGGGCATGATTTTATCGACGCTAGCCAGTGCCGCTATTGAGGACGTGGCGGCGGCCGGTCGCCAAGGCGGTGATGCGCCGCGCTGGTTCCAGTTTTATCAACAGCCGCTGCGCAGTCTCAATGAAGAACTGATCCGCCGCGCCGAAGCCGCCGGTTACGAGGCCATCGTTTTTACCGTCGACGCGCCGATCAACGGCATTCGCAATCGTGAGCAGCGTATCGGTTTTGCACTGCCACCGGGAATTGAGGCGGTAAACCTGCGTCGACCGCAGAATCCTGATGACAGCGAAGGTTTTGCCCGGCGTCAGCAGTCACTGGCCGAAAAGCGTCAGCAACGCGGCCCGAGTGCGGTGTTCGATGATTTCATGACGCATGCGCCGACCTGGCGTGATCTCGAATGGCTGCTCGGCTTCACGCGTTTGCCAGTCATCGTCAAGGGTGTGCTGCATCCTGACGATGCCGCCCAGGCCGTGCGCCTGGGGGCGGCCGGGGTAGTGGTTTCCAATCACGGCGGCCGCACGCTCGATACCTTGCCGGCCAGCCTCGACTGCCTGCCGGGCATCGCCGACCGCCTCGGTGGCAGCGTGCCCATCCTGTTCGATGGTGGCATCCGTCGTGGCAGCGACATTTTCAAGGCCATCGCGCTGGGGGCATCGGCGGTGCTGCTCGGACGCGCCTACATTTACGGACTTTCTGCCGCCGGCCCGCTCGGCATCGCCCATGTGTTGCGCATCCTGCAGGACGAGCTTGAAGCGACGATGGCGCTGTGCGGCGTGGGCCGTGTCGCCGACATCTCGCCGGCGTATCTCCGGCAACATCGAGTCTGAGCGCGCCATTTCCGTTGTCCAGACATGAAAAAAGCCACGACGTATCGTGGCTTTTTTGCTGAAGAGGGCCGGGTTTAGCGGTCGATCTTCTTCTTGAAGACGCTGCGATCACCGTTGAACTTGCGTTCGCCACCCGCCGGTTTGCGTTCGCCATCAAACTTGCGCTCGCCGGTGAAACCACCTGCAGCGCCGCCACCCGGACGACCTTCGTCCGGACGCAGGTTGATCGGCACGCCGCGGATGCGGGTGCGCTTCAGGGCATTGGCGGCTTCACCCGGCATGCCGGCCGGCAGTTCGACCGTGCTGGAGTCTTCATAGAGACCGATGCGACCGATGAAACGGCTTTCGATGCCGGCTTCGTTGGCGATGGCGCCAACGATGTCACGGACTTCAACGCCATGTTCGCGACCCACATCGATGCGGTAACGCACCATGTCGCCCGCCGGGGCCGGGCGCGGGGCACGTTCTTCACGACGCGGACGATCTTCGGAACGTGCCGGGCGCTCACCACGCTCACCACGCTCGTCAAAGCGCGGCTTGCGCTCCGGACGGTCGCCGAAAACGCCTGGGCGACGGTCATCACGCGGGGGGGGCGGGGCCGGACGCGGGTCTTCACCGACGATCTGCAGCGGCTTGCCTTCCTGGGCCATCATGGCCAATGCGGCGGCGACTTCCTCGGCGCTGACACTGTGCTCTTCGGCGATCTGCGAAACGATGTTGGCGAAGAAATCGAGGCCTTCGGCATTGAGTACGCCAGCGACCTTTTCCTTGAAGTCGGCAACGCGCTTGTTGGTCACGTCGGCGCGGCTGGGCAGGGTCAGCGGCGAAATCGGCGAACGGGTGGCACGCTCGATGGTGCGCAGCATGCGGATTTCACGCGGGGCGACGAAGAGGATGGCGTTGCCGGTACGACCCGCGCGGCCGGTACGACCAATACGGTGCACGTAGGCTTCGGTGTCGTACGGGATGTCGTAGTTGACGACGTGGCTGACGCGCGGCACGTCGATACCACGGGCGGCAACGTCGGTGGCGATGACGATGTCCAGCGCGCCGGACTTCAGCTGCTCGATAACGCGTTCGCGCATCTGCTGGTTGAGGTCGCCGTTCAGCGCGGCAGCGGCGTAACCACGGGCCGACAGCTTGTCAGCCAGTTCGACGGTGGCCGTCTTGGTGCGGACGAAGATGATGGCGGCGTCGAAGTCTTCTTCAACTTCCAGGATGCGGGTCAGCGCGTCCAACTTGTGCATGCCGCTGACTTGCCAGTAAACCTGGCGGATCGCCGCGACGGTGGCGGTGGCCGACTTGATCTTGATTTCGCGCGGATCAACCAGATACTTCTGGGCGACGCGGCGGATCTGATCCGGCATGGTGGCCGAGAACAGCGCGGTCTGGTGCTGCGGCGGGGTGCGTTCGAGAATCCATTCGACGTCGTCGATGAAGCCCATGCGCAGCATTTCGTCGGCTTCGTCGAGAACCATGGTCTTCAGGTTGTCGAGGTTGAGCGTCTTGCGCTCCAAGTGATCCATGACGCGACCCGGCGTGCCGACGATGACGTGGGCGCCACGCGACAGTTGCTTCAACTGGATGGTGTAGCTCTGGCCACCGTAGATCGGCAGGACATGGAAGCCGGGCAGGTTCTTGGCGTAGCTTTGCAGGGCTTCGGCCACCTGGATGGCCAGTTCGCGCGTCGGCGTCAGGATCAGGGCTTGCGGCTTGGCCAGCTTGATATCAATTTGTTCCATCAGCGGCAGCGCAAAAGCGGCGGTCTTGCCGGTGCCGGTCTGGGCCATGCCGATCAGGTCATGACCTTCGAGCAGGATGGGAATGCACTCGGCCTGGATGGGGGAGGGTGTTTCGTAACCGATTTCACTGAGCGTTTTGAGGAGCGATTCGCTCAAGCCGAGTTCGGCAAAGGTTTCGACAGTTGTCGACATAGATGCTGTTCCTTTCGTCGCTGCCGTTTGACAACGGATGTCTGTTGGCAACGGATAGGCCCGATGGTCGGGCGGCCTTGGGTGACCCCGACGCAGCCATGCCGGGGCATAAATCAATGGGGTGAATCCTGCACAAGAACCTGACAAACCGGGGGCTGCTCGGAGTTACTGCGGGCGATGCATCAACGCATTGAACTGATTATTCTACATTTTTTTCGCCAATGCCGCCAGCTCGGCGGCGCTGAAGCCAGCTTGCAGGCGGGCGGCTTCGTTCATTGGCTGCTGCGGCCAGGGTGCATTGTTGCGTCGCAGCAATTCGCGGTAGGTGATTTCCGCTTCCAGGCCACGTTGACCGCAGAGTTCACGGAACCAGTGGTCGCCGAGTCCGACGTGGCCAATTTCATCGCGCAGGATGATGTCCAGCGCGCGGGCGCTGGCGTGGTCGCCGGCTTGTTCCAGGCGCTTCTGGATCGGCGGCGTGGCATCGAGTCCACGCGCTTCGAGCAGGCGCGGGACGAGGGCCATACGCGCCAGCGGATCGTCGGCGGTTTTTTCGGCCATGTCCCACAGGCTGGCGTGCGCCGGAAAATCGCCGTAGTCGTGGCCGAGGCTGAGCAGGCGTTCGCGCAAGAGCGTGAAATGCTCGGCTTCTTCGGCCGCGACGGCGATCCAGTCGGCGTAATACTGGCGCGGCAGGCCGCGAAAACGGGCGGCGTGGTCAAGCGCGAGATTGATTGCGGTGAATTCGATATGAACAATCGCATGCAGCAGCCGGGCGCGGCCTTCCGGGGTTGCGGGGCTGCGCTGCGGGACATGGCGGTGGTCGACGAGTTCGGGTTTGGTCGGTCGGCCACAAACCACCTCGACCGGTGTGCTGTCGGTCCAGTCAAGTTGCCCGGCTGACCAGTCAGCGGCCAATTTTGCGGTCAACGCCAGTTTTGGGGCAATTTCCGTGGCGGCCAGCGCTTCGGCGAGGCGGAGGTACATCGATTCAGTCATGGGGCAGGATTGGGAAATTGCAGGTGGATGGTATTGATGGCGTTTTGCAGCTCGGCCGACATCGGCGTCAGCATCGCCGCCAGGGTTTCCTGGAGTTGCGTGAACGATGAGGCGCCAATGATGGTGCTGCTGACAA
Organism: Azonexus sp.; assembly: GCA_030824535.1. GTDB lineage: Bacteria > Pseudomonadota > Gammaproteobacteria > Burkholderiales > Rhodocyclaceae > Azonexus. The sequence continues at coordinate 4,586 of JAVBXO010000151.1, read as the reverse complement.
ACCAGCGCGAGCGGACGAAACCCAAGGCCAGTTGCGTCAGCGTCAGGCCGTTTTGCCGGGCCAGCTCGGCATAGGCGGTTAGCGCCGGGGCGACATTGGGTTTGGCGTAGCGGGCACCGAAGCTTGGCCATTGCGTCAGGCGACCGGCAGCATTCGGGTTGCTCAGGTATTTGCCGCTGAGATGGCCGAAAGCGAGTGGCGAATAGGCCAGCAGGCCGACATTTTCGCGATGGCAGACTTCGCTCAGGCTGGTTTCGAAGCTGCGATTGAGCAGGTTGTAGGCGTTTTGCGTCGACACAATATGCGGCAGTCCCAGTTCGTCGGCCAGACGCATGAACTGCATGATGCCCCAGGGGTGCTCGTTGGAGACACCGATGTGGCGGATCTTGCCTTCGCGGACGAGTTCGGCGAGGGCTTCCAGTTGCTCGCGAATCGGCGTGCCGGCGCGTTCCTTTTCCGGGTCGTATTCCCACTGGCCAAACATCGGCTGATTGCGTTCGGGCCAGTGCAATTGGTAAAGGTCGACGTAATCCGTCTGCAGGCGTTGTAGCGAACCCTCAAGTGCGGCGCGAATGTTGCCCCGGTCCATGGCGGGCGGGCCATTGCGTATCCAGTGCAGGTTGCGGGCGGGGCCCGCGACTTTGGTGGCGATCAGGATCTGCTCGCGTTGCTGGCGGCGCAGCCAGCGCCCGAGCATGCTTTCCGAGGCGCCGTAGGTTTCCTGGCGGGTCGGTACGGCATACATTTCCGCGGTGTCGAAAAAGTTGACCCCGTGGGCCAGTGCGTAATCCAGTTGCGCGTGGGCATCGGCTTCGGCGGTTTGCTCACCGAAGGTCATCGTGCCCAGGCAGATTTCAGGGACGGTCAGCGAACTGCGGCCGAGTGGCTTGTGACGTAATTCGAGCATGGCAAGAGTCTCCGAAAATCATGCAAAAATCAGGGTTGACCGCAAAGAACGCCGTAAATCAGGATATGTCGCGTTAGTTCGCTGTCGTAGGCGGCCGGGACGATGGCCAGCGGATGTTCATCGGCCGCGATCTGGTGTTTTTCCACCCAGTCGCTGGCCGCCGCATAAGCTTCGTCGAAGCTGCTGAACAGGGCCTGGAGTTCGGGGGAGCGGACGGGCAGCAATTCGCCGCTGCGACTATCAAGCAGCTTGTCGGTGTCGAGCTTTTGCACGGCATAGCCGGCGGCGGCGCGTGGTAGCGGTAGCGTGGCGAGGTCGAAACGGTCGCCAAAGGCGTCGGGAGGAAGTGTCGTAATCGGCATTTGGCGGATTTTACCGGCAAGCGAATTCCTTCAGGGGCTTCCTGTCAGAGGGTATCAGTGTGTCGTGCTAGAATGACAATCTGTAACAATAACTTCACGGAACTGTCATGTTTGACCGTTTAATGCCTAAGGAAGGCAAATATTTCGATCTTTTCAACGCGCATGCTGATTTGATCGCCCAAGGGGGTACAGCGCTGGCCAATCTGATTGGCGCGCTTGTCGAGAGCTCCGCCGGGAGTGCTCAGGCCTACGCCAACGAGATTGACGAGCTGGAGCGCAAGGCCGATGCGATTACGCACGATACGCTGGCCCAGTTGCACACTTCCTTCATTACCCCGTTTGATCGCGATGAAATTCATCAGCTGATCAACGGCATGGATGACATTCTCGACATCATCCAGGATGTTGCTGAATCCATGGCGCTGTACGACATTCACCAGGCGCCGCCCGAAGCCAAGGCCATGGCCGATGTTACCGAGGCCTGTTGTGCTCGCGTCCAGTCAGTGGTCAAGCTCCTGCACAGCATGGACAACGCGCCGGCCATTCTCAAGTTCTGCCACGAAATCGGCGAGCTCGAGTCGGATGCCGACCGTTTGCTGCGTGGGGCAATGTCCAAGCTCTTCCGTGAAGAGCCTGATGTGCGCCAGGTGGTCAAGCTGAAGGAAATCTACGAGTTGCTCGAATCGGTGACCGACCAGTGCAAGGATGTCGCTGGCACCATCGAAGCCATCGTGCTCGAAAACTCCTGATCGGTAGCCAGCATGGAAACCGTGCAAGTCAGTCTGTGGGTGGTTGGCACCTTGGTCGTCGTGGCCTTGCTGTTCGATTTCATGAACGGCTTCCATGACGCTGCCAATTCAATCGCCACCATCGTTTCGACGCGGGTGCTCAAGCCGCATCAAGCCGTTATCTGGGCATCCGCCTTCAATTTCCTGGCCTATTTCCTGTTTCAGCTCAAGGTGGCATCGACGATAGGCAAGGGAACAATTGACCCGTCCATTGTTGATTACTACGTCGTTTTCGGCGCCCTGGTCGGGGCGATCATCTGGAATGTCATTACCTGGTACTACGGTATTCCTTCCTCTTCATCACACGCGCTGGTTGGCGGTCTGGTCGGGGCGGCAGTGGCCAAGGCCGGGATTGACGGCCTGATCACTGCTGGTGTGCTGAAAATCGTTGCTTTCATTTTCGTTGCGCCCTTCCTGGGTTTCTTTATGGGCGGCCTGTTGATGATTGCCGTTTCCTGGATTTGCCGTGACATGGCGCCACGTAAGGTGGACAAACATTTCCGGCGCTTCCAGTTGCTATCGGCGGCAGCCTACAGTCTTGGACATGGCGGCAATGATGCGCAGAAGACAATTGGCATCATCTGGATGTTGCTGATTGCTACGGGGTATTCCCACAGTAGTGAGCAGATTCCCGGCTGGATTGTCTTGGCTTGCTATTCGGCCATGGGTTTTGGCACGATGTTCGGTGGTTGGCGGATTGTCAAAACCATGGGCAATCGCATTACCAAGCTCAATCAGGCGCGTGGATTCTGCGCCAATACAGGTGGCGCCATGACCCTGTTTCTGGCGACGGCCTTCGGTATTCCGGTCTCGACGACCCATACCATCACCGGTGCCATTGCCGGCGTCGGATCGACGCGCGGCGCCCGCCGGGTGCGCTGGGGGGTTGCGGGCGGCATCGTCTGGGCCTGGATTCTGACCATCCCGTGCAGTGCCGCCATGGCCGCTGCCGCCTGGTACATCGGCACACTGGTGCTTTGATTCTCAAAGCGCTGGCTTACGTATTCCTGCTGGGGCTCCTGGCAGGAATCGTTTATTGCTTGCCCATGCTTTGGGAGCTGGCGATTGCCGGTGTGATTGGTGGCGCCTACTACCTCTTCTTCAGAACCCCGCCAACTTAGGCCGGGATATCCGGCACCAGCATCTCCTCCAGCAATAAAATTCGATCCTTCAGTAACAGCTTTCTTTTCTTGAGCCGGCGGGTCAACAGGTCATCCGGTGGGGGATTTTCGATCAGGTGCACGATGACCTGATCAAGGTCGCGATGTTCCGCCTGAAGTTCATGCAACTGCCGGCGAATATCGCTGATTTCCTCATCACAAAGCGGATGAAGGGACATGGTCAGCTCCTGTAGGTTTCCTGTGTTTTGTTAGAATAACCTGAACAATTCAAAGGAGGAGAGCCAAAATGCAACATCACCTTATCGTTTCGTTCAGCAAGGACCAGGAATTCGAGTACAAGGTTCCTGGCGGAGCATCGGCAGAAGATGCGCGCAAGTGGTTTGAGCGCGAGTTTGAGCTTCTGGAGTGCGATGTGGCGACGCCAACCGGAAAGGTTCTGGCCGTTGACCGGATTCTCTCCGTGGCCAAGTATGCTGGCGCCAGCCGGTTCAGTGATCAACTGGCCTGGGCCGAGCAGTTCGCCCGGTACGCCGGCAGTATTCTCGGGCGAGAGTTGATCCGCGTGGATGTCGAGAATTACCTTATCGGTTATTGATGAACAAGGCTTTCGTCAGGGAAACCGAGGGCGACGAAGATGAAGAACTTTCGCCTTCATTGAAACTGCCTCCGGGTACCCGCAATTACATTACGCCAGCTGGTCACGCTCGATTGAAAGCGGAACTGGAGCATCTCGTCAAACGTGAGCGTCCGCATGTGGTTGAAATTGTTGCCTGGGCGGCTTCAAATGGTGACCGCTCCGAGAATGGTGACTATATCTATGGCAAGCGTCGGCTTCGCGAAATTGATCGCCGGATTCGCTTCCTGACGAAGCGACTGGATATCGCTGAAGTGGTCGATCCGCTGCGGCAGGGGGATAACGATCAGGTTTTCTTTGGCGCGACCGTCACTGTGGCTGACAACGAGGGCTTGGAAAACACTTACACCATCGTTGGCGTAGATGAAACGGATGTTTCGTGTGGCTTGATCAGCTGGATATCACCTCTGGCGCGAGCGCTAATCAAAGCCAGGGAAGGTGATCAGATTCGTTTCCAAAGCCCGCTAGGGGTTCGTGAACTTGATATTGTCGAAGTGGTGTACCGAACGATTGTTGCCTGACGGGGCTTTGTAAATAAGCTCAGGCTTGAGAGAAAACTAAAATATCTCAACAAAGCGCCCGAAGCTGCTTGACGTCTCTGAATTAGGGTCTATAATGCGCCCCTCTTCTGCAGCGCCGGTAGTTAAGGCGCTTCGGGGGAAGCCGAAAGGCGAGGGAAGTCGGGTTGGTTCTTCGAGTTGTTGGAAAATAATTTTGAAGAAAAAGCTTGACGGGGATTAAGAAGTTCTTCATAATCTCGTTTCTCTGCTGCAG